>NZ_JBIVLB010000014.1:0-197347 GCF_044751045.1 Streptomyces sp. NPDC088745
TAAGCCTTTCAGCGCCGATGGTACTGCAGGGGGGACCCTGTGGGAGAGTAGGACGCCGCCGAACAATCATTGTGGAAAAGCCCCGTACCGGGAAACCGGTACGGGGCTTTTCTGCGTTTATGGGGCGCGTACACCCCTGTGCGGTCGGCGGTGGTGGCTGAGGGTAAGGTCAGGGGGAAAATCGTCGGCACGTTCCCACAGCAGGAGGCCCCCGGGTGGAGGTCCAGGAGACTCGCGTTCAGACGGACCGGGTGCTCACCATCCCCAACATTCTGAGCATGGCTCGTCTCGTTGGCGTGCCCCTGTTCCTGTGGCTGATCCTCCGCCCCGTGTTCGGCGGGCCCAACAGTGACTGGTGGGCCCTGCTGGTGCTGATGCTCAGCGGCGTCAGCGACTACCTCGACGGCAAGCTCGCGCGCAAGTGGAACCAGATCAGCAGCTTGGGGCGGTTGCTCGACCCCGCTGCCGACCGGCTCTACATCCTGTCGACCCTGGTCGGGCTGACCTGGCGCGAGATCCTGCCCTGGTGGGTCACGGCGGCCCTTCTGGCGCGCGAACTCATGCTGCTCGTGATGGTGGGCATCCTCCGTCGACACGGCTATCCGCCGCCACAGGTGAACTTCCTCGGGAAGGCGGCGACGTTCAATCTGATGTACGCCTTCCCCCTGTTGCTGCTCAGCGTTCAGGACGGGTGGCTCGGGGAACTTGGTGCTATTTTCGGATGGGCGTTCGCCGGATGGGGTACAACCCTCTATTGGTGGGCAGGGATTCTGTATGTGGTCCAGGTCCGTCGTCTGGTGAAGGCGGACACCGCGACCGATTGACCCTGTCGAAGCGGCGCAGCGCAGCGCCGGCCCTCGTGGGCCTCCTGAGGCTGTGAAGGCCAGAATTCGACGGGCCCGGTCGGCTGGACCTTCTCTCGTCCAAGGAGGAATCTTCCGACATGAAGGCCGTCGTGATGGCCGGTGGCGAAGGCACGCGTCTTCGCCCCATGACCTCAAGCATGCCCAAGCCGCTTCTGCCGGTGGCCAACCGGCCGATCATGGAACACGTGCTGAGGCTGCTCAAGCGGCATGGGCTCAACGAGACCGTCGTAACCGTGCAGTTTCTCGCCTCGCTCGTCAAGAACTACTTCGGCGATGGCGAAGAGCTCGGCATGGAGCTCACCTATGCCAACGAGGAGAAGCCACTCGGCACCGCGGGCAGCGTCAAGAATGCCGAAGACGCGCTGAAGGACGACGCCTTTCTGGTCATCTCCGGAGACGCGCTCACCGACTTCGACCTGACGGACCTCATTCGTTTCCACAAGGAGAAGGGCGCACTGGTCACCGTGTGCCTGACCCGGGTGCCGAACCCGCTGGAATTCGGCATCACGATCGTGGACGAGGAAGGGAAGGTCGAACGGTTCCTGGAGAAGCCCACCTGGGGGCAGGTCTTCTCGGACACCGTGAACACCGGCATCTACGTGATGGAGCCCGAGGTCTTCGACTACGTCGACGCGGACGTCTCCGTGGACTGGTCGGGGGACGTCTTCCCGCAGCTCATGAAGGAGGGTAAGCCGGTCTACGGCTATGTCGCCGAGGGCTACTGGGAGGACGTCGGTACGCACGAGAGCTACGTCAAGGCGCAGGCCGACGTGCTGGAGGGCAAGGTCGACGTCGAGCTCGACGGCTTCGAGATCTCGCCCGGGGTCTGGGTCGCCGAGGGTGCGGAAGTGCACCCGGACGCCGTACTCAGAGGGCCGCTGTACATCGGTGACTACGCCAAGGTCGAAGCCGGGGCGGAGATCCGCGAGCACAGCGTGATCGGGTCCAACGTCGTCGTGAAGAGCGGGGCCTTCCTCCACAAGGCCGTCGTCCACGACAACGTCTACATCGGGCCGCACAGCAACCTGCGCGGATGTGTGATCGGCAAGAACACCGACGTCATGCGTGCCGCCCGGATCGAGGACGGGGCGGTCATCGGCGACGAGTGCCTCGTCGGTGAAGAATCGATCATCCAGGGCAATGTGCGGGTCTACCCGTTCAAGACGATCGAGGCCGGCGCCTTCGTCAACACGTCGGTGATCTGGGAGTCCCGGGGGCAGGCGCACCTCTTCGGAGCGCGCGGGGTCTCCGGAATCCTGAACGTGGAGATCACGCCGGAGCTGGCCGTACGGCTGGCGGGCGCGTACGCGACGACGCTGAAGAAGGGCTCGACGGTCACCACGGCGCGCGACCACTCCCGGGGCGCCCGCGCGCTGAAGCGGGCGGTCATCTCCGCGCTGCAGGCCAGTGCCATCGACGTACGGGACCTGGAGAACGTGCCGCTGCCGGTGGCGCGGCAGCAGACGGCCCGGGGCAGTGCCGGCGGGATCATGATCCGCACGACGCCCGGGGTGCCGGACTCGGTGGACATCATGTTCTTCGACGAGCGCGGTGCGGACCTCTCGCAGGGCGGACAGCGCAAGCTGGACCGGGTGTACGCGCGCCAGGAGTACCGGCGGGCGTTCCCCGGGGAGATCGGCGACCTGCACTTCCCGGCGAGCGTCTTCGACTCGTACACCGGGTCGCTGCTGCGGAACCTCGACACGACGGGGATCGCGGACTCCGGGCTCAAGGTCGTCGTCGACGCCTCGAACGGCAGTGCCGGGCTCGTGCTGCCCAGCCTGCTGGGGCGGCTCGGGGTCGACGCGCTGACGATCAACCCGGGTCTCGACGAGGCGCGGCCGACCGAGACCGCCGAGTCCCGGCGGGCCGGACTCGTACGCCTGGGGGAGATCGTGGCCTCGGCGCGTGCTGACTTCGGCGTGCGGTTCGATCCGGTCGGCGAGCGGCTGTCGCTGGTGGACGAGCGCGGAAAGATCATCGAGGACGACCGGGCGCTGCTGGTCATGCTCGACCTGGTGGCCGCGGAACGGCGCAGCGGGCGGGTGGCGCTGCCCGTGACGACCACGCGGGTCGCCGAGCAGGTGGCGGCGTACCACGGGACGCAGGTGGAATGGACGACCACGTCGCCGGACGACCTGACGAGGGTCGCGCGTGAGGACACGACCATCTTCGGCGGGGACGGGCGCGGCGGGTTCATCGTGCCGGAGTTCAGCAGTGTCTTCGACGGCACCGCTGCCTTCGTACGGCTCATCGGGCTGGTGGCCAGGACGCAGTTGCGGCTGAGCCAGATCGACGCGCGGATACCGCGTGCGCACGTGCTGCGGCGCGACCTGGCGACTCCGTGGGCCGTCAAGGGGCTCGTGATGCGCCGGGTGGTCGAGGAGGCCGGGGAGCGGTCGGTGGACACCACCGACGGCGTCCGGGTCGTGGAGGCCGACGGGCGCTGGGTGATGGTGCTGCCCGACCCGGCGGAGGCCGTCACCCATCTGTGGGCGGAGGGGCCGGACGACGACTCCGCGCAGGCGCTCCTGGACGAGTGGGCGGCGATCGTCGACAGCGCGGGTCACTGACGCAGCGCCGGCGTGCCGGAGGGCGTCGTGCGACGGCCTCCGGTGCGCCGGTGGGGGCATTCGGTGACAGGGGCTGCGACATGCGACGATGTGCGGCATGTCGCAGCAGCCCCCCGTTCGGAGCACTCCTTCTCCACCGCGGCGCCCCGACGCGTCGATGTCGCTGCTGACGAACGTGATGGAGCACAGTCTCGACGACGGGTACGCCGAGGCGGCGGCCCGGCAGGAGGCCGACGGCACCGCCGGGATGCCCCGCACCCTGCGCAGGAAGCTCGGCCTGGCGGCCTGCCTGGTGCTGGCGGCGGCGGTGGTCACGCTCGGGGCGGCGAACGCGCGGCTGGCGGCCCCCGTGGTCGCGAAGGAGCGCGAGAAGCTCGTGGACAGGATTCAGGCCGAGACCGCCGGCGCCGACAGGCTGGAGAAGGACGTCGAGGCCCTGCGCGTGGACGTGGGGGAGCGGCAGCGCAAGGCCCTGGAGCAGCACGGGGGCGACCAGGCGGAACTGGTTTCCCTGCTCTCCGGAGCAACCGCCGTGACCGGACCGGGCGTCAAACTGGTCGTGGACGACGCCAAGGAGACCGGTGAGGGCAGTGACGGGCCGCGTGGCAGCAGTGGCTTCGCCGACACCGGCCGGGTCCGCGACCGGGACATGCAGCGGTTCGTGAACGGGCTCTGGCAGTCGGGTGCGGAGGCCGTCGCGATCAACGGGCAGCGGCTGACGATGCTCTCGGCGATCCGGGCGGCGGGCGACGCGATACTGGTCGACAACCGGCCGCTGGCACCGCCGTACACCGTGCTGGCCGTGGGCGGCAAGCATCTGGACACGACGTTCAACGACAGTGCCGACGGGCAGTACCTGCATGCCTTGCAGGAGAGCTACGGCATCCGTACGAGCATCGCCGACCAGGACGAGGTGCGGCTCCCGGCCGCGCCGAGCCTGATCGTACGCATCGCCCAGCCGCTGGCCGCAGGCGCGGCGAAGGGCGTGGCCGAACCGCAGAAGACAGAGAAGGGCACATCGTGATCGCCGTACTGGGCCTCGTCGTGGGAGTCGTGGTCGGATTGCTGGTCCGGCCCGAAGTGCCGGCGGTGGTCGAGCCCTATCTGCCGATCGCCGTCGTCGCCGCGCTGGACGCGGTCTTCGGCGGACTGCGGGCGATGCTCGACGGGATCTTCGTCGACAAGGTCTTCGTCGTGTCCTTTCTGTCGAACGTCGTGGTCGCGGCCCTGATCGTCTTCCTCGGCGACAAGCTGGGGGTCGGCGCGCAGTTGTCGACCGGTGTGGTCGTCGTGCTCGGCATTCGCATCTTCTCCAACGCTGCCGCCATCCGGCGGCACATCTTCCGGGCGTGACGCCGGTGAGCAACGAGAGCAACGGAACCGAAGCGCCGGGTCCGCTCCCGCAGGAGCGGGACGTCTTTCCCGAGCGGCCCGCGCCCGAGGAGCACCACAAGCACCGCGAAGTGACGGGTCGTCAGAGGCTGATCGCGGGGCTGTGGCCGCCGCGGGTCACCCGGGCCCAACTGATCGTGGCGCTGCTGCTGTTCGGGCTGGGGCTCGGGCTGGCGATCCAGGTGAACTCCACCAACGAGGACGGTGCGCTGCGCGGTGCGCGGCAGGAGGACCTCGTACGGATCCTGGACGAGCTGGACGACCGTACGCAGCGCCTGGAGGACGAGAAGCAGCGGCTGACCGCGCAGAAGTCGGAGCTGGAGAGCAGCTCGGACCAGGCCGAGGAGGCGCGCAAGCAGACGCTGGAGAAGGAGCGCCAGCTCGGCGTCCTGGCGGGCACGGTGGGCGCACAGGGGCCCGGCATCACGCTGACCGTCCAGGACCCGCACAAGACCGTCGAGCCGGACCGGCTGCTGGACACCATTCAGGAATTGCGTGCCGCCGGGGCGGAGGCCGTGCAGATCAATGACGTGCGCGTCGTGGCCAACACGTATTTCTCCGGTGACGCAGGCAGCATTCAGATCGACGGGAAGAACGTCGCCGCCCCCTACACCTTCAAGGTGATCGGGAAGCCGCAGGATCTGGAGCCCGCGCTGAACATCCCCGGCGGTGTCGTGCAGACTCTGGAGAAGGAGCAGGCCACCGCCGTGGTCCAGCGACTTGAGAAGATCGTCGTGAATGCCTTGCGACCGGCGAAGCGGCCTGACTACGCTCGGTCGTCATCGCAGTGAAGGCTGGGCGAATGAGCGTTGTCGGACAAGGGCATGAGGTTGCGGGGGGTCGGCGCACCGAGGACGCGGTGCGTGGTGGAAACTGTCCGAGTGATACGGACGTTGTGAGAATGTCCAAGTCAGCAGGTTTGTTGACGCAGGGTTCGTCCTGCCCCACGGGCGGGTCTGTTTCGGTCAAGGGGAATCGCCCGTGAAGTTGTTTGCGAAATTGTTCGGCAAGAGTGCACGCGACGACAGCAGCTCCCACACTGCGCGTCACCGTGCCCCGCGCCCCGGTGAGGCGGAGGAGCCGAGCGGCGAGCGCCCGCTCTTCCGCGACGAGGTCGGCGGCCGCGGCGCGCCGTCTGTTGACCCGGCCGGACCCGGCCGCATAGGTTCCGGAGAACCATCAACCTCAGGTACGGGTGGAGGGTTTGCTTCCGACCCGTACGCAACCAGCGCCCACCACGTGGGGCAGTCTCGGCAGGAGGATCCGTCCATGTCTGGGTTGCCCGTGTGCACGAGGTGCGGTCACCGGAACGCCGCCGACAGCCGCTTCTGCTCCAACTGCGGTGCGCCGCTGCGGGCCGGAGCCGCCGCCGAGCGGCCCTCGGAGACCACGTCGACCATCTCCATCTCGGGCCTGGAGGCCTACGAGGCGGAGAAGACGGGGCAGACCCAGCTGCCGTCGCTGTCGCCCGAGGCCCAGGCCGCGGTCGACGCGCTGCCGCGGGGTGCGGCGCTGCTGGTGGTGCGCCGCGGTCCCAACTCGGGAAGCCGCTTCCTGCTGGACGGCGAGCTGACCACGGCCGGCCGCCACCCGCAGAGCGACATCTTCCTCGACGACGTGACCGTCTCCAGGCGGCACGTCGAGTTCCGCCGCGGCGCGGACGGTGGCTTCACCGTCTCCGACGTCGGCAGCCTCAACGGCACGTACGTCAACCGGGAGCGCATCGACGCGGTCCTGCTGGCGAACGGCGACGAGGTGCAGATCGGTAAGTACCGGCTGGTCTTCTACGCGAGCCAGCAGGGCGTCTGATCCTCCGGGTCCCTTCAGGGAAGGTCCATGCTGCGAATCCAGACGGGCGGTGCCGCGCGCGGCACCGCCTCCGCCGGCGGCAGGCTGATGAGCATCGGTTCGGTGCTCAGCCTGCTGCGCGAGGAATTTCCCGAAGTAACGATCTCCAAGATCCGCTTTCTGGAGGCGGAGGGGCTGGTCGAGCCGCAGCGCACGCCGTCCGGGTACCGGAAGTTCGGTCCCGAGGACGTCGAGCGGCTCGCCCAGGTGCTGCGGATGCAGCGTGACCACTACCTGCCGCTCAAGGTCATCAAGGAGCACCTGGAGGCGCTGGAGCGCGGCGAGGAGGTCCGGCTGCCGTCGCCCGGCGGGCCGCGCGAGCTGCTCGACGGGGCGTCGGAGGCGGTCGCCGAGCGGGTGACGGCGGCGCGGCTGGGCCGCGAGGAGCTGCTGGCGGCGGCGGAGGTCGAGGAGAGCGACCTGGTCGAGTGGGAAGCGTACGGACTGATCGCGCAACTGCCGGACGGCGGTTACGACGCGGAGACCGTCACGGTGGCGAAAATCGTGTCGGACCTGGGGAAATTCGGTCTGGAGCCGAGGCACCTGCGGGCCATGAAGGCCGCGGCGGACCGCGAGGCCGGACTGATCGGGAACATCGTCGCGCCCTTGCGCAGGCACCGCAATCCGCAGACCAGGGCGCACGCCGAGGCGACCACCCGGGAGCTGGCGGGGCTGTCCGTACGGCTGCACGCGGCACTGGTGCAGACCGCGCTGCGGGCAGGTACGAACTGAGCCACGGGTGGGGCGAAACCGCGCCGCAGGTGGAGTGAACAGGAGCCCGACTATCCAAACCGGTCGGGCACGTCCTAGGGTTGCTGTGTGAACGAGCTCGACGTCGTAGGTGTCAGGGTGGAAATGCCCAACAACCAGCCGATCGTGCTCCTGCGTGAAGTGGGAGGCGATCGGTACCTTCCCATTTGGATCGGACCGGGTGAGGCCACTGCCATCGCCTTCGCCCAGCAGGGGCTGGCCCCCGCCAGGCCGCTGACGCACGACCTGTTCAAGGACGTGCTCGAAGCGGTCGGCCAGGAGCTCACCGAAGTGCGGATCACCGATCTGCGGGACGGGGTCTTCTTCGCCGAGCTGGTCTTCGCCAGCGGGGTGGAGGTCAGTGCCAGGCCGTCGGACGCGATAGCGCTCGCGCTGCGCACCGGGACGCCGATCTACGGTAGTGACGGGGTGCTGGACGATGCCGGGATCGCGATTCCGGACGAGCAGGAGGACGAAGTGGAGAAGTTCCGCGAGTTCCTCGACCAGATCTCGCCGGAGGACTTCGGTACCAACAGCCAGTGACCGGTCCGGCGAACGGCCGGTGATCGCCCCAGTCATGAGTCCCCGGCGGGCCTTCGGGTCCCCGGGGACTTCTGCGCATTCGAGTAGCCTTTCCCCGAGGAGCGGTGGGTGAAACCACTCTCCGGGTGATTATCACTCGGCGTGCCGAGTGTGGCGATCGTTGACGCACCCCGGGCGACTGCCTACCGTCGACAGGGCAGGTCAAGGACGGAGGTCGGCGTGAGAATCAGCGGCGACGGTACGGCGACGGGCGGGCCGTATCCGCTCGGCAGTTCGGCCGACCCCACAGCAAGTTCCACGGGACGCCCCACGGGGCGCCTCGCGGGAAATCAGCTCCCCCGCGCGGCTGCGGTCCAGCCAGCGGACGAGACGGTCGGGTACCGGGGACCCACCGCGTGTGCGGCGGCCGGGATCACGTACCGGCAACTGGACTACTGGGCGCGCACCGGGCTCGTCGAGCCGAGTGTGCGGCCCGCGTACGGGTCGGGCACGCAGCGGCTCTACAGCTTCCGCGACGTCGTCGTACTCAAGATCGTCAAGCGGTTCCTGGACACCGGGGTCGCGTTGCAGAACATCCGCGCCGCCGTGCAGCACCTGAGGGCCCGGGGCTTCCAGGACCTGGAGCGGATGACGCTGATGAGCGACGGGGCCACGGTGTACGAGTGCACCTCGCCGGACGAGGTCGTCAGCCTGCTGCAGGGCGGCCAGGGGGTCTTCGGGATCGCCGTGGGCGTGGTGTGGCGGGACGTCGAGACGGCGCTGTCGCAACTGCACGGGGAACGCGTGGACACCGGCGAGACGCTGGTCGGGAACAACCCGGGGGACGAGCTGGCGAGGCGGCGCAACCGGGCCGTGTGAGGCCCTGTGCGGGGCTTCGGCTGCTTAAGGCGAAGGCTGCCGCGTCAGTGGCTGCCGGGCCTCGGCGTGCGCGGTCCGGCCGATTGTCAGTGGCGTAGGGCAGCATCGGTGGGGTGAGGACCGCGCCGACCATTCTGCATCTGGACATGGATGCCTTCTACGCCGCAGTGGAGCAGGCGGCCAAACCCAGCCTGCGCGGAAAGCCGGTCGTGGTGGGCGGGATCGGGCCGCGCGGAGTGGTGGCCACCGCTTCGTACGAGGCGCGGCGCTTCGGTGTGCACTCGGCGATGCCGACGGCGCAGGCGCGCAGGCTCGCGCCGAACGCCGCGTACCTGGTGCCGCGCTTCGCCGTGTACCGCGCGGTGAGCGAGCAGGTGATGGAGCTGCTGGGGCGGCTGTCGCCGCTGGTGGAGCCGCTCAGCCTGGACGAGGCCTTCGTGGATCTGGAGGCCGGCGGAGCCGCCGACGACGAGGCGTCCGCGCGAGCGGTCGGGGAGTGGCTGCGGGCCGAGATCAGGAGGGTGACCGGGGTCAGCGGTTCCGTGGGGCTCGCGGGGTCCAAGATGCTGGCGAAGATCGCCTCGGAGGAGGCCAAGCCGGACGGGCTGCGGCTGATGGCGCCGGGGACCGAGCGCGAGTTGCTCGCGCCGATGCCGGTGCGGATCCTGCCGGGGGTCGGGCCCGCCACCGGCGACCATCTGCGGCGGGCCGGGATGACGACGGTCGCGCACCTGGCGGAGGCGGGCGAGGACGAGCTCGTACGGCTGCTGGGCAAGGCGCACGGGGCCTCGCTGCACCGGATGGCCCAGGGGCTCGACGACCGGCCCGTGGTGGCCGAGCGGGACGCGAAGTCCGTGTCGGTCGAGGACACCTTCGAGGTGGACCTGCACGACCGCGTACGGGTCCGCCTGGAGGTGGAGCGGCTCGCGGACCGGTGCGTGGAGCGGCTGCGGAGGGCGGGGCGGTCGGGGCGGACCGTGGTGCTCAAGGTGCGGAGATTCGATTTCTCGACGCTGACCAGGTCGGAGACCCTGCGGGGGCCGACGGACGATCCGGGGGTCGTGCGGGAGGCGGCGGCCCGGTTGCTGGAGGGGGTGGACACGACGGGGGGCGTGCGGCTGCTGGGGGTGGGGGTGACGGGGCTGGCGGACTTCACGCAGGAGGACCTGTTCGCGCAGGTGGCGGCGCGGGACGCGGAGGCGGCCGGCGCGTCCGGGGCGGCTGTGGAGGCCGTGGCTCCGGAACCGGTCGAGGAACCCGCCGTGGAGGAGCCCGGCGAGCGGCGGTGGCTGGCCGGGCACGACGTGCGGCACGTGGAGTACGGGCCGGGGTGGGTGCAGGGGAGCGGGCTGGGGCGGGTGACGGTGCGGTTCGAGGAACCGGGGTCGGCGGGGCCGGGGCGGGTGCGGACGTTTCGGGTCGACGACCCGGATCTGGCGGCGGGGGAGCCGCTGCCGCTGGTGGGGTAGGGGCGGAGGGTCACCGTTCGGGGCGGCGGCTCGCCCCGGGCCCGCGGACCTCGTCCCGGCGCCGTCCTCGCGGGGGCGCCCCTGTCATTGGGGGACGTGGAGGCCGTAGTGGTGGTAGAGCTGGAGTTCCTGTTCGGGGGAGAGGTGGCGGCCCACGCCGAAGTCGGGGGCGTCGCGGATCAGGGACTTCTCGAAGGGGATGTGCAGGGTGTCGTCCTCCAGGCGGCTGGGCTCCAGGGGGACGAAGGCGTCGCGGGAGAAGAGCCCCGTGCGCAGGGCCGCCCATTCCGGAGTGCCGGTGGCGTCGTCGAGGTAGACCTCGTCCACGGTTCCGATCTTCGTGCCGTTGCGGTCGAACGCCTTGCGGCCGATCAGGCTGCGCGGATCGATGTCGGTCTGCACGGTCCCTCCAACTGGTCGCAGCAGCTGCTGGGTGAATCCCCGTAAAACACTACGAAAGAACAGATTCCCGAGGCTGGCCACTTGAGGGATCGAACGATGAGTGCGCTGGTAGGCTGGCCGAGGCTGCTGACCCCGTGCGGGAGAGTCCTCCGAGTACGTGTCGGAGGCGCCGAAGGAGCAACTCCTCCCCGGAATCTCTCAGGCCCCTGTACCGCACGGACGAGGTCACTCTGGAAAGCAGGGCGGGTGGCGGGTCCGGCGCAGGCCGGTGCGTGGCCTTTCCTCACCGACGGTGAAAGTCGGGGCGCGGTTCTGTGGCGCTCCGGTGAAGCTCTCAGGTTGAGATGACAGAGGGGGAGGCCGTCCGGGTACCCGTGCCGTGGTGCCCCTCGCAGGTCGTGTCGGACCAGGAGGCCTTCCGCAGATGACCGCCAACCGTCGTATTCCGCTCGCAGAGCTCGAGCGTGGCATTCCCTTCGAGCAGCGTCACATCGGCCCCGATGGCGAAGCGCAGGCCAAGATGCTCGCGCAGGTCGGTTACGGGTCGCTCGACGAGCTGACCGCCGCCGCGGTGCCGGACGCCATCAAGAACGCCGAGGCGCTGGGGCTTCCGGACGCGCGCACCGAGGCCGAGGTCCTGGCCGAGCTGCGCACCCTCGCCGACCGCAACCAGGTGCTCGCCCCGATGATCGGGCTCGGGTACTACGGGACCTTCACTCCGCCGGTCATCCTGCGCAACGTGATGGAGAACCCCGCCTGGTACACGGCGTACACCCCGTACCAGCCGGAGATCTCGCAGGGCCGGCTGGAGGCGCTGCTCAACTTCCAGACGATGGTCGCCGAGCTGACCGGGCTGCCGACCTCGGGCGCCTCGCTGCTCGACGAGGGCACCGCCGCGGCCGAGGCCATGTCGCTCGCGCGCCGCGTGGGCAAGGTCAAGAGCGGTGTGTTCCTGGTGGATGCGGAAACGCTTCCGCAGACCATCGCCGTCCTCCGGACCCGCGCCGAGCCGACCGGTGTGGAGGTCGTCGTCGCCGACCTGAGCGAGGGCGTCCCGGCCGAGGCCGCCGAGCGCGGTGTGTTCGGCGTGCTGCTCCAGTACCCCGGCGCCTCCGGCGTGGTGCGGGACATCAAGCCGGTGATCGACGCCGCGCACGAGCTCGGGGCGATCGTCACCGTCGCCGCCGACCTGCTGGCGCTGACGCTGCTGACGTCGCCGGGCGAGCTGGGCGCGGACATCGCGGTGGGCACCACGCAGCGCTTCGGCGTGCCGATGGGCTTCGGCGGTCCGCACGCCGGGTTCATGGCCGTACGCGAGAAGTTCGCGCGCAGCCTGCCGGGCCGCCTCGTGGGCGTGTCCGTGGACGCCGACGGCAACAAGGCGTACCGGCTGGCGCTCCAGACGCGTGAGCAGCACATCCGCCGTGAGAAGGCGACGAGCAACATCTGCACGGCGCAGGTCCTGCTGGCCGTGATGGCCGGGATGTACGCCGTGTACCACGGGCCCGAGGGGCTCAAGGGCATCGCGCGGCGCACGCACCGCTACGCGTCGATCCTCGCTGAGGGGCTGCGCGCCGGCGGTGTGGAGGTCGTGCACGGCGCGTACTTCGACACGCTGACCGTACGGGTTCCGGGCCGGGCCGACGAGGTCGTCGCCGCCGCGCGGGAGAACGGCGTGAACATCCGCCGGGTCGACGCCGACCTGGTGTCCTTCGCCTGTGACGAGACCACGGCACGGGCGCAAGTGGCCGCCGTCTGGGCCGCGTTCGGTGTCGAGGGCGACATCGAGGCGCTGGACGGGAACATCGGCGAGGCGCTGCCCGAGGGGCTGCTGCGCACGGACGCGTACCTGACCCACCCGGTCTTCCACGCGCACCGCTCCGAGACCGCGATGCTGCGCTACCTGCGCAGGCTCGCCGACCGCGACTACGCGCTCGACCGCGGCATGATCCCGCTCGGCTCCTGCACCATGAAGCTGAACGCGACCACCGAGATGGAGCCGGTGACCTGGCCCGAGTTCGGCCAGATCCACCCCTTCGCGCCGGTCGACCAGGCAGCCGGGTACCTCACGCTCATCCGTGAGCTGGAGGAGCGCCTCGCCGAGGTCACCGGGTACGACGCGGTGTCCATCCAGCCCAACGCCGGTTCGCAGGGCGAGCTGGCCGGTCTGCTCGCGGTGCGCGCGTACCACCGGGCCAACGGCGACGAGCAGCGGACCGTCTGCCTCATCCCGTCCTCCGCGCACGGCACCAACGCCGCGAGCGCCGTCATGGCCGGCATGAAGGTCGTCGTGGTCAGGACCGCCGACGACGGCGAGGTCGACGTCGAGGACCTGCGCGCCAAGATCGAGCAGTACCGGGACGAACTGTCGGTGCTGATGATCACCTACCCGTCCACGCACGGCGTCTTCGAGGAGCACGTCGCCGACATCTGCGCGACCGTGCACGAGGCCGGCGGCCAGGTGTACGTCGACGGCGCCAACCTCAACGCGCTGGTGGGGCTGGCGAAGCCGGGCAAGTTCGGCGGCGACGTCAGCCACCTGAACCTGCACAAGACCTTCTGCATCCCGCACGGCGGCGGCGGCCCGGGCGTCGGCCCGGTCGGTGTGCGCGCGCACCTCGCGCCGTACCTGCCCAACCACCCGCTCCAGCCGTCCGCCGGCCCCGAGACGGGCGTCGGCCCGATCTCGGCCGCGCCGTGGGGTTCGGCCGGCATCCTGCCGATCTCGTGGGCGTACGTACGCCTCATGGGCGGCGAGGGGCTCAAGCGGGCCACGCAGGTGGCGGTGCTCGCGGCGAACTACATCGCCAAGCGCCTGGAGCCGCACTACCCCGTGCTCTACACCGGCCCGAACGGCCTCGTCGCGCACGAGTGCATCGTGGACCTGCGTCCGCTGTCGAAGGCGACGGGCGTGAGCGTGGACGACATCGCCAAGCGGCTCATCGACTACGGCTTCCACGCGCCGACCATGTCGTTCCCGGTCGCCGGGACGCTCATGATCGAGCCGACGGAGAGCGAGAACCTGTTCGAGCTCGACCGGTTCTGCGACACGATGATCGCGATCCGCGGCGAGATCGAGAAGGTCGCGGGCGGCGAGTGGCCCGCCGAGGACAACCCGCTGCGCAACGCCCCGCACACCGCGGCCGCGCTCGGCGGCGCGTGGGAGCACCCGTACACCCGCGAGGAGGCCGTCTTCCCGGCCGGTGTCTCGGCGGCGGACAAGTACTGGCCGCCGGTGCGGCGCATCGACGGCGCGTTCGGCGACCGCAACCTGGTCTGCTCGTGCCCCCCGATGGACGAGTACGACAACTGACGGTCGGCAGCCAGTGATCGACCTGGTCGGGGGCCGGTCCGGAGCGGATGCTCCGGGCCGGCCCCCGCGTCGTACGTCCTGTTCCCGGCGTACGACGCCGGTGGTCGGACGCGGCGTACGCCTAGGCGGCGGTGGCCACGTCCAGCGGGCGGTGCGGGGCGATGATCTGCCCGTCGGGCAGGAGTTCGCCGGTGTCCTCGAAGAGGAGGACGCCGTTGCACAGCAGGCTCCAGCCCTGCTCCGGGTGGTGCGCCATCGGGTGGGCGGCCTCCCGGTCGGCGGATTCGGCGGTCGGGCAGGGTGGTTGGTGCTGGCACATGGAAGGGTTCTTTCGCTGCGTGGTGGTGGTGAAGGTGCTCTCGCGGCTCGAATCGGTGTTCATGGCCGCCCCCCGTATCAGTTGGTCCGGTCCCCAGTGTTGCCCTACGGGCGTCGTTCCGCAGGGATTTCACGGCAGCTCTTCTTATTGAACAAGGACGCGTCACCCGTGCGGACGGTTCAGCTCAACTGCCCCCTCTCTTCGGGTGGTTCGGGGTGGCCCGTAAGGGCTACTCCGGATGGGGCACACGGGCGGCGCGAGGCCCCGCGCCGACGTGCGGGGGGCGCGGGGCCTCGTACGGGGGGCGCGGGCGCGGAGGTCAGGCGGGCTGGCCCAGGAGCGGGGTCGTCTTCGCGGCGGGCGCGGGGGTGAGGCGCAGTGCCAGGGCGGGCAGCAGGTCGGCGACCGTGCGGGGGCGGTGTGCGGCGATGCCGGGCGGGGCCGGGGCGAGCGGGATCAGCACGTCACCGGGGGCGGGCGCACCGGACGAGGCGTCGGCGCCGGGGTCGCCGTGCAGCCACAGGGTCAGCATGTAGAGGGCCGGAATGGACAGCAGGCGCGGCTGGCAGTCGGCCGGCAGGGACTCGGCCTGCCGCAGGGCGCGTTCGGTGGAATTCAGATAGGGGCCCTCGAAGAAGTGCGAGAAGGTCCAGCCGTCCGGGGTGAGCATGCTGTCGGCCGCGGCCACCGCGCGGTCGTTGCTCCGGATGAGGAAGCGCCAGCCGGTGAGCCGGGTGCGGAAGGGGCCGTCGCCGGTGAGCCGGTCCAGTACGTGGACGGGCAGCGGCAGCTCCGGCGTGGGCGGGCCCGTCAGGGCGCGCAGGGACGGGGTGGGGGCTTCGCGGACGGCGGCGGGGGAGCCGAGTGCCGCGAGAACGCTGCGCAGGGCGGGCGCGGGAGCCGGGGGTACGTGCAGCGGCATGGTGGGACGCCTCTCGCTCGGGAGACACGGTGGAGCCTGGGCGGTGCGGACGGCGCTGTCAGCGGTGCGGGGTCGGAGGGGCCGTGGGCGAGGGCCCGGCGTCAGCTCTCCGCCTCGTTCGCGGAGTTTATACGACACGTGTTCACACGGTGTTTCCGCTAGCTGTCGTGAACATTGCGGGCAAGGCAACATCCGGACTTTTCGTACGAGGTCGCCGGGCGGGAATCAGGGGAGAATTCCGTGTAATTCCGGGGCGGAGGCTCTTTTTTCGCCTCCAGTGCGGTCGGCTTGAACTCGTCGGCGTTTTGGACCACTGTCAGGGAGTGGTGACTGCATTGTGCGCCATGCCTGCGGAATGTGCCCGGTGGAATGTGCGTCGAGGATACTGCGCGCCGCTCGTCCGCGGGGCGTTATGGATCAGTCCGCCGGGGCATCATCGACCGTGAACCACAGGACACAGCGGTCGTGCCGCGGGCTGCCCCGGCTGAGGAAGGACGCTCCGATGGGTGAGAAGGTCGTCGCGGACGGGTTCGCGCTGTCGGACCGGCAGAAGTACCGGCACAAGCTCCAACGGTGTCTGGAGGGGCTCGGGAGGCTCTTCGAGGAGAAGCGGTTCGACCGGCCCAAGAATCTGATGGGCCTGGAGATCGAGCTGAATCTCGCGGGGCCGGACGGGCTGCCGAAGATGATGAATGCCGAGGTGCTGGAGCGCATTGCGAGCCGGGATTTCCAGACCGAACTCGGCATGTTCAACCTGGAGGTCAATATCGTCCCGCACCGCCTGGGCGGCCGGGTCCTCGACCAATTGGCGGAGGAACTGCGGACGGGACTCGGATACGCCCACCGGAAGGCCGCCGAGGTCGACGCGGGCATCGTGATGATCGGCATCCTGCCCACGCTGGGCCGGGACGACCTCGTCCACGCCAATCTGTCGGACGTGGACCGGTACGAGCTGCTGAACGAGCAGATCGTGGCGGCCAGGGGCGAGCCCTTCCAGCTCGACATCGAGGGCGTGGAGCGGCTGACGTGCACCTCGGAGTCGATCGTGCCGGAGTCGGCCTGCACGTCGGTGCAGCTTCACCTCCAGGTGACGCCGGGACGCTTCGCGGACGTGTGGAACGCGGCGCAGGCGGTGGCGGGGGTGCAGATCGCGGTCGGGGCCAACGCGCCTTTCCTGTTCGGGCAGGAACTGTGGCGCGAGTCGCGGCCGCCGCTGTTCACGCAGGCCACCGACACCAGGCCGGCGGAGCTGATCGCGCAGGGCGTGCGGCCGCGGACCTGGTTCGGGGAGCGGTGGGTGGACTCGGCGTACGAACTCTTCGAGGAGAACCTGCGGTACTTCCCCTCGCTGCTGCCGATCTGCGACGAGGAGGACCCGCTGCGGGTGCTGGACGACGGGGGCGTGCCGCAGCTCAAGGAACTGGTGCTGCACAACGGGACCGTGTACCGGTGGAACCGGCCGGTGTACGGCGTCGCGGACGGGGTGCCGCACCTGCGGGTGGAGAACCGGGTGCTGCCCGCCGGGCCGACCGTCACCGACGTGATCGCCAACGCGGCCTTCTACTACGGGCTCGTCCGGGCGCTCGCCGAGGACGCCAGGCCGGTGTGGCGGCGGATGGCGTTCGAGGAGGCGGAGGCGAACTTCGACACGGCCTGCCGGTACGGGATCGAGGCGGAGCTGACGTGGCCGCGGGCCGGGCGCGGTTCGGGCACGCAGAAGGTGCCGGCCGTGAAGCTGGTGCGGGACGAGCTGCTGCCGCTGGCGGCGGCGGGGCTGGACGCCTGGGGGGTCGAGGCGGCGGACCGGGACCGGTATCTCGGGGTGATCGAGGAGCGGTGCCGGCGGCGGGTGAACGGGGCGTCCTGGCAGGTGGACACCTACCACCGGGCCGTGGACGCCGGGCTCGGGCGGGAGGCGGCGCTGGCGGCGATGACGCGGAGGTACGGCGAGCTGATGTGGGGCGGGGAGCCGGTGCACTTGTGGCCGGTGGGGTTTCCGGGGCCGTCGTGAGTGAGTGAGGGAGTGGAAGGCGGAAGGCGGAAGGCGGACATCGGGGGCGGGGGGCCCGCGTGCGATGCGGGGAGCAGGGCCGTGAGCGAGTTCCGTCGTGCCCCGGCTGCGGGGCGGGGACCGGTGTGCACAGGTGGGGGAGGGAGGATGGGGTGATGTCGGTGGAGGCGTGAGCGTGAGGGGATGGTGGGCCGGTGGCTGAGGTGGTGTCCGGGAAGCCGGTGGACGGGCGCTGGACGGCACCCGGGCGGCGGGCGCTGGGGGCCGAACTGCTGATCGTGCTGGCGCTGTCGCTGGGCGCCAGCGGGCTGTCCGCGCTGATCCGGTTCGTCGGGGCGCTGACCCGGCCGGGCGGACTGAAGGACCAGGCGGCCAATCTGAACGCGTCGGCCGCGCCCGGTCGGCCGTGGTTGGACCTGGTGTGGCAACTGTTCAGCATCTCGACGGCGCTGGTGCCGGTGGCGCTCGTCGCGTACCTGCTGCTGCGGGAGGGCAGCGGACTGCGGGACATCGGGTTCGACCGGTCGGAGCCGTGGCCGGACCTGGGGCGCGGGACGCTCGTCGCGGCCGGGATCGGCAGCACCGGGCTCGCCTTCTACCTGGTGATGAACGCGGCCGGGTTCAACCTCACGGTGGTGCCGGAGTCGCTGCCGGAGGTGTGGTGGAAGTATCCGGTGCTGATCCTGTCGGCGGTGCAGAACTCCGTGCTGGAGGAGGTCATCGTCGTCGGCTACGTGCTGCGCAGGCTCGGGCAACTGGGCTGGTCGCCGATGGCCGCGCTGGTCGCGAGTTCGGTGCTGCGCGGGTCGTACCACCTGTACCAGGGGATCGGCGGCTTCCTGGGGAACGTGGTGATGGGCGTCGTCTTCGTGCTGTTGTACCGCAGGTGGGGGCGGGTGGGGCCGCTGGTGGCGGCCCACACGCTGCTCGACGTCGGGGCGTTCGTGGGGTACGCGGTGCTGGCCGGGAAGGTGGACTGGCTGCCCACCCTCTGAGGCCGGGTCAGGGAGCGGCGAGGAGTTCGCCTTCGACCACGGTGACCGCGTGGCCCGTGAGGTGGGTGCGGTCGCCGTGCAGGGAGGTACGGACGAGGCCGGTGCGGCGTCCGCCCTGGAGGCCGGTGAGCTCGGTACGGCCCAGGCGGGCGGACCAGAACGGGGCGAGGGCGGTGTGGGCGCTGCCCGTCACCGGGTCCTCGTCGATTCCGACCGCCGGGAAGAAGCAGCGGGAGACGAAGTCGTACCCCCGGGCGGGGTCTTCGGCCGGTGCGGTGGCGATGACGCCCCGGCGGGAGAGGGCGCTGAGGGCCCTGAGGTCGGGGGCGAGGTCGCGGACCTCCTTCTCGCTGCGGACCTCGACGAGGAGGTCGCCGATCTGGTCGCCGGTGTAGAGGACCGTGAGCGGCTCGACGCCGAGGGCCCGGGCGAGGCTGCCGGAGGTCTCGGCGGTCCCGGTGGTCCCGGTGATGTCGGTCGGGAGCAGCGGGGCGGTGGGGAAGTCGAGGGTGTGGGCGCCGTCGGCGGCGGGGGTGGCGGTGAGGGTGCCGCTGCGGGTGGAGAAGGCGACGGGGCCGGTCACCAGACCCGTGGTGCGCAGGACGTGGGCGGTGGCGAGGGTCGCGTGGCCGCACAGATTGACCTCGGTGGTCGGGGTGAACCAGCGGAGCGCCCAGCGGGGGTGGGGGGCGGGGCCCGCCCCGGGGCCTGTCCCGGTGGAGGGGAGGGGGTGCGCGAAGGCGGTTTCGGAGAGGTTCATCTCGGCGGCCACGTGGTGGAGCCAGGCGTCCGGCGGGAAGGAAGTGGCGGTTTCCAGGAGGAGGACGGCGGCGGGGTTGCCGTGGAAGGGCGTGGTGGTGAAGGCGTCTACGGTGCGGATCTTCATGGGGCGAGGGTAGGGAGGCGGAGGGCCGGGGTGGCACAGCCAATCCGGGGTGGGTGGATCGACGCGGGGGCGACGGAGGCGGCGGGGACGGGCGGGCGTGCTGGGGCGGGGTTTACGCCCTGGGGGCTGGTGGGGTGGCGCGTAGTGGCGGCCGATGTCACGGGCCACGACGCTGGGCAGGAGGACGGGCCGGTGGGCGGAAGTCATCGCGCGGTGAGTGATGCGAGGCGCTGGCCGCAGAGGCCGTTCGGGCCCGTATTCGGGCGTTCTTCGAGGGCCGTTCCGTAAAGGAAGACGTGAACGACGGCGTTGTGGACCGGGCCGGGCCAGTTCGTCCGCCGACGGAGGCGTCGTCGGCCGGGCCGGTCAGGCGGCGTTCGGTCTCGGTGCTGCGCTTCCACCCGGCGGACGTCGGTCCGCCGGAGTCGGGTGCCCCTCGCGGGCGAACATGCGCGGCAGGCCGTCGGCGCGGAACCGGCCGGTGACCGGGGAAGCGCCGCTCGTCGGCATGCCCGGCCCGGCGCGTGTTCACCCTGATCAGGAGCGGGACGCGCCGCGCCCCCGCCCGTCCGTTCCGCTGCCGGGAGGGGGGAAGTGGGTTGGGCTTTATGGGTGGTTGAGGGGGAGGGAAGGCGGGTTTGGGAGGTTAGGGTGCTTCGGTTGTCATTGGGGTTGAGGAGGCATTTGTGGCTGTTTTTATGTTGCAGTTGGCGGAGGGGGTCGATGACGTGGTCGAGGCCCAGGCCGCGGGGCGGACCAGGACCGGGGAGATCGTGCTGGAGGCCGCCGACGAGCGCGGGAACCCGGTCAGGATCAGGACCTACCGGCCCGAGGCCGTGACCGCCGTGTTCCGGCGCGGGCCCGGGGACTCCGGGAGTTACGGGTGGATTCCGCAGCCGGTGAGCGGCACCTGGTGGTGTTACTGACCGGGCGCGTCGGCCGACGCCCCGCCACCGTCGGCGGGTGGCTCCGTACCGGCGCGCGCCACCGGGCCCCGGTGCCGTTCCGTACGATCGTATGAACACCCGGGCCGGGGCGAGCGGGCACCGGCACCCCCCCCGCCGGACCCGGACCCGGACCGCCGGGCGCAGGGCCTCGCACGGGATCTCCGGGCGTCCCCTTGCACGGGCGGAGCCGGAAACGTACGCGTGCCCTGTCAGCGGGCGCGCGGCGGGAGCCGCAGCTCGGCCCGGGGCAGTGGGGAGAGGCCCGGTGCGGGTGGGCGGCATGGGGATGCGGGACTCCGTGGAGCGTGCAATTAGAGTGGGCGTCTTTGTGCCCCCGGGGCACCGAACGTCTACGGAAACGGCTCCATGTCCTCCCTGCTCGCACTCCGCCCCTCCCGGCCCGACTGGCTGGCTTCCCCGAAGGTGTTCCGTACCGAGGTGCTGGGCGGCCTCGTCGTCGGGCTGGCGCTGATTCCCGAGGCGATCTCGTTCTCGGTGATCGCGGGGGTCTCGCCGAGCGTGGGGCTGTTCTCGGCGGTGACCATGGCGGTGGTCATCTCGGTGGTCGGCGGGCGCAAGGCGATGATCTCCGCGGCGACCGGGGCCGTCGCGCTCGTGGTGGCGCCGCTCAACAAGGAGTACGGGCTCGGGTACCTGGTCGCGGCCGTGATCCTGGGCGGGCTGATGCAGGTCGCGCTGGGGGCGCTCGGAGTGGCGCGGCTGATGCGTTTCGTGCCGCGCAGCGTGATGGTGGGGTTCGTCAACGCGCTGGCGATCCTGGTGTTCATGGGGCAGTTCCCCGAGCTGACGGATGTGCCGTGGGCGGTGTATCCGCTGGTCGTGGGCGGGGTGGTGCTCACCGCGCTGTTTCCCCGGGTGACGACGGCGGTGCCCGCGCCGCTGGTGTCGATCGTGATCCTGACGTTGATCACCGTGGGGGCGGGGATCGCCGTGCCGACCGTGGGGGACCGGGGCGAGCTGCCGTCGTCGCTGCCCGTTCCGGGGCTGCCGGACGTGCCGTTCACCCTGGACACGCTGAGCACGGTCGCTCCGTACGCCTTCGCGCTCGCGCTGGTGGGACTGCTGGAGTCGTTGATGACGGCCAAGCTGGTCGACGACATCACCGATACGCATTCGAACAAGACGCGTGAGTCGATCGGACAGGGCATCGCCAACATCGTCACCGGACTGCTGGGCGGGATGGGCGGTTGCGCGATGATCGGGCAGACGATGATCAACGTGAAGGTGTCCGGGGCCAGGACCCGGCTGTCGACCTTCCTGTCGGGGGCGTTCCTGCTGGTGCTCTGTCTGGTGCTGGGGCCGGTCGTCTCGGAGATCCCGATGGCGGCGCTCGTGGCGATCATGGTGCTGGTGTCGGCGGCGACCTTCGACTGGCACTCGGTGCTGCCCAGGACGCTGCGCCGGCTGCCGCTCGGCGAGACGCTCGTCATGCTGATCACGGTCGCGTGCGTGGTGGCCACCCACAACCTCGCCGTCGGCGTCGTCGTCGGGTCCGTCAGCGCGATGGTGATCTTCGCCAAGCGCGTGGCGCGCCTGGCGGACGTGGTGCGGGTGGTGGACGGGGAGCGGGCCGTCTACACGGTCACCGGCGAACTGTTCTTCGCTTCGTCGAACGACCTCGTCTTCCAGTTCTCGTACAAGGACGATCCGGCGGACGTGGTGATCGACCTGTCCCGGGCGCACATCTGGGACGCCTCGACGGTCGCCGCGCTGGACGCCGTGGAGGCCAAGTACGCCCGGTACGGGAAGACGGTCGTGCTGGAGGGGCTCAACGAGCCGAGCGCGGCCATGCACGGGAAGCTGGCGGGGCGGCTCGGGTAGCCACACGGTCGGTCGGTCGTCCGGCACGCGTGGGCGTCGTCGTCCGTCGTACGCGGGCGGGGCCGTCCGGCACGCGCAGGCGGGGCCGCCCGTCGTACGGGGGGGGAAAGACCTGCCCGGGCCGTGCGGCGGGGCCGTCAGGTGACCAGGCCCGCGAGCCTGTGCAGCGACTCGGTGAGGGCCGCGCCCGCCGAGTCCTTGAGCCTGCCGGCCATCAGCGACACGGCCGCACCGGTGAACTCCCCGTCGATCCGGGCCAGGGTGCCGCCCGCGTCCACGGGCGCGAGCGAGTAGCGCATCATCAGGCTGACCCCCATCGGTCCCTTGCCGCGCACCGTGAGCAGCCGGTCCCGGGTCAACTCCTCGACCGTCCAGTCGACTTCGGCGGGGAACCCCATCAGCCTCATGTTCTCCCGGTAGGTCGCCCCGGCCGCGAGGGGGCCGGGGTCGCCGTCGGGGAAGCCGGTGTGGGTCGCGTTCCACTGGCCGTACGTCGTGAAGTCCGTCAGCCGGGACCAGACCGTGCCCGCCGGCGCCTCGATGTGTGCCTCTGCGCTGACCTCGGCCATGGGAGCTCCCCTTCCGCGCGACATCCTGCTGGGTGTCGCGGAACGTAGCGGCCGGGCCTCGAACATTCAATACTGACGAACCGTCAAGAGCGGTGGCGGGCGATGCGGAGGGGACCGGCAGCCGTTCGGTGCCCTTCTCAGGGAAGTCTCATCCGATCTCCTCCGCAAGGATGAGGGGCGGGCGGCCGTCCCCAACCCCGGTGGGACGCCGGAATGCTCCCCCGCGCGGATGTCCGCGCCGGGGTGCCGATGGTGGGGTGGAGGGGTGCACCACCCCACCCGACGTCCCGCCGGTTCCTTCCGTGCCGGAGAGGCCGTCCCACCGCGCGCAGACATCGAGGCCAGGCTCACCGTGGAGCTCGCCACGGTGGTCGCGGGCGCGCGGCGCCGCGCCCTGCGGGACGGCGACCGGCAGATCGACACCGCCCATCTGCTGCACTCCCTCCTGGAGACCGACCCCGAGGTGCGCGCCGCCTTCACCGGCGCGGACCAGCTCGCCCGCGTCCTCGGCTACCTCGTGCAGCGCAGCATCGGCTACGGGCTGCGGTGGCAGGCCGGGGCGGAGGGCGCGCCGCCGGCGACGCCCGTGAGCGGCTGGTCGCCGGCCGCCGTGCGGGCCATGGCGGCCGCCCTCGCGCGGGCCGCCGCGCGGGAGGACCTCCGGGCGGGCGGCACCGACCTGCTGGCCGCGCTCGCCGCCGATCCCGAGTGCCGGGCGGTCGAGGTGCTGCGGCACGCGGGGGTCGACGCGGAGGGGCTGGCGGGGCGGCTGTGCGTGGAGTCCGGAACCGGCTGAGCCCTGCGGATTCTGCCGGGCCGCCGTCTCGACAGGTGTCACTCGGATGACGGTGCTGACCCGTCCTGTCATGATGTTCCGATGCACGTTCAGGGGAGGAGCGTCGGCCTGGGTCTTGCCCTGGTCTCCGCGCTCGCATTCGGTGGATCAGGTGTCGCGGCCAAGCCGCTGATCGAGGCGGGGCTCGACCCGTTGCACGTGGTGTGGCTGCGGGTGGCGGGCGCGGCGCTCGTGATGCTGCCGGTCGCCTGGCGGCACCGTGCGCTGGTGCGCCGCAGGCCCGCCCTGCTGGCGGGCTTCGGCCTGCTCGCGGTCGCCGGTGTCCAGGCCTTCTACTTCGCCTCCCTGTCCCGGATCCCGGTCGGCGTCGCGCTGCTCGTCGAGTACCTCGCGCCCGCGCTGGTGCTGGGCTGGGTGCGGTTCGTGCAGCGCAGGCCGGTGACCAGGGCGGCCGCCGTGGGCGTGGTGCTCGCGGTGGGCGGCCTCGCCTGCGTGGTCGAGGTGTGGGCGGGGCTCAGCTTCGACGTCCTGGGGCTGCTGCTCGCACTGGGCGCGGCCTGCTGCCAGGTCGGCTACTTCGTCCTGTCCGACCAGGGCGGCGAGGGCGACGACGCGGCCGACCCGCTGGGCGTGATCGCGTACGGACTGCTCGTCGGCGCCGGTGTGCTGACGGTGATCGCGCAGCCGTGGAACATGGAGTGGGGACTCCTGGGCGGGACCGTCGACATGGGCGGCAGCCAGGTGCAGGCGTGGCTGCTGCTCGGCTGGATCGTGCTGATCGCGACCGTGCTGGCGTACGTCACCGGAGTCGTCTCCGTACGAAAGCTGTCGCCGCAGGTCGCGGGAGTCGTGGCCTGCCTGGAGGCGGTCATCGCGACGGTGGCGGCCTGGGTGCTGCTGCGCGAACACCTCTCCCTGCCGCAGATCGTCGGCGGCGCGGTGGTGCTCGTCGGCGCGTTCATCGCCCAGTCGTCCACGCCGAAGTCCCCGGGGGACGCGCCGGTGGCGGGCGGAGCGCCGGACGCGGAGAACTCGTTGTCCACCGGGCGCGTCGCCCCGTAGGGTGTCGATCATGCCGAACACGCTCGTACTTCCCCCTCCCGCCGCCCTCTAGCGCGCGGGACACCAGGAACCGAAGCCCACGGGGTGCGCCCCGGGGCGGTTCGTCGCTGCCCGCGTGCGCAGCCGAGCGAACCGATCCGTCTTCGTTTCCCGTGGGGAAGTCACGTGTCCAAGAGTGTTGTCGTCGCCGTGCCCGGGGCAGGTCTGCCCGTTCTGTCCGTCGGGCGGGGACTGCTGTTCCTGACCGTCGCCGGGGTCGCCTGGGGGACCGCCGGGGCTGCGGCCGCGCTGGTCTTCGGGGCCAGCGACCTCGGTCCACTGGCCCTGTCGTTCTGGCGGTGCGCGGGCGGACTGCTGCTGTTGCTCGCCGTACGGGGTGCGGCCGGCCGGCGTACCGGGCCCGCCGCGGCCGGGCCGCGGGGGCGGCGGCTGCTCCGGGTGCTGTCCACCGGGCTCGCGCTCACCGTCTTCCAGAGCGCCTACTTCGCCGCCGTCCAGGGCACCGGGCTCGCCGTGGCGACCGTCGTCACGCTGGGGGCGGGGCCCGTCTTCATCGCGCTGGGGGCGCGGGTGCTCCTCGGGGAGCGGCTCGGCGGCGGCGGGATCTGCGCCGTCGTGGGGGCGCTGGCCGGGCTCGGCGTGCTGACGCTGGGCGGCGACAGCGGGGCGGTGCGGCCCGGCGGCGTGCTGCTGGCGCTGCTGTCGGCGGGGGCGTACGCGGTGATGACGCTGCTGACGCGCTGGTTCGGGCGGGACGGGGGCGGCGGCGACCCGGTGGCCATGTGCGCCGGGACCTTCGCCGTCGGAACGGTGTGCCTGCTGCCGTTCGCGCTGGGCGAGGGACTGCTGCCGCACGGCACGGAACTCGGCCTCGTCGTCGGCCTGTTGGTGTACGTCGCCGCCGTGCCGACCGCGCTCGCGTACGCGCTGTACTTCGCCGGGGCGGCGGTCGTGCGGTCGGCGACCGTGTCCGTGGTCATGCTGCTCGAACCGGTCAGCGCCGCGGTCATCGCCGTCGTCCTGCTCGGCGAGGAGCTGACGGCGGCCACCCTGTCCGGTACGTCGCTGCTGCTGGCGTCGGTGCTGGGGCTGGCGTACGCGGAGGTGAGGGCGGCGGCCCGGGCGAAGGGGGCGGTGGGTGCGGAACAGTTCGCGGGGCGGTCGACTGCCGTGCGCGCGAAGGGCTTTGA
The DNA here is from genome assembly GCF_044751045.1 of Streptomyces sp. NPDC088745. Classification (NCBI taxonomy): domain Bacteria; kingdom Bacillati; phylum Actinomycetota; class Actinomycetes; order Kitasatosporales; family Streptomycetaceae; genus Streptomyces; species Streptomyces sp. NPDC088745. The sequence goes on from NZ_JBIVLB010000014.1 coordinate 25,554, forward strand.
TCGGCGCGCGAGGGGCACTAACGTGCGGGAATGACCATTCTGCCGGAAAGCCCCGCGCAGCGGATCGGCGAGGAAGCCCGTGATGCCGCCGTACGACGGCTCCAGGAGGCGTACGCCGACGGGCACGTGACGCACGAGGAGTTGGACGCGGGACTCGACCGGGTGCTGGCCGCGCGCACGCACGGCGAGGTCGCGTCGGCGCTGGCCGGGCTGCCGGCCCAGGACCCGGGCACCGCGACGACCATCGGCGCCGCCGCCGGGAGCATCCGGCGGCGGGGCCAATGGCGGGTGCCGCGACGGCTCACGGTCGAGTCCGCGCTCGGGAAGGTACGGCTCAACCTCTCCCGGGCCGACTTCGAACAGGACCAGGTCGACATCGAGTTGCGGGTCGGCACGGGCAACGCGACCCTCATCGTGCCGCGCGACGCCGTGGTCGACGTCGGCGCGGTGCGGGCCGGGTGGAAGGACACGCACTACCGGCCCCGGACCCCCACCCGGCCCGGCGGGCCGACGATCCGGATTTCCGGGGTGATGGGATTCGGGCGGCTGAAGATCCGGCACGCGCGCCGCTGAGGGCCGCTGTGGTCCGCTGTGGAGCGCTCAGGGCCGGTTCGCGGGGCGGCGGCGTGCGTGATGGGCCGCGGCCTGCGCGTCGCGCGGGCCGCCGCGCTCGGCCAGTCCGGCGGCCGTGCGGTCGAGGACGACGGCGGGCTTGTGGCTGCCGTACTTGAACTTCGCCCGCACCGACGTGACGTCGAGCCGCAGACCCCGGATGCCGGAGAGCATGCGGCCGAACGGGGCCTGTCCGGCGGCGGCCCGGGCGGAGGTGCCGTCCGGCTGGAAGCGGGACATCTGCCGGTTCAACAGCTCCGCCTTGGCGTGCGGATCGTCCACCGGGTGGGCGGTGCAGTGGAGTTGGACGGCCGTGTAGAAGCTGGTGGGGGTGCCGTGTTCCGGCGGGGCGCCGTCGGGGGCCTGCCAGGGGCCGGGGACGAAGACGTAGTCGTCGACGACGCTGAGCAGGACCCGGGGGTTCGCGGCGAGGGTCGCCCAGATCGGGTTGGGGCGGGCGAGGTGGGTCAGCACCTCGCCGTACGGGCCGGCCCCGGGCTCGTACGAGAAGTGCAGCGGCTGGACGAACGGCGGTTCGCCGTCGACGCCGTTGACCGCGAGCTGGCCGAAGGAGTGCTCGGCGAGCCACAGCCGCCACTCGGAGTCGTCGGCGGGGGCGTCCCAGGGGTGGATGAGCATGGCGCGGCCCCCGCTCAGAGGGCGTTGAGGTAGGCGGGGAGGGCAATGGCCGGATCGAGGTCGTCGGCGGGTACGGGACGACCGTGACCGCGGGTGAGCGGGACGACTCCGGTCCAGTGCGGGAGCGTCGCGTCCTCGGGCTCGTCGTTGGGGCCGCCGGTGCGCACCTTCGCCGACACCTCGTCGAGGTCCAGGCGCAGTACGGCGGTCGCGGCGAGCTCCTTGGCGTTCCCGGGGCGGCAGTCGCGGGAGCGGCCCGGGACGACGTGGTCCACCAGGGCGTCGAGGGCGATGCGCCGCTCCTCCTCGTCGAGGACCGGGCGGGCGGTGCCCAGGACGACCACCGAGCGGTAGTTGAGGGAGTGGTGGAAGGCGGAGCGGGCCAGGACCAGGCCGTCGACGTGCGTGACGGTCAGGCAGACCTCGATGCCGGGGGCCTGTGCGGTGCGCCCGGCGGCGCGCAGCGGGCGCGATCCGGTCGAGCCGTGCACGTACAGGCGGTCGCCGATCCGGCCGTAGAGCGTCGGGAGGACGACGGGGGAGCCGTCGCGGACAAAGCCGAGGTGGCAGACGTAGGCGTCGTCCAGTATCGAGTGCACCAGTTCGCGGTCGTAGGAGGCGCGTTCGGGGGAGCGGGTGGGGACGGTGCGGTCGGTGGGGGCGTAGTCGGTCGCGGGCGGGGCTTCGTCGGTGCTGGTGCTGGTGCTGGTGCTGGTGCTGGTTTCGGTGCCGGTCCCTGGGGTGGTGTGCCGCATTGCGCTCTCCATTGCACTAGTGCATACTGCGTTTTGTGCTAGGAGAGTATCGGATCAGTGGCAGGCGCGCAGCAGACATTTCCGCGAGTGTGGAGCGGGGGGTGGGCGAGGGCGCCCTGAAACCGGGCCAACTCCTGCCGCCCATGCGGGAGTTGGCGGCCGAGTTGGGGGTCAATCCCAATACGGTCGCCTCCGCGTACCGGATTCTGCGCGAGCGCGGAGTGATCGAGACGGCGGGGCGACGGGGCAGCCGCATCCGGGAGCGGCCCGCCGTGACGGCGCGCGAGTCGATGCGGGCGGACGTCCCCGAGGGCGTACGGGACCTGAGCAAGGGCAATCCGGACGCGGCCCTGCTGCCCCCGCTGCGCGACGCGCTGCTGTGGGCCGTGGAGCGGGCCGACGCGGCGCCCGTGCTGTACGGGGAGCAGGCCGTCGAGCCCGAGCTGGCGCGGCTCGCGCGGGCGGGTTTCGACGCGGCGGGGGTTCCGGCCGGGCCGGTGGCCGTCGCTTCGGGGTCGCTGGACGCGATCGAGCGGGTGCTCGCCGTGCATCTGAAGCCGGGGGACGCGGTCGCCGTGGAGGACCCCGGCTGGGGGGCCCTGCTCGATCTCGTGCCCGCGCTCGGGCTGCGGGCGGTGCCGGTGGCGGTGGACGACGAGGGCCCGCTGCCGGACGAGGTGGAGCGGGCGCTGCGCGGCGGGGCGCGGGCGGTCGTGGTGACGGCGCGCGCGCAGAACCCGACTGGGGCGGCGGTGGGCGCCGGGCGGGCGGCGGAACTGCGGGAGGTGCTGGCGGCGCACCCCTCGGTGCTGCTGGTCGAGGACGACCACGGGCACGGGATCGTGGATCTGCCGGTGCATCCGCTGGCCGGGGCGGGGGCCGGGCCCTGGGTGTTCGTACGGTCGGTCTCCAAGGGGTACGGGCCGGACCTGCGGGTCGCGGTGCTGACCGGGGACGCGGAGACCGTGGACCGGGTGCGGGGGAGGCAGCGGCTGGGGCCCGGGTGGGTGAGCCGGCTGTTGCAGCAGGCGGTCGTACGGCTGTGGACCTCGGGGGCGGTGGACACCGGGGCGGTGGCGCGGTCGTACGGGGAACGCCGGGACGCGCTGGTCGCGGCGCTGGCGGAGCGGGGGGTGCGGGCGCACGGGCGGAGCGGGATGAACGTGTGGGTGCCGGTGCGGGACGAGACGGGGGTGGTGTCGCGGTTGCTCTACGCGGGGTGGGGAGTGGCGCCGGGGGCGCGGTTCCGGATGAGGGCGGGGGCGGGGGTGCGGGTCACCGTGTCGGCGCTGGGGGTGGGGGAGGTGGGAGTCGTGGCGGATGCGGTGGCGGCGGCGATCGGGGAGGTGGGGGTGGGGAGGCGGTACGGGTGAGGGGGGCTGTGCGGGGGGGGGCTTATAGGGGCGCGGGGAACTGCGCGACCGGCCACGACGGATCTGCACGGAACCGTTCCCCTTGGCCGCGCGGCGAGCGCTTTAGGGAAAGGGGCGGGTCCGGGGCCTCTTCTGCCCGAGCCGGGCGGGGTTGACGCGTCCGGTACGGGGCTGAGCTCTCGACCTTGGCGGAGGAGCTTGCCTGGCACCGGCGCTTGCGTGGGGGCGGCACCCGGGTGGGCCGGGAGCGGGAGGGGCCGCCCCCTTGCCCGCCCGTTCCGCCCCCTTGGGGCGGCCCCGTCGCCCAAGGGGACGAGGGGAGGGGGGAGGGCGGCTCCGCCGCCCGAGGGTGTGGGGGAGTCAGGGGCGGGGGGTGCGGCGGGGTTGGGTGAGGAAGGCGCCGGTGAGGATGATCAGGGCGCCCGCGGGCGTGTTCCAGGTGAGGTGTTCGTCCAGGAGGAGCACGCCCGCCCCGGTCGCGATGACCGGAATGAAGTAGGTGACCATCTGGGCCGTGGTGGGGCCGACCTCCCGGACCAGGTCGTACTGGAGCAGCATCGCGAAGCCCGTGCCCAGCGCGCCCAGGGCCACGACGGAGAGGAGCGGGAGCAGGGGCACGCGGGTGGGGAGGGTGGTGAAGAGCGGGGTGATGACGGCCAGTTGGGCGGTGGCCAGCAGGAGCTGGGCGCCGGTCATGGAGAGGGCGGAGTCCTTGGCGCCGCCCAGCGTGCGGCGCAGGTAGATCCAGCCGACCGGGTAACTGAGGGAGGCGAGGAGCGCCATCACCGTGCCCGCCGGGTCGACGCCCGAGAAGCCCTGCCAGGCGCCCAGGACGGTCAGTACGCCGAGGAAGCCGAGCCCCAGGCCCGCCACGCGGCGGCGGGTGGGACGGTCCTCGGAGAGCGCGACCAGCGAGAGGACCATGCCCCAGAGGGGCGAGGTGGCGTTGCAGATGCCCGCGAGCGTGGACGGGATCGTCAGCTCCGAGTAGGCGAAGAGGGAGAACGGGAGCGCGTTCAGGAAGAACGCCGCGACCGTGAGATGACCCCAGGTGCGCAGCGAGCGCGGCAGCCGTTCGCGCTTCAGCGCCAGCGCCGCGAGCAGGACGAGCGCCCCGAACAGCAGCCTGCCGAAGGTGACCTGGAAGGGGGCGAAGCCCTGTGTGCCGACCTTGATGAAGAGAAAGCTGAACCCCCAGATCAGCGCGAGCACCGCGAAGCGGACGCGCCAGTCGAGCACCGGGCGGCGGGAGCGGGAGGGAAGAGGGGCGGGCGGCGCGGCTGTGCGGCTCCGGGCCGAGGTCGGAGGGGTCATGAACGCAACCTTGGGCCGATCCCACCTCGTAGCACAAGCAACTTTTCGTGGCTGCACCGCTTAGCATTGCTTACATGTTGAATCTGGAGAGGCTGCGCACGCTGGACGCCCTCGCCCGGCACGGTTCGGTCAGCGGGGCGGCGGAGGGGCTGCACGTCACCACCTCGGCGGTGTCGCAGCAGATGGCCAAGCTGGAGCGGGAGATCGGCGAACCGCTGCTCGCCAAGAACGGGCGGGGGGTGCGGCTGACGGAAGCCGGGCGGCTGCTCGCCGGGCACGCCGCCGCCATCCTGTCGCAGGCGGAGCGCGCGCAGGCCGACATCGAGGCGCAGCGGGGGCGGGTGATCGGCGAGCTGTCGGTGGCCGCGTTCCCGACCGCGGCCCGCGGGCTCCTGCCGCCCGCGCTGGCCGCGCTGCGCGACCGGCATCCCGGCCTGCGGGTGAAGATGCGGGAGGTGGAGCCGGACGCGGCGGTCCGGGGCGTGGTGCGCGGCGACTACGACGTCGCCGTCGTCCTCGACTGGTACAACAAACCGCTCTCCATGCCGGCCGGGCTGGCCAAGCGTGAACTCCTCGACGACCCGGCGGACGTCGCGATGCCGGTCGGGCATCGGCTCGCCGGGCGCGACGAGGTGGACCTCGCGGAGTTCGCCGGTGACGACTGGGTGACGTGGGCGGAGGGCGAGTTCTGTCACGAGTGGCTGCTGCTGACGCTGCGGGGGGTCGGGGTGGAGCCCCGGCTCGCCCATGTGGCGGAGGAGCACGCCACGCAACTCGCGCTGGTGGAGGCGGGGTTGGGGGTGTGCGTCGCGCCCCGCCTCGGACGTGGTCCGGTGCCCGACGGGGTGAGCGTGGTTCCCGTACGGCATGCCATGCGGCGGCATGTGTACGCGGTGTGGCGGGCGGACGCCGACCGGCGGCCCTCGATCAGGGCCGCGGTGGGTGCGCTGGCGGCGGCGGGGGAGCGGGTGGCGAGCTGAGCCCCGGGGCACGGGTCACCGGGCGGCCAGTTTGCGGAAGTCCCAGGAGGCGACGGCGTCCGGGGTCAGGCGCAGCCAGGCGTGGCGGCCGTCGTGCGGCATCTCCGTCAGACCGAAGTACTTCTGGGTGAACATCCGCTCGGGGACGTCGAGTTCCGGACAGGGCTCACCCGTGCGGGGGGCCTCGCCGACGAAGACGGCGGTGCCGGAGAGCTCCACGCCGCGCAGGTCCCCGTACTCGACGCCGTCGTCGACGACGACCGCGATGCGGGGGTCCTTGCGGAGCTGGGCCCAGCGGCGGCTGCGGGTGATCGAGTACAGCCACAGCGAGGCGCCGTCCCAGACGAACCACAGGGCGCCGATGTGCGGGGCGCCGTCCGCGGAGACCGTGGCGACCCGGCAGGTGCGCTGCTCGCTGAGGTAGGCGTCGCGTTCGGCGGCGGTCATCATGATGCGGCGGCCGCGGCGCTGGGTGTCGGTGCCGTTGGTCATCGGGGCTCCCTGGGAAGGATTCTGATGCGCTGTCAGGTGTGACGTGCGGAAAGCATGCGGGCTCTTCCGCCGGTGCGCAATGGCCGCTAGGGTCGCGCCCCCGCTGCCGGGTGGGGTGCGTCTCGAAGGGGTGCCGTGATGGCGTCGTACGAACAGCTCGTGGCTCAGCTCGGTCCGGGCACGACCGTGCTGCTCACGGTGGAGTGCCAGGAAGGGGTGGTGGGGGAGGGGAGCGCGCTGCCCGAGGTCGCTGTCCAGGCGCGGACGTCGGGGATGCTGGCGAACGTCGCCCGGCTGGTGGACGCGGCGCACGGCGCCGGGGTGCAGGTGGTGCACGCGGTGGCGGAGCGGCGGGCCGACGGGCGGGGGGCGAACCGCAACGCCCGGCTGTTCCGGGCGGCGGAACGGCTGCCGGTGCGGCAGCTCGTGGGGACGCGGGCGGTGCGGGTGGCACGGCCGATCGTGGTCTCGGAGGAGGACCTCGTCGTGCGGCGGCTGCACGGGCTGTCGCCGGTCGCGGGGACGGAGGTGGACGCGCTGCTGCGGAACCTGGGGTGCCGGGACGTGGTGGTGGCCGGGGTGTCGGCGAACGTGGCGGTGCCGAACGCCGTCTTCGACCTGGTGAACCTGGGGTACGGGGTGGTGGTGGCGGGGGACGCGGTGGCGGGGGTGCCGGAGGAGTACGTGGAGGCGGTGCTGACGCATTCGGTGGGACTGGTGGCGAGGGTGGTGCGGACGGAGGAGATCTGCGGGGTGTGGGAGGGGCGGTAGGGGCGACGGCGGCAGAGGGAGTTGGAGGCTCCGGCGGAGTCACCCTGGGCGTGCCGCTGTCGTCGGCGTCGCCCTCGCGGCGCTCCCGGCCGGCGTCACAGGGCCGGCCCCGTGTGGTCCGGCGGCTCCGTGGGGCGGCCCGGCCACTGCGACGCTCCGCGTGACCGGAGCTGTTGCCAGGGGGAGGAGGTGCCGGCCGGGGGTGCGAGGTGGGCGGTGGCGGTGAGGAACTGCTGCCGGATCTCGCCCAGGTCGGCGGCCGGGCTGTAGACCGTCAGCGCGCCCCGCGACTTCGTCAGCCGCAGCGAGTCCGGGGCGGCGGTCGTCTCGCCGTCGTGGGCGAGCAGGTCGATTTCGGCGAGGCCGTCCAGGGAGAGCTTCTCGACGCGCTGGGTGTGGAAGACGCGGGAGCGGTTCAGCGCCACGCCGAGGGTGGAGATCGCCAGGCGGGTGCGGGCCAGGCGGGCGTCGGCGTCGACCGTACGGATGTCGAGGAGGCCCTCGTCCAGGTGGGGGCGGTGGGAGGGGGCCAGGCCGTCCGGGTAGTAGTGGCCGTTTCCGGCGAACAGGAGCCACAGGGTGCGGGGTTCGCCGTCGATGCGCAGGTGCAGGGGCGTGGCGTCGCGCAGGACGGAGAGCAGGGAGAGCGCGGCCGCCGGCCATTTGCCGATGCGGCCCTCCAGCTTCTCTCGGCGGCGCACCAGTTCCGGGTAGAGGCCGATGCTGAAGGTGTTCACGAAGTCGGTGACCGCGGCGCCCCCGCCGTCGGTGACGTGGGCGAGGTCCACCCGTACCGCCTCGCCGTGCTGGACCGCGTGCGCCGTGTCCTCGAAGGTGGCCGCGCCCGCGTCCAGGGCGAAGTGGTTGAGGGTGCCGGCGGGGAAGACGGCGAGCGCGAGGCCCGCCCCGGCCGCGCGGGAGGCTGCCGCGCTGACCGTGCCGTCGCCGCCGCACACGCCGAGGACACCGGCCGAGCCCTGGGCCCGTACGACGGCCTTGTCGAGGACCTCCATCAGGTCCTCGCCCTGTTCGCGGACGAGGACCTCCGCCTCGGGCAGCAGGATGCGCAGGTGTTCGTCGACGGGGAGGCGGCCCGGAACTCCCTTGCCCGAACCGGAGTTGACGACGACGACCAGTCCTGCGCCGCGCGGCAGCGCGGGGGCTTCGACGCGGGTCCGCCCGTCGCGTACGAACGGGGGGCGCGGCGGCCACCAGTAGCAGGTGACGGCCGCGGCGGCCAGTCCCAGCGCGCAGCCCGCCAGGACGTCGCCGGGGTAGTGCACGCCGACGTACACCCGGGAGAAGGCGACGGCTGCGGCGACCGGGGCGAGGATCGCGCCGTAGCGAGGGGCCTCCAGGGCGACTCCGGCGACGAACGCGGCGGCCGACGCGGAGTGGCCGGAGGGGAACGAGGAGGTCCAGGGGGCCTTGGTGGGGCGGCGCACGAAGGGGACGAGGTCGTTGGAGGGGCGGTGGCGGCGCACGGCGTACTTGGCGACGACGTTGGTGGTGAGCGAGGCGAGGGCGAGGGAGCCGAGGCCGCGGCGGGCGGCGCGGCGGGCCTTGGGTCCGCCCAGTGCGGTGAGGGCGGCGGCGGCGCCGAGCCAGAGGCGGCTGTGGTCGGCGGCCCTGGAGAGGGCCGGGAGGGCCTGGTCGGCGCCGGGGATGTGGGCGGCGGCGACCCTTTCGAACCAGGCGTGGTCGAGGCGGCTGAGGCGTGAGCGGGGGTGCATGGGCTCCTCTCGGGGGCGGGGGACTGTGCGGATCTGCACGTTTCCCACCGGGGGTGGTGCCCCGTCAGGGGCGCGGGGAACTGCGCGAGCAACCACGACGCTCCCGCACATCTCCACCAGGCGGTGCGCCCCGTCAGGGGCGCGGGGAACTGCGCGCTCAGCCACAATGCTCCTGCACGGAACCGTGCACTTGGCCGCGCGGCGAGCGCTTTAGGGGAAGGGGCGGGTCCGGGGCCTCTCCTGCCCGAGCCGGGCGGGGCTGACGCGTCCGGTGCCGGGGCTGGGCTCGCGGCCTTGGCGGGGTCGCGCGTCCGGCGCAGGCGCTCACGCAGGGGGCGGCACCCGGGCGGGCCGGGAGCGGGAGGGGCCGCCCCCTTGCCCGCCCGTTCCGCCCCCTTGGGGCGGCCCCGTCGCCCAAGGGGACGGGGGAAGTGGGAGGGCGGCCCCGTCGCCCGAGGAGGCTAAGGGGAGGGGGAGGGCGGCCCCGCCGCCCAGGGGGGCGGGGCGGAGGAAGGAGGCTGCGACGCCCAAGGTCGACGGGGGGAATGCAGCCCCGTCGCCCAAGGAGACGGAGGCGTGGGCCGTTGGGACCCGGGGAGGGCGGGGTCAGGGTTTCGGGGTTCCGCCCGCGGATTGCCATTCCGCGATGTAGTCGTCGAAGATCTTGCGCAGATGGTGCCCGATCTGCAAGTAGTCGAGATCGTCCAGATTGGCGAGCGAGGCCCGCACGGACCATTCCGGTCCGTCGAACCCGCCGCCGTTGAGCAGGACGACGGAGGTCTGCTCCGCCAGCCGGAACAGCGGATCGACCGGCTCGTAGTTCTGCACCAGGAAGTCCGCGAACTCCTTGCCCTGGACGCGCTCCGCCTCCGCGAGCAGGTCCAGCTCGATGTAGTACGCCGCCCGCTTCGGGTCCTCCGCGATCTTCATCTGCGCGCCTTCGAGGAGGAGTTCGAGGCGGCGCCGCACGATCGCGCGGATCCGGTGCTTGTACTCCTGGCCCTCCTCCAGCATGTCGAAGAGCGAGAAGAGGACCATCATCACCTGCTGCGGCAGGGACAGGCCCGCGGTGTGGTTGAGCGCGACCTGCCGCGAGTCCGCCACCAGGCGGTCGATGAAGCGGATCTTCTCGGGCTCCAGCGTGAGCGTGCCGTACCGCGCGTGCAACCGGTCCTTCTGGTCCTGCGGCAGCGCGGCGATCATGTCGTCGATGACGTTGTCGTCGTGCAGGCCGATCACGCCGACGCGCCAGCCCGTCGCCCCGTAGTGCTTGGAGTACGAGTAGACCAGCAGCGTGTTGCGGGGCAGGTCGGCGGCGATCGAGCGGAAGCCCTCGACGAACGTGCCGTACACGTCGTCGGTGACGATGACCAGGTTCGGGTTCGAGGTGGCGACGATCTCCTTGATCTGGTCGGTGACCCGCTGCGAGAGCGCGAGCGACGGCGGGTTGCTCGGGTTCACCAGGCAGACCATCTTGATGGAGGGATCGGCGAGCTTGGCGACCTCCTCGGTCGGGTAGCGCCACTCGCGCACGCCGTTCTCGGCGAAGCTGCTCGCCTCGACGTAGACCACGTCGAAGTCGTACGTGTCCAGCTCGGGGATCTCCAGGTACGGGGTGAACACCGGCACCATCAGCGCGATCCGGTCGCCCTTCTTCAGCACCCCGTTCTTCATCAGGGAGTCGAAGAGGTAGCACATGGCCGCCGTGCCGCCCTCGGTGGCGAAGAGGCTCAGGTTGTCGGCGGGCGGCTCGCCGCCGAACATCTCGTCCTGGAGGTAGCCGCGCACGACCTGCTCGCAGTGCACCAGCATCCGGTCCGGGCTGGGGTAGTTGTCACCGATCATCGAGTCGGCCATCTCGTGCACGAAGTCGTCCCGCACGAACCCGAAGCGCTCCACCGCCAGGTCGAAACTCGCCTTGAGCATCTCGACGCCGGGCAGGTCCGGATGCGTACGCACGAAGCGCTCGAAGCGTTCGGCGGCGCCCGCCTGCTCCGGCATGCCGCCCAGGTTGTCGGCCGTCCACACCCGGCGGGACTCGCTCAGGGCGAAGTAGCCGAGGGCGTGGAACGCCTCGCGCGGTCCGGTGGCGACCCAGTTGGGGTTGCCGCGGCCCGCGTTGAGCATGGCGCGGGCGGCCTGCCCCTTCTGGCCGGGCTTGTCGGCCTGTTCGGCCTCGGCCAGCTTGATGAACTCGGCCTTCAGCTCGAAGGGACTCAAGGAGGAGAGGCGCTTCATCTCCTCGCGGCTGTACGTGGCCTTGGGCATGGTGCAACTCCTTTGTGGGGACAGCGCGTTCAGTGGTGGAGGAGGACGACGACCGCGCCCCAGATGGTCAGCAGCACGTTTCCGACGGCGTACGGAATGGTGTAGCCGAGCGTGGGGATCTGGGACTTGGCGTTCTCGTTGAGGGCACCGATCGCGGCGGTGGTGGTCTGGCCGCCCGCCAGCACGCCCATCAGGATCGGGAAGCGGATCCGCTGTACGTAGTGGCCGAAGAGGAAGCCGACGATCAGCGGGACGACGGTGGCGACCGCGCCGAAGACCAGCAGGCCCCAGCCGGCCGTGGAGAGCCCGCTGGTGAAGCTGGGGCCCGCGTTGATGCCGACGATCGCGACGAACATGCACAGCCCGAGCGTGTCCATCAGCCACTGCGCACCCGGCGGGACGTTGCCGAACGTCGGGTACTTGCCGCGCAGGTAGCCGAAGACCAGGCCCATGATCAGGCCGCCGCCCGAGGTGGAGAGCGAGATCGGCACCCCGCCCGCGGTGAGCGCCGGGATGCCGATGCAGCCGCCGAGGAAGATGCCGAGGCCGACCCAGACCATGTCGGTGGCGAAGGACGTCGGGACCGGCTTGCCGATCTGCCTGCCCGCGGGGTCCACGAGCCGCTTGGGGCCGGTGAGGACCAGGGTGTCGCCCCGTTCCAGCCGCGTGGAGAGGCGGTAGGGGAACTCCGCGCCCGACCGGTACAGCTTGTCGACGTACACGCCGACCATGAACGGCTCGCGGCGCAGGTCCGCGACGGTCTTGCCGAGCTGCGCCTTCTCGGAGGCGACGACGTGCAGGTGCTCGGTCTGGTAGCCGAGGAGTTCCACGTCGTCGGCCTCGGCGCCGATGTGGGTGCGCGCGTCGTACGCCACCAGGTCGCCGCGCAGTGCGCTGACCGCGACGACGTCCCCCTCGGCGAGGACGGTCGACTGGGACTGCGGGAGGATCGCGCCGCCGCGTCTGGCCTGGGTGATGTAGACGCGGCGGCCGTTCTCCTTCTGCTGGTTCTCGAAGTCCTCGACGGTGCGGCCCACCAGGTCGGGGCGCTCCACGGTGTACGCCCGCAGCACCACCTCGTAGTAGCCCGCGCCCAGGTCCGGGTTGTCGCTCGGGGCGTCCATCTCCTTGGCGAGCGCGGCGCTCTCGGTGGCCAGGTCGCGGCGGTAGAGGCGGGGGAGGACGTTGGCGAGCAGCATCGCGCACAGGATGGTGCCGAGCGGGTACGTCACCGCGTAGCCGACCGCGACGAGGTTCTCCTCGGTCCTCGCGTCGCCGCCGCTCAGTCCCGGCAGGGTGCCGATGGCGCCCTGGGCGACGCCGATCGCGGCGGACTGGGTGAGCGAGCCGCTCATCAGACCGGCGGTGAGCCCGGGCCCGTACCCCAGCATGGCCGCGAATCCCCAGGCGACCAGCAGGCCGGTCACGCAGACGACGACCGCGTTGAGGACCTGGGGGAGCCCGTCCTTCTTCAGGCCCCGGAAGAACTGGGGGCCGACCTTGTAGCCGAGGGCGAAGAGGAACATGATGAAGAACAAGTCCTTCACCGTGCCGTTCACGGGCACCTTCAACTGCGCGCCGAAGAGCAGGCCCATCACCAGGCAGCCGGTGACGGCGCCCAGCGCGATGGTCTTGTAGTGGATCTTCCCGACCAGGAAACCGAGAGCGACGACCAGGAAGACGAGCAGCTCGGGGTGCGGCTTGAAGATGTCCCGCACCAGGAAGTCGATCATGGTTCAGGCCCCCAGGACGCCGACGAGGACGGGCCCCGTGAGCGGGAGAAGGAAGTTCGACAGGGTGTACGTGATCGTGTAGCCCAGCATCGGAACCGAGCTCCGGGCCGTCTGGGTGATGGCGGTGATCGCGGGGGTGGAGCACTGCTGGCCCGCGATGGCGCCGACCAGCAGGGGTTTCTCGATCTTCAGGAGCTTGCGGCCGACGAACAGGGAGAGCGTCGCGGGCACCAGCACCATGGCGATCCCGGCGAAGGGGAGCAGCGCCCCGTACTCCTTGAGCAGCGGCCAGGCCTGCGGGCCCGAGACCAGGCCCGTACAGGCGATGAACAAGGCCAGGCCCATGTCCTTGAGGGTGGTCGCGGCCTGCGGCGGGAACGCGCCGAAGGTCTGCGAGCGGGAGCGGAACCAGCCGAAGAGCAGGCCCGAGATCAGGCAGCCGCCGCCGGTGCCCAGGGAGAGCGGGATGTCGCCGAGCCTGACCACGAGCTGGCCGATGAGTGAGCCGACGACGATGCCCAGGCCCAGGTAGATGAAGTCGGTGGCGTCGTTCTTGACCACCGCGCCGATCTTGGCGACCACCTTGGAGAGCCCGGAGCGCGCGCCGACCAGGGTGAGGACGTCGCCCCGGTGGACGACGGTGTCGCCGTTGGCGGGGAGCTGCTGGTCGCCGCGCAGGACGTCGGTGATGTAGACGCCGTCCTTGATGAACTCCGGGTGCTGGGCCTGGAGCCGGTCGATGGTCAGGCCGTCGGTGGCCTTGTCGGTGAGCGCGATCTGACGGGAGGTGAGCGGGGTGTCGAGGCCGGGGATGCCGGGGGTCTCCGGCCCGATGAGCCGGCCCGCCTCGATGATGTTCGCCCGTCGGCCCACCATCAGGACCAGGTCGGAGAGGGAGAGCCGGAAGTCCGGGGCGGCCGGGTGCACCTTGCTGCCGCGCTTGACGGCTTCGACGGTGACCCGGCCGCCGAGGGCCGACTCCAGGTCGCCGATGGTGCGGCCGTCGGCCTGCGTCACCAGGTACGTACGGCCGACCAGGCCGGGGAGGGCGGCGCGTTCGTCGGCCTCCAGGGAGCCCTTGCCGCTGCCGCCGCGCATCTTCTCCCACAGCTCGCGGGAGGCGTCGGCCAGGTTGATGCGCATCAGCATCGGCATGATCTGACTGGTGTAGAGCACGATCGTGATCAGGCCGAAGAGGTAGCAGACGGTGTACGCGGTCGCCACGTGCCCCTGGTACTGGGTGATCTGGTCCGGCGTCAGGTCGCCCAGCTTGCCGATCGCCTCGGTCGCCGTGCCGACCACCGCGGACTCGGTGGCCGCGCCCGCCAGGATGCCGGAGGCGGTGCCGACGTCGAGGTCGAAGACCTTGGCCAGGCCGTACGCGATGCCCAGCACGCTGACCAGTTCGATGAAGCAGAGCACGAAGAAGCGCAGGCTCTTGCGGTTGAGGTTCGCGAAGAACTGGGGGCCGGCCAGGTAGCCCAGCGAGAAGATGAAGAGGGCGAAGAAGACGTTCTTCACGTCGCCCGACACCTGCACCTCCGCCCACGCGCCCAGCAGCAGGGACACGATCAGGGTGCCGCAGATGCCGCCCAGCGTGATGGGCCCCACCCGGAGCTTGCCGACCAGGTAACCGAGGGCCAGGCAGAGGAAGAGCGCGAGCTCGGGATGGTCCTTGAGAACGCCCATAGTCGTCGAATCCCGTAGGTGAGGGAGAAAACGGAACAAAGCATGACTGGTGACTCAACGTAGCAACGGGGCTGCGGATCGGCATGTCCGGCGGCGCGGCGGGGCTCGCGGACGGTTCTGCCGCACAGGTCCTGGATGTTCCGCGCTCGGCCGGCCGGGTGACGCCCTGGTCGCCGGCGCGGTGCTCCCCGGCGTCCGCCCGGAGGGCGGCGGCGTGTCGCGGCCGGTGTCCACTCGGCGCTCGGCGGCGCGCACGGGCCGGCGGCCGTTCGGTGCTCGGCGGCGTGCCGCGACTGGTCGTCAGGACGGGATTCGGGACAGGTGTTTTCGGCCAAGTTTAGGTTAGGCTAACCTTCAGTCTGTGAATGCCGGTGAAGAACTTCCCCAGGCCGCGGCACTCCGTGGCCACACCCTCAACGCCACGGACGTCACCGTGGCGTACGACGGTGTCGACGTCGTGCACGAGGCGTCCCTGGAGCTTTCGCCGGGCCGCGTCACCGTGCTCGTCGGGCCGAACGGCAGTGGCAAGTCGACACTGCTGCGCACCGTCGCCCGCCTCCAGCAGCCGCGGCACGCGGCGCTCACGCTGGACGCCGGCACCGACGGTTTCGCCCTCAGCCCCCGCGAGTTCTCCCGGTACGTCGCCCTGCTCACCCAGGGGCGGCCCACGCCCAGCGGTCTGTCCGTACGGGATGTCGTGGAGTTCGGGCGCTACCCCTACCGGGGCCGCTGGGGCAAGGCCGACCCGGACGGCCGCGCGGCCGTGGACCGGGCGCTCGCGCTGACCGGCGTCACCGAACTCGCCGAGCGCGGCGTCGAGCACCTGTCCGGCGGCCAGCTCCAGCGGGTGTGGCTCGCCGGGTGCCTGGCGCAGGAGACGGGCGTACTGCTCCTGGACGAGCCGACGACGTATCTCGACCTGCGCTACCAGGTCGAACTGCTCGACCTGATCCGGGACCTGGCCGACGACCACGGCATCGCCGTCGGCGTCGTCCTGCACGACCTCGACCAGACGGCCGCCGTCGCCGACCGGATCGTCCTGCTCAAGGCGGGCCGCGTGATCGCGGACGGCACGCCCGAGGAGGTCCTCACCCCGGAGCGCCTGACCGACACGTACGGCATCCGCATCGAGGTCTCCACCGACCCGCTGACCGGAAGGCTGCGCACCCGCGCCCTGGGCCGGCACCACACCCGGCGCACCCCCGACGGCGTACGCATGCTGGACGGGGACACCGCGCAGCCGGGCGCCGTCACGGCCCAACGGGACGGCGACGCGGCGCAGATCGACGCGCGCGTCTAGTCCTCGGCCCGCCCGTCCGCCGCCCGCCGTTCCGGCCCCCAAGACTTTTCCACCCCGTTCCACTCTCCGCTCGACGCGCACCCCCGCGCACTCCGAAAGGCCAAGTCCCCGTCATGAAGCGACACCTCCTCCTCGCCGCCGCGGCCACCACCACGGCCGTCCTCGCCCTCAGCGCCTGCGGCACCACCGAGCCCGCCGCGGACAAGAAGAAGGAGACGAAGGCCTCCGAGGCCATCACGCTCACCGACGCCGACGGCAAGACGGTCAAGCTCGACGCCCCCGCCAAGAAGGTCGTGGGCACCGAGTGGGACGTCGTCGAGCACCTCGTCTCGCTCGGCGTCGAGCCGGTCGGCGTCGCCGACGTCAAGGGCTACTCCCAGTGGGACAAGTCCGCCCCGCTGACCAAGTCCCCCAAGGACATCGGCACCCGCGGCGAGCCCAGCATGGACACCATCGCCGCCCTCGCGCCCGACCTCATCGTCGCCACCACCGACCTTCCCAAGGCCGCCGTCAAGCAGCTCGAGAAGTACGCCCCGGTCCTGAACCTGAAGTCGGCCGACGCCAAGGACCCGGTCGGCAACATGACCAAGAACCTGGGCCTGATCGGCCAGGCCACCGGCACCAAGGCCAAGGCCGACGAGCTCACCAAGGGCTTCGAGACCAAGCTGGCCGCCGCGAAGGCGGACCTGGAGAAGGCCGGCCACAAGGGCACCAAGTTCGCCTTCGCGGACGGCTACGCCCAGGGCAGCCAGGTCGGCATCCGCCCCTTCACCAGCGGTTCGCTGATCGGCGCGGTCAACGACAGGCTCGGCCTGGCCAACCCGTGGAAGGTCGAGGGCGACCCGGCCTACGGCCTGGGCAAGACCGACGTCGAGGGCCTCACCAAGCTCGACAAGGACACCGAGTTCGCCTACATCTCCAACGACGAGGACAAGAGCAGCACCGTCTTCGACGGCGTCCTCAAGGACGACGCCGTCTACAAGAACCTGCCCTTCGTCAAGGCCGGCAAGACGCACCGCCTGCCCGACGGCGTGTGGATGTTCGGCGGCACCGCTTCGATGGAGAAGTACGTCGACTCCGTCGTCACCGCGCTGAAGAAGTAACGACGGGACGCAAGCGATCACCATGGCCGTCACCACCACCGCACCCGCCGCCCCTCCGGCGGCGGCCTCCCGGAAGGGCGGCGCGGCAGCGGTGACGGCCGGGCTCGTCCTGCTGGTCGCCGTACTCGCCGTCGTCGACATCACCCAGGGCACCGCCCACGTCGGCCCCGCCGACGTCTTCAAGGCGCTCACCGGGCAGGCCGACACCACGGACTCCTCCGTGGTGCTGTCCTCCCGGCTGCCGCGCATGGTCGCCGGAATCCTCGTCGGCGCGGTCCTCGGCATGGCGGGCACCGCCCTGCAGGCCGTCAGCCGCAACGTCCTGGCCTCGCCCGACACCCTCGCCGTCAACGCCGGTTCCTACCTGGCGCTCGGACTCGTCGCCGCGACCGGCGTCACGCTGCCGGTCTTCGCCTCCTCCGGCGTCGCCTTCGTCGGCGGACTCGCCGCCGCGGCGATCGTCCTCGGCATGTCGGGGCTCGGCGCGGGAACCGTCCGCCTGGTCCTCGCCGGCACCGCGCTCACCCTGGGCCTGACCGCCGTCACCGAAGGGCTGCTGCTGCTCTTCCCGCTGGAGACGGACGGCATCCACCAGTGGAACCAGGGCAGCATCGCCCAGCACGGCTTCGGCGGAGTGGTGGCCATGCTGCCGCTGCTGGCCGTCGGACTCCTCGGGCTGATGCTCGTCGCCCGCCGGGTGGACGCCCTCGCGCTCGGCGACGACGCCGCCCGGGGGCTCGGTGTCAACGTGCGCAACACGCGCGTGGTCACCGTCGTCCTCGCCACGCTGCTGTCCGCCGCCGCCGTCACCCTCGCCGGACCCATCGGCTTCGTCGGCCTGGTCGCCCCGGCCGTCGTGCGCGTGCTGGCCCGCCGCTACCGGGCCTTCACCAAGGTCCGCGGCAGCGTCCTGGCCGCCGCCCTCACCGGCGTCGTCCTGGTGCTCGGCTCGGACGTGCTGCTGCGCACCCTGGTCTCGGCGGACGCCTCGGTGGCCGTGCCGACCGGCGTGGTCACCAGTCTCGTCGGCGCGTTCTTCCTGGTCGGCCTCGCCACCCGGGGCCGCGACCTGGGCGCCGCCTCGCCGCCGGACAAGCTGCGCATCCGCAGCCGTACGGTCTTCCTCACCGTGACCGCCGTGCTGGTCGCGGTCCTCGTCGGCCTGGTCATCGCCTCCGTGCTCCTCGGCGACACCATGCTGCTGCTCGGCGACGTCGTGAACTGGCTGGGGAACAACGCGGGCCGGGCCACCACCTTCGTCCTGGACACCCGGGTCCCGCGCGTCCTGGCCGCCCTCCTCGCGGGCGCGGCCCTGGCCCTGGCGGGCACCCTCATCCAGGCCGTCACCCGCAACCCGCTCGCCGAACCCGGCATCATGGGCGTCTCCGGCGGTGCGGCGCTCGGCGCGGTGATCCTGGTGACCACCGTGCCGCTGGCCGGCCCCGCCGACATGGCGCTCGCCGCCTTCGCGGGCGCGGCGGTCGCCGCCGTCATCGTCTTCGGACTCTCCGCGCGCGGCGGCTTCCAGCAGAACCGCCTGGTCCTGGTCGGCATGGGCGTGGCCACCGCCACCACCGCGCTGATCAGCCTGCTCATCGTCCTGACCGACCCGTTCAACGCCACCAAGGCACTGACCTGGCTGTCCGGTTCGACGTACGGGAGGGGCTTCCCCGACCTGATCCCGCTCGGCCTGATGCTGCTGGTGGGCCTCGGCGTGGCGGTGTTCCGGCGCACCGAGCTGGACCTCGTCTCGCTCGACGAGGACACCCCGCGCCTGCTGGGCCTCGGCCTCTCCCGCTCCCGGCTGGTCCTGCTGGGCGTCGGCGTGCTGCTGAGCGCCGCGGCCGTCGCGGCCGCCGGAACCATCGCCTTCGTCGGCCTGGTCGCGCCGCACGCGGCCCGCGCGCTGGTGGGCCGCAGGCACGTACGGGTGGTGCCGGTGGCGGTGCTGCTGGGCGCGGCGCTGGTGGGTCTGGCCGATGTGATCGGCCGTACGGTCATCGCGCCGGCTCAGATCGGCGCGGGCATCGTCACGGCGGTCATCGGCACGCCGTACTTCCTGTGGCTCCTGGTGCGGAGCCGGGGCGCGGCGCGCTGACCGCGGCGGGGCGGGAGGCCGGGCGCCCGGCACGGCGAAGGGGTGGACCGGAGTCTTCGGGTCCACCCCTTCCGGCTGTCTCAGGGCTGGGTCGCGAGCTGCACCAGGTTGCCGCAGGTGTCGTCCAGGACGGCGATCGTGACCGGGCCCGCCTCCATCGGTTCCACGGTGAAGGCGACCCCGAGCGCGCTCAGCCGCTCGAACTCCCCCTGCACGTCGTCCACCGCGAACTGCACGGCCGGAATGCCGTCCGCGACCAGGGCCTTCTTGTAGGCCCGTGCGGCAGGGTGCTGGTCCGGCTCCAGCAGCAGTTCGGTGCCCTCGGGGTCCTCCGCCGACACCACGGTCAGCCAGCGGGCCCCGCCCGCCGGCACGTCGTGCTTCTTCACGAAGCCCAGCGTGTCCGTGTAGAAGCTCAACGCCTTGGCCTGGTCGTCGACGAAGACGCTGGTGATGCTGATCCTCATGGGGAGCCCTTCGGGGGATGCGGCTTGGGCCATCGCAGGGCGATCTGCTCAAGGGGTTCGGTGTTCAGGTCGTGGAACTTGTAGCGGCCCTCGCGTCGCGGGCGCACCAGCCCGGCGCCCTCCAGCACGGCGAGGTGCTGGCTGACGCCCTGCCGGGACAGCCCGAGGCCGTGCACGGTCAGCAGGCGCGCGCATATCTCGTAGAGGGTCTGGCCGTCACGCCGTACGAGCTCGTCCAGAATGAGCCGCCTGGTGGGATCGGCCAGGGCCTTGAACACATCGTCCGCCATGTCTCCACCATAGGCAAGTGTGGACTTGCCTATCAAGTGCGGGGAGCCCGGCCCGGGCCGTACGCGACGACGGCCCGCCGCGGCGTCCGTCGCCTCCGGACGGATTTGCTTTCGCTACGTATGAATCCGGCCATACGAGGAAGTCGCCCACGACACCCGGAAGAAACAACCGGGCGACCGGACGACCGAAGGAGAACCGTTGCGCAGCCCGAACAGCCCGAACAGCCCGAACAGCCCGGCCGCTCCCCAGAACATCTTCGTGATCGGTCTCGACGAGGCGAACCTCCCCACCCTGCGCGCCGTCCCGCACGCCGCCGAGTACGTCTTCCACCCGCTGCTGACCATCGGGGAACTCCAGTCCGGCGAGGTGTCCGTACCGGACCTGATCGACCGGGCGACGCGCGTCCTGGACGCCTTCGAGGGCAGCGTCGACGCGATCGTCGGCTACTGGGACTTCCCCGTCAGCACCCTCGTCCCGATCCTCGCCGAGCGCTACGGCACCCGCTCCACCAGCCTCGAATCCGTGGTCAAGTGCGAGCACAAGTACTGGTCCCGCCTGGAGCAGGAGAAGGTCGTCCAGGAGCACCCGAAGTTCGGGCGGGTCGACCTCTCCGCCGACGAACCGGCCGTGCCGGAGGGCATGAGCTTCCCGATGTGGGTCAAGCCCGCTCTCTCGTACTCCTCGGAACTGGCCTTCGGGGTCAAGGACCAGCAGGAGTTCCGCGAGGCCGTCGGCGCGATACGCGAGGGGGTCTCCCGCGTCGGCCGCCCCTTCGAGTACGTGCTCGACCAGTTGGACCTGCCCGAGGAGATGGCCGGTGTCGGCGGCCAGGTCTGCCTCGCCGAGGAGTCCCTCACCGGGGTCCAGGTCGCCGTCGAGGGCTACGTCCACGAGGGCGAGGTCGTCGTCTACGGCGTCCTCGACTCCATCAACTACCCCGGCTCCTCCAGCTTCCTGCGCCACCAGTACCCCTCCGCGCTGCCGGAACCGGTGATCCGCCGCCTGCACGACGTGTCGAAGAAGGTGATGCGCCAGATCGGCATGGACGCCGCGACCTTCAGCATCGAGTACTTCTACGACCCGCAGACGGAGGCGCTCAACCTGCTGGAGATCAACCCCCGGCACTCGCAGTCCCACGCGGAGCTCTTCGAGTACGTCGACGGAGTGCCCAACCACCACTGCATGCTCAGCCTCGCGCTGGGCCGCGACCCCCGGCTCCCGCACCGGCAGGGCCCCTACCGGGTCGCCGCCAAGTGGTACTACCGCTGGTTCGCCGACGGCACCGTGCGCCAGACGCCCGGACCCGAGGACATCGCGCGCATCGAACGCGAGATCCCCGGCGTGCGCATCGACGTCGTGCCCGGCGAGGGGCAGCGGCTCTCCGACACCGAACAGCAGGACAGCTACAGCTACGAGATCGCCCACATCTTCACCGGCGGCGACAGCGAGGACGACATCCGCGCCAAGTACGACCGCGCGGTCGCGGCACTCGGCCTGGACTTCACCCAGACCACGCCCGGCGCCCGCGACGAGAAGAACGTCTGACCGGGCACCGGGCGCCTGAGAGAACCCGAGCCGGCACCGGAGAAGCGCCTGCGCGAGCGCCCGCGGAGCCCTCGCCCGAGCCCCCGCCCGGCGTCTGGGCGAACCCTCGCGGAATCCTTGCCCGAGCACCGGCAGGGCCCGCGCCCGGCACCTGGACGAGCACCCGCGAAGCTCCCGCCCAGGCATGCGCCCGGCACCTGGACGAGCACCCGCGGAATCCCCGCCCGAGCGCCCGCGCCGCGTCCGGGCCGGTGCACCCGCCCCCTCCCGAAAGGAGCGGCCCCCACCCCATGCGTTACGTCAGCAACCTGCCCCACGCCGTCAAGGAGGAGGAGCACGTCGTCGTCCCCGCCCGGGACGGCACCCGGCTCTCCGCCCGTGTCTGGCGGCCCGTCTCCTCGGACACCGAGCCGGTCCCCGGCGTGCTGGAGTACATCCCGTACCGCAAGCGCGACCTGTCCGCCGTACGGGACTCCATCCACCACCCGTACCTCGCCGGGCACGGCTACGCCTGCGTACGCGTCGACCTGCGCGGCACCGGCGAGTCCGAGGGCGTCCTCGCCGACGAGTACCTGGAACAGGAGCAGACGGACGCCGAGGACGTCCTGGCCTGGCTGGCCGAACAGCCCTGGTGCGACGGGAACACCGGCATGATGGGCATCTCCTGGGGCGCCTTCGCCGCGCTCCAGACCGCCGCCCGCCGTCCGCCGAGCCTGCGCGCCGTCGTCCTGGCCTCCTTCACCGACGACCGCTACGCCGACGACATGCACTACATGGGCGGCGCCCTGCTCTCCGACAACCTCGCCGAGGCGGGCACCATGTTCGCCTACGCCACCTGCCCCCCGGACCCGGCCCTCGTCGGGGAGCGCTGGCGCGACATGTGGCACGAGCGCATGGAGAACACCCGGCCCTGGATCCTCAACTGGCTGCGCCACCAGCGCCGCGACGACTACTGGCGGCACGCTTCGGTGTGCGAGGACTACTCCGCCGTGCAGGTCCCGGTGCTCGCCTCCAGCGGCTGGGCCGACGGCTACTCCAACGCCGTCACCCGCGTCCTGGAACACCTGGACGTACCGCGCAAGGGCCTGGTCGGACCCTGGTCCCACAAGTACCCGCACCTCGGCGAGCCCGGGCCCGCCATCGGCTACCTCCAGGAAGTCGTCCGCTGGTGGGACCACTGGCTCAAGGGCGTCGACAACGGCGTCATGGACGGCCCCATGCTCCAGGCCTGGATGCAGGACAGCGTCCCGCCGTCCACCTCGTACGAGGAACGCCCGGGCCGCTGGGTGGGCGAGCCCTCCTGGCCCTCGCCGCACATCACCCCGGTCAGCCGCGCGCTGCTGCGCCACCGGATCGCCGCGACGGGCCCGGCGCCGACCGCGGGCGAGCCCATGACCGTGCAGTCGCCGCTGTCCGTGGGCCAGTTCGCGGGGAAGTGGGCCTCCTACAACGCGCCGCCCGACCTGCCGTACGACCAGCGGGAGGAGGACGGCGGCTCCCTCGTCTTCGACACCGAGCCGCTCACCGAGCCGGTGGAGATCCTCGGCAGCCCGAGCGTCGAACTCGACCTCACCGTCAGCGAACCCGTCGCCACGGTCGCCGCCCGGATCTCGGACGTCGCCCCCGACGGCAGCGCCACCCGGGTCACCTACGGCGTCCTCAACCTCACCCACCGCGCGGGCACCGGCGAGCCCGAACTCCTGGAACCGGGCAGGCGCTACCGGGCCACCGTCCAGCTCAACGGAGTGGCACAGGCCTTCCCGCCGGGCCACCGGATCCGGCTCTCGCTGTCGACCTCGTACTGGCCCCTGGTCTGGCCCGCCCCGCGCCCGGCCCGCCTGAGCGTGTACGAGGGCACCAGCACCCTCACCCTGCCGGTGCGCCCCACCGCCGAACCGGACGAACTCCCGCAGCAGCCCTTCGGCGAGCCCGAGGGCTGCCCGCCACTGGCCTCCACCCAGGTGACGGCCCCGGAGGAGCGCTGGGAGGTCCGCCGGGACCTCATCGGGTACCGCTCCGCGCTGGAGATCGTCAAGGACCGGGGCACCGTGCGCATCGACGACATCGGCCTCGACACCGGACTGCGCGCCGAGGAGCGCTACACCGCCACCGCCGACGACTTCACCTCCGTCGCCGGCGAGACGGCCTGGACCATGCGCTTCACCCGGGACGACTGGGACGTCCGCGTGGAGACCCGCACCCGGATGCGCTGCTCGGAGGAGGAGTTCCACGTCGACGCGACCCTCGACGGCTACGAGGGCGGCCGCCGGGTCTTCTCCCGCACCTGGAACGAGACGGTGCCGCGCGACGCCCTGTGACTCCGCGGGCGCACCCGCCCCCGGCGGGAGGAGCTGGTTCCCGGATGTCGCGGCTCCGAGGGTGGGGCGGAGGTTTCAGTGCCTCCGCCCCAGATCTCTTCCTTCACCGGGGCAGCGGTCTGTGCCGGGGCCCGCTGCGGGGGGGGGGAAGGCCCTGCCTACGGCGCCCGGAGCGGCGCTGCCGTTCTGCTCCCGGCCTTCCTCGCCGCCGCAAGCACCTTCGGCCTCGTGCAACCCGCCCTGCTCGCCGCCCCCACCCGGACAGCCGGCCGAGCCGGCAAGTCGGCCTCAGCCGATGTCCTCCCCGGAATCGCGGAGCTCGCGCGACAGGCCCTTCTCGGCATCCGCAGCGTGTCACGTGACGAAACCAGATTGCAGTTGCGAGCAGAGTGCGAGCAGAACTGAGAGGAGCGGGCAGCCCCTCGGGAGGCTCGGGCCGACGCGGATGGCTCGCGGGTGGCCGTGGATGTGGGGGAGCGGCGGGCCGATAGCCTGGGAAAATGCTGACCGAAGTCATCGCGACCCGCTACGTCACGCCCCTGCGTGAGGGCGGCTCGCTCCCGGGAATCGTCGAGGCCGACGATTTCGGCACGTACGTCATGAAATTCACCGGCGCCGGACAGGGCCGCAAGACGCTGGTCGCCGAAGTGATCTGCGGGGAGCTCGGGCGGAGGCTGGGGCTGCGGGTGCCCCGGCTGGTCGCCATGGACCTCGACCCCGTCATCGGCCTGGGCGAGCCCGACCAGGAGGTGCAGGAGCTGCTCAAGGCGAGCGGCGGGCTGAACCTCGGGATGGACTTCCTGCCGGGGTCGATCGGCTTCGATCCGCTGGCGTACGAGGTCGGGCCCGCCGAGGCGGGCGAGGTGGTGTGGTTCGACGCGCTCATCAACAACGTCGACCGCTCCTGGCGCAACCCCAACATGATGGTCTGGCACGGCGACCTGTGGCTCATCGACCACGGCGCCACCATGATCTGGCACCACAACTGGCCCACCGCCGCCTCCGCGTCGGCCAAGCCCTACAACGCCTCCGACCACGCGCTGGCCCGGTTCCGGCCGGACCTCGCGGCCGCCGCCGCGAAGCTGGCGCCGCTGGTGACGGAGGAGCTGCTGACCGAGGTCGCCGCCCAGGTGCCCGACGTGTGGCTGGCCGACGAGCCCGGCTTCGACAGCACCGACGCACTGCGCAGGGCGTACGTGGACGCGCTGCTGCCGCGTGCCGCGACCGTGCACGAGCGGATCGTGCTGGAGGCCCCGACCGAGGACCGGCCGTCGCAGGCGCCGGGCTGGCTGAAGGAGCGCCTGAAGCCGGCGCCGCATGCCACGCGGCCTGCCACGCCGTCCGGCGCGAAGAAGGACCAGCAGCAGGACGGCGGCGCGAAGTGAGCGAGCACCAGAGCGCCGGGGCCCCGGTCCAGCGGCACGTCTTCGAGTACGCGCTGCTGCGGGTCGTGCCCCGCGTCGAGCGCGGCGAGATGTTCAACGCGGGGGTGCTGGTGTACTGCCGGGCGAAGTCGTACGCGGCCGCCCTCACCCACCTCGACGAGGACAAGCTCCGGGTGCTCGACCCGGGGGCCGACGTCGTGGGCGTACGGGCCGCGCTGCGCGCGGTGGAGGGCCTCTGCGGGGGCGGCGAGGCGGCGGGACAGGCGGCCGGCGACGACCCGGGGCGGCGGTTCCGCTGGCTGAGCGCGCCGCGCTCCGGCGTCGTGCAGCCCGGCCCCGTGCACACCGGACTCACGGCCGACCCCGAGGCGGAGCTGGAACGGCTGCTGGAGTTGCTGGTCCGGTGAGGGGAGCCGACGCCGTGTGACCTTCGTTCGGGTGGCGGGGCGGTCGTTGACACCGGGTGCCGTGGCTTCTAGCGTCACGACTGCTGAAGCTACTAAGCGGTTGCTCAGCTGTTGAGCGGCCCCCGGGGGCCGGTTCCCAAGGGCGAGGAGAACAGGGATGTCCACCACCGAGCAGCGCGTGGCGATCGTGACCGGGGCGGCGCGCGGCATTGGCGCCGCCACCGCACTGCGGCTCGCGGCCGACGGCCGTGCCGTCGCCGTCCTCGACCTCGACGAGGCGGCCTGCGCGGACACCGTCGAGCAGATCACCAAGGCGGGCGGCCGGGCCCTCGCGGTCGGCTGCGACGTGTCCGACGAGGCGCAGGTGGAGGCCGCCGTGGCGCGCGTCGCCGCCGAACTGGGCGCGCCGACCGTCCTGGTCAACAACGCGGGCGTGCTCCGTGACAACCTGCTCTTCAAGATGAGCGCCCTGGACTGGGACACCGTCATGGGCGTCCACCTCAAGGGCGCGTTCCTCATGTCGCGTGCCGTCCAGAAGCACATGGTGGACGCGAAGTTCGGCCGTATCGTCAACCTGTCGTCGTCCTCGGCGCTCGGCAACCGCGGCCAGGCCAACTACGCCGCCGCCAAGGCCGGCCTCCAGGGCTTCACCAAGACCCTGGCCAAGGAGCTCGGCAAGTTCGGCGTCACCGCCAACGCCGTCGCCCCCGGCTTCGTCGTCACCGAAATGACCGCGCAGACCGCCGAGCGGGTCGGCATGGGCTTCGAGGACTTCCAGGCCGCGGCGGCCTCCCAGATCCCGGTGCAGCGCGTCGGCAGGCCCGAGGACATCGCCAACGCCATCGCCTTCTTCACCGGCGAGGCGGCGGGCTTCGTCTCCGGACAGGTCCTGTACGTCGCCGGCGGACCCCTCAACTGACCCGGCCAGCAAAGGGACTACGAGCTCATGACGGAAGCAGTGCAGGACAGCGGGGCGCCGGACAGCGGCCGGGTCGCCCTCATCACCGGAGCCAGCCGCGGCATCGGCTACGGCGTCGCGGAGGCCCTGGTGGCCCGCGGCGACCGGGTGTGCATCACCGGACGCAACGAGGACGCCCTGAAGGAGGCCGTCGAGAAGCTCGGCGCCGACCGGGCGATCGGAGTGGCGGGCAAGGCGGCCGACGAGGAGCACCAGGCCGTCGCCGTCGCGCGCACCATGGAGGCGTTCGGCCGGGTCGACTTCCTGGTCAACAACGCCGGCACCAATCCCGTGTTCGGCCCGATGGCCGACCTGGACCTGAACGTCGCCCGCAAGGTCTACGAGACCAATGTCATCTCGGCGCTCGGCTTCGCCCAGCAGACCTGGAAGGCGTGGCAGAGCGCCAACGGCGGGGCCATCGTCAACATCGCGTCGGTCGCGGGAGTCTCGGCCTCGCCGTTCGTCGGCGCGTACGGCATGAGCAAGGCCGCGATGATCAACCTCACCCTCCAGTTGGCGCACGAGTTCGCCCCGCTGGTGCGGGTCAATGCCATCGCGCCCGCCGTGGTGAAGACGAAGTTCGCGCGGGCGCTCTACGAGGGCCGCGAGGAGGAAGTCACCTCGGCGTACCCGCTGGGGCGGCTCGGCGCGCCCTCCGACGTCGGCGGCGCGGCGGCGTTCCTGACCTCCGCGCAGTCGGACTGGATCACCGGTCAGACGCTCGTCGTGGACGGCGGGATCTTCCTCAACGCCGGGGTCGGCTGAGGGAGATCGGCGCGGACCGGGGTGCGGTAGTTCCTCTTGTATCCGGGATGGGCGGAATTTGCCCTTCCTTTACCGCGGCGGCCTGCTGGACAACTTCGTTGCTCCGGTGGGCCGTTGCGGTATCGTCTGCCGATCCCACGGCTGAACGAGGAGCGTGCACGTGTTTGACCGGGCCAGATGTCTGCGGGTTGCCGCAGCCCTCACCTCCCTATCCCTGCTGCCCGGCTGCGGGGCGCTGACCGAGGAAGGTTCCGATCCGGAACACCGGCTGAGCGTGGGCACCACGAGCAAGCCGAGCAAGCTGGACCCCGCCGGCGCGTGGGACGGCTCCTGGGAGCTGTACCGCAACGTCTTCCAGACCCTGCTGAGCTACCAGACCGGCACCGTGACCCCGACCCCGGACGCGGCCGAGTCGTGCGCCTTCGACGACACCGCCCACCGCGTGTACTCCTGCACCCTGAAGGCGGGGCTGACCTTCTCCGACGGCGCCGCGCTCGACGCCGAGGCCGTCCGGCACTCCATCGAGCGCATCGTGCGGATCAACGCCGAGGGCGGCCCCGCGGGCCTGCTCAGCAGCCTCCAGAAGGTCGAGACGCAGGGCAAGCAGAAGGTCGTCTTCCGGCTCAACAAGCCCGACGCCACCTTCCCGTTCGTCCTGGCCACCCCCGGCATGTCGCTGGTCAGCCCCACCGCGTACCCGGCCGGACGGCTGCGCACCGACAACTCGCTGGTCGGCTCCGGTCCGTACGTCCTGAAGGCCTACCGCCCCAAGGGCGCCGACTCCGGCGCCGACCTGGAGCGCAACTCCACCTACAAGGGCTTCGCCAAGCGCAAGAACGCCGCGGTGACCATCCGCTACTTCGACGACTCCGCGAAGATGGTCAAGGCGCTCAAGAACAAGGAGATCGACGCGACCTTCCGCGGCCTGACCGCCGAGCAGATCGTGGCCCTCCAGGACGAGACGGACGGCCCGATCCACGTCACCGAGTCGCCCGGCTCCGAGATCCACTACCTGGTCTTCAACCCGAAGGACAAGTACGCCGCCAAGCCGGCCGTCCGCCGGGCGATAGCCCAGCTCGTCGACCGGCCGGCCCTCGTGGAGAAGGTCTACCGGGGCACCGCCGAACCGCTGTACTCGATGGTGCCGGCCGGCATCGCCGGGCACACCACCGACTTCTTCGACACCTACGGCAGGGCGGACGTCGCCGAGGCCAAGCGCATCCTGCGCGCCGGCGGCATCACCACGCCGGTACCGCTGGCCTTCTGGTACCCGACCGACCGCTACGGCTCCTCGACCGCCCTGGAGTTCGCCGAACTCAAGCGGCAGCTGGAGGCCTCGGGGCTGTTCCGGATCACCGTCAAGGGGCTCCCCTGGGACGAGTTCTCCCAGGGCGTGCAGAAGGGCTCCTACCCCGTCTTCGGCCGTGGCTGGGCGCCGGACTACCCGGACCCCGACAGCTTCGTGTCGCCGTTCGTCGGCGAGCGCAACGCCATCTCCACGCCGTACGTCGTCCCCAGGATCACCGGCGAGCTGCTGCCGAAGTCGCGTCGCGAGGTCAAGCGGGACAAGGCCACCGACTACTTCGTCGAGGCCCAGGACGTGCTGATGCGCGACGTGCGGCTGCTGCCGCTGTGGCAGGGCAAGTTGTACGTCGCCGCCCTGGAGGACGTCGGCGGCACCGAGCTGACGCTGGACCCGCAGACGATCATGCAGGTGTGGGAGCTGTACCGGAAGACCAGCTGGGACTAGGGGCGCGCAGCGGGCCCGGACGGCGTTGTCAGTGGTGGCCGGTAGGTTCTCCGACAGAGAACGAATCGCTCACCGGAGGTTGTTGACGTGACGGACATCCAGATGCTGCCCGAGTCCTGGCGCGGGGTCCTCGGCGAGGAGCTGGAGAAGCCCTACTTCAAGGAGCTCCTGGAGTTCGT
Source organism: Streptomyces sp. NPDC088745 (assembly GCF_044751045.1). Taxonomy (NCBI): domain Bacteria; kingdom Bacillati; phylum Actinomycetota; class Actinomycetes; order Kitasatosporales; family Streptomycetaceae; genus Streptomyces; species Streptomyces sp. NPDC088745. The sequence continues at coordinate 54,479 of NZ_JBIVLB010000014.1, forward strand.
CGAGGAGGAACGGGCCGCCGGCCCGGTCTACCCCCCGCGCGAGCAGGTCTTCGCCGCCCTGGAGGCCACCCCGTACGACAAGGTGAAGGTCCTGGTCCTCGGCCAGGACCCGTACCACGGCGAGGGCCAGGGGCACGGGCTGTGCTTCTCGGTGCGGCCCGGCGTGAAGACGCCGCCCTCCCTGCGCAACATCTACAAGGAGATGCACGAGGAGCTCTGCACCCCCATCCCGGACAACGGCTACCTCATGCCGTGGGCCGAGCAGGGCGTGCTGCTGCTCAACGCGGTGCTCACCGTCCGCAAGGGCGAGGCGAACTCGCACAAGGGCAAGGGCTGGGAGAAGTTCACCGACGCCGTCATCCGCGCGGTGGCCGACCGCCCCGACCCGGCGGTCTTCGTGCTGTGGGGCAACTACGCCCAGAAGAAGCTCCCGCTGATCGACACCGAGCGGCACGCGGTGGTCAAGGGCGCGCACCCCTCCCCGCTGTCCGCGAAGAAGTGGTTCGGCTCGCGCCCCTTCACCCAGATCAACGCCGCCGTCGCCGAGCAGGGCCACGAGGCGATCGACTGGACCCTGCCGAACCTGGGCTGAGCCTGAGCCCGATCGCCCCCGCCTGCGGCTAGCGTCACCGGGAGAGTCGAGCGACCGGGCACGCAGCGGAGGCCGCAGTGGTGGAGCAGCAGGAGACGTCGGAGGAGGCCGTGATGACCCGGATCGGGCAGACGGCGATCCTGTTGCACGCCGGTGACCGGGAGGAGGCCCGCAGCAGGTTCGGGGCGCTGTGGGAGGAGCTGGGCCCGCAGGGCGACCCGTGGCACCGCTGCATGGCCGCGCACTACCTGGCCGACGCCCAGGACGCCCCCCGGGACCGGCTGCTCTGGGACCTGCGGGCCCTGGCCGCCGCCGACGGGCGCGACGGCGGCCGGGGAGGCCGCCGCCCGCCGATGGAACTGCGCGGCTTCCACCCCCGCCTGCATCTGGACCTGGCCGCCGACTACCTGGAGCTGGGCCGCCCGGAGGCCGCCCGCGTCCATCTGCGCAGGGCCCGCGCCCTGGCCGAAGCGCTCGGGGAGCGGGAGCGCCCGGCGCTGGGCGTGCGGGAGGCGATCGGACGGCTGGAGGCGCGCCTGGCCGGGCCGTGAGGCGCGCCGGGCCGGGCGTTGAGGCCGGGCGTCAACGCCCGTATGCCTCACGGCAGATGCGGGCCTGCGGGCTGTCCGGCTGCCAGCCGCCGTAGTCGGCGCCCAGCGCGCACACGTCCGCCGCCGAGGTGGGGAGCTTCGGCAGGGCGGGCCGCCCCCGCTCCGGCTCGCGGCGGGGCACGGGCTCCGGGGGCGCGGTGGGGGTCTTCGGGGCGGCCGCCCGGCGCGCGGGCGGCCGCGGCTCGTCGTCCGCCGCCCGGGGGCGGGGTTCGCGGGAGGCCGGTGGGGCGGCGGCCGGTTCGGGGGCGCGCTCGGAGGGCAGCAGAGCCGCTTCGAGCACCTCGTGGACGGGCGCCTCGACCAGCTCGCCGGGGCTGCCACCGTTCCCGATCATGTGGGGCAGTTGGGGCGGGCGGGGCTGCTGGGCGGCGGGGGACCGGGCTGCGGGCGGTCCGGGCCGGTCCGCGTCGGCGGCCACACAGCCCGACACGGCCGACACGGCGACCCCGACCAGGAGCGTCGCAGCGGTTCTCGTCACGGTTCTCGTCACGGTTTTCGTTCGGTGCACCCGCGCCACTCTGTAGAGCCCGCCGCCCGTGGGGGAAGTCGGGAGGCCGATATTGCTCCACACGAGTGAAGCGCGGGCCAGGTGCTCACGTACCGTACGAAACGGGCCTACCCGCCGAGCATGCCGCGCAGCAGCTCGCCGAAGCCGGTGCGCAGCTCCGCCCGCGTCGGCACGGACGCGTGGTAGGAGCCCGCGGCACAGGAGTACATCAGCCCCTCCACCCATGCGACCAGCGACAGCGTGTGCCGTTCGGGCTCCCGCGAGCCGGCCGCCGTCATCAGCGCGATCAGCGGCCCCTGGAAGCCGGCCCGCCCCGTGGCGTCGTAGAACTCGCGGAGTTCGGGCCTGCGGGTGGCTTCGAGGCCCAGTTCGTAGCGGGCGATCAGCAGGGAACGATGCTCGGTGAGGTACCGGTGCAGGGTGTCGGCGAGCAGGTCCACCAACTGGTCGAGACCGGGGCCGGGTCCGGGGCCCGGTCCGTCGCCGGGCCCGGAGCCCGGGAGCGAGCGCACCCCCAGTGCCTCGCTCTCCACCACGGCCAGCCTGCGCACCGCGAGTTCCAGCAGGGCCTGGCGGGTGCGGGCGCAGTTGGAGGTCGAACCCTGCGGCAGGCCCGCCGTCTCGTCCACGGCCCGGTGGGTCAGCCCGCGCATTCCCCGCTCGACCAGGAGCTTCAGGGCGGCGTCGGCGACGCGGTCCGCTCGGTGGGCGGGGGTCTCACGGAAGCCGGGGGAGGTGCGTGCGGTCATGGGACCAGCCTACCCCCGCTCACTACATGTGTAGTAGCGTGCGAAGTGTCACTACAGGTGTAGTCACCCAGGAGGCGTCATGTCCCCGCACGTGCCCCGGAACTCGCAGCACCGGCCCCGCCGCGCCCTCGTCGTCGGCAGCGGCATCGGCGGCCTCACCGCCGCCGCCACCCTTCTCCAGCGCGGCTGGCAGGTCACCGTCCTGGAACGGGCCGCCTCCCTGGACCCGGTCGGCGCCGGCATCGGCCTCGCTCCCAACTCCCTGCGCGCCCTGGACGTCATCGGCCTCGGCGACACCGTCCGCGACCTCGCCGCCTGGCAGGGCGAAGGCGGGATACGCGCACCGGGCGGCCGCTGGCTGTCCCGTACCGACAGTGCCGCCGCCGCCGAGCGCTTCGGCGGACCGCTCGTCCTGCTGCACCGCGCCACCCTCGTGGACGTCCTGTCCGCCGCGCTCCCCGAGGGCACCGTCCGCACCGGCGCCGCCGCCTCCCTCGTGGACGCGGGCGAGCCCGGCGGACGGCCCGCCGTGGTCCGTACCGACGCGGGCGACATCGAGGCCGACGTCGTCGTCGGGGCCGACGGCGTGCGCTCGGGAGTCCGGAACGTCCTCTTCCCCGAGCACCCCGGAGCCGGCTACGCCGGGTTCACCACCTGGCGGGTCGTCGTCCCCGCGCCCACCGGCCCCTTCGCCCCGCACGAGACCTGGGGGCGCGGCATGCTCTGGGGCACCCAGCCCCTCAAGGACGGCCGGGTCTATGCCTACGCCGCCGCCCGCACCCCCGTCGGAGGCCGCTCGGCCGACGGCGAGAAGGCCGAGCTGCTGCGCCGCTTCGGCGACTGGCACCACCCCGTGCCGCAGATCGTCGCCGCCGCCACCGACGACCAGGTCCTGCGGCACGACGTCTTCCACCTGGACACCCCGCTCGACACCTTCCACCGCGGCCGCGCCGTCCTCATCGGCGACGCCGCACACGCCATGTGCCCGACCATGGGCCAGGGCGGGAACCAGTCCATCGAGGACGGCGTCGTCCTCGGCCACCACCTGGACCCGGACGGGGACCTCGGAGCGGGGCTCGCCGCCTTCACCGCGGACCGGCTGCCCCGTACGACCGGCATCGTCGCCAAGTCCGCGAAGATCGCCCGGCTGGCCATGCCGGCCGGCGCACCGGGCGCGGCCCTCCGCGACACCGTGCTCCGCCTGGCGGGCCTGGGCCCCTCCGCGCTGGCCCTGCGGGCCTTCGACGGAGTCTGCGACTGGCGGCCCCCGCAGCGCACGTATGCTGCCCGGACACCTGTTCACCAGGCACGACAGGCCCAGCAGTCCTAGCAGCACAGAGGGAGACCCCCGTGAAGATCGGCGTCATCGGCCTCGGCGACATCGCGCAGAAGGCGTACCTGCCCGTCCTCGCGTCCCTTCCGGGGGTCGAGATCCACCTCCAGACCCGCACCCTCGGCACACTGGCCCGCATCGCCGAGACCCACCGCATCCCGTCCGCCCGGACCCACACCACGCTCGACGGGCTCCTCGCGCAGGGCCTGGACGCGGCCTTCGTGCACGCGTCGACCTCCGCGCACCCGAAGCTGGTCACCGCCCTCCTGGAGGCGGGCGTCCCGACGTACGTGGACAAGCCCCTCGCGTACGACCTGGCCGACTCCGTGCGGCTGGTGGAGCTCGCCGAGGAGCGCGGGGTCAGCCTCGCCGTCGGCTTCAACCGCCGGCTGGCCCCCGGTTACGCGCAGTGCGCCGACCACCCGCGCGACCTGATCCTGATGCAGAAGAACCGCGTCGGCCTGCCCGAGGAGCCCCGCACCTTCGTCCTGGACGACTTCATCCACGTCGTCGACACCCTGCGCTTCCTGGCGCCCGGCGAGATCGACCACGTCGACGTGCGGGGGCGCGTGGTGGACGGGCTGCTGCACCACGTCGTGCTCCAGCTCTCCGGCGACGGCTTCACCGCGATCGGCACCATGAACCACGTGTCGGGCTCCACCGAGGAGATCCTGGAAGTCTCCGGCCAGGACAGCAAGCGGCAGGTCGTCAACCTCGCCGAGATCATCGACCACAAGGGGCAGCCGACCGTCCGCCGCCGCGGCGACTGGGTGCCCGTCGCCCGCCAGCGCGGCATCGAGCAGGCCGTCACCGGGTTCCTGGACTCCGTACGGGCGCAGAGGCTGCTCGGTGCCCGCGACGCGCTCGCCACGCACGAGCTGTGCGAGCGCGTGGTACGGACGGTCCTGGGACAGGCTTCCTGAGGCGGCGCACCCCCTCCGCGGCGAGCAGCAGCGCCAGTGCGGCCAGCGCCAGGTGCACCGCCCAGTCGCCGTACCGCGCGTACGGGGTCAGACCGGCCGCCAGCGGTACCTCGTAGACCGCGGCGGCGCTCCGGTCGGTGCCCAGCGGCCGCCCGATCCGGCGGCCGTCGGGCCCGTACACACTGCTCACCCCGGTGAGCGTGGCGTGCACCATCGGCCGCCCCGACTCGGCGGCCCGCAGCGCGGCGAGCGTCGCGTGCTGCTCGGGGGCCCAGCTGTGCTGGAAGGTGGACGTCGCGGACTGCGCGATCAGCAGGTCCGCACCGTCCCTGACCAGGCGGCGGCTCATGTCGGGGAACGCCGACTCGAAGCAGACCAGCGGGCCGGGACGCAGCCCGTTCGGCAGCGCCATCACCACCGGGGCCGTGCCCCGCATCCGGTCCTCGCCGGCCGCCTTGCCGACCGAGGTGGCCCAGCCGAGCAGGGCGCGCGCCGGGACGTACTCACCGAACGGGACGAGCCGCATCTTGTCGTACCGCGCCCCCGTCGGCCCCTCGGGCCCCACCAGCACCGACGACTTGAAGATGCCGGGCCGGTCGGAGCGCCGGGCGTCCACGTTCACCAGGAGATACGTGTCGAGGGCCCGGGACAGTGCGGTGATCCGGGCCGCCACGTCGGGCCGGGCCACCAGGTCCTCGCCGACGCTGCTCTCGCCCCACACCACCAGGTCCACCCGCTCTCCCGCGAGCGTACGGGTCAACTCCTCGCCCCGGGCCAGACGTTGTCCGGCACTGCCGTCGCCGTCGAAGATCCCGGGCTGGACGACGGCGACCCTGGCGGTGCGCTCGGCAGCCGGAAGCGGGGCCAGGAACCGTCCCGTCCCGGCGAGCACGGCGCAGCCCAGGAGGGCGCAGAGGGCCGCGGTGCGGGCGTGCCGCAGCGTCAGCAGCACCACGACGGCGGTGTTCACGGCCACCACCAGCAGCGTCACCAGCCACACCCCGCCCAGTGAGGCCAGCCGCAGCGCGGCCGTCACGTCCCACTGCGAGGAGCCGAGCAGCCCCCAGGGACCGCCCAGCGCCTCCCAGGAACGGGCCAGTTCCACCATCAGCCACCCGGACGGCAGCACGGCGACGGCGGCCGCGGCGCGCCGCACGGTCGGTCTGCCGCCGAGCAGGAAACGTACGAGCACACCCCACGGCAGCCACAGCAGCCCCAGCAGGGCCGCCAGCACCACGATGAACACATGCAGGCTCGGCATCAGCCAGTGGTGCACCGCCACCACGAACCCGACCCCGCCCAGCCACCCCTCCAGCGCGGCCCGCCGGCCGGTCGGCGCCGACCGGAGCAGCAGCATCCAGGGCACCAGGGCGACATACGCGAACCACCACAGCCCCGGCGCGGGGAACGCGAACACCGGCAGGGCCCCGGCGAGGAGCGCGGCGAGGGCACGCCGGGGACGGGTGGCGAGCACACGACGCCGGGGCGGCGCCGGTGTTCGGACGAGGTCCCCGGCGGGTGCCTCCCGGCCGTCGTCCGGTCGCAGGCGGTCCGGGTGCCCGCTCGACACCCACTGCTTCGGCATGCCGCGCCTCCTCACCACCGCCGTGATGATCCCAGTGTGGGGGAGCGGGGCACGGCGGGACAGTGGGCGTTCAGAGCGCGTGCGGGTCCGTGCGCCGCCACTTCTCGTGCACGGTCACCCGGCGCACCCGCCAGGCGCCCTCCTCGGAGCGCAGCAGCTCGAAGGCGTAGCGGCCGCCGGTGACGAAGTTCGGGGCCGGGGCGCCGGCCGGGCGGCCCGGCTGCTCCAGGAACATCGGGTTGAGGTAGTCGGCCTGGAGTTCCGCCCGGTCGCCCGTGTCCCCGTTGAGGTCCTCCAGCCGCAGCCGCCGGTTGACGATCAGGTGCTGACGTACGGGAAAGACCGTGAGCGTCTCCGCGAGCCACCCGGCGACCTCCCCCGCCGGGCCCTCGATGCCGCCGGCCGAGCGGTAGTCGGCGCGGCCGTCGGGGGTGAACAGGGCCTCGTACGCGGTCCAGTCGGCGTCGTCGACGGCCACGGCGTAGCCGGTGATCACCGCGTCGACGGCCAGCCGGTCCATAACGGTCGCGAGTTCCACACGCTGGGTCATCGCCACAGTCTCGACCAGCGCGGTCGCGCCGCCAAGGGCCCGTGGGGCACGAGTGTGCGCCGCCCCGGCCCGTGGCGCGCCCCGGCCGGCGGCTCAGCCCGCCGACTCGCCCGCGTGCGGGCTCAGCACGCCCATGCCCACCAGCACGAACAGCAGCACCCCGAGCGTGATCCGGTAGTACACGAACGGCATGAAGCTCTTCGTCGTGATGAAGCGCATGAACCAGGCGATGACGGCATACCCGACGCCGAACGCGACCACGGTCGCCAGGAGCGTCGGCCCCCACGACACGTGCCCCCCGCCCACGTCCTTCAGCTCGTAGAGTCCGGACGCCAGTACCGCCGGAATCGCCAGCAGGAACGAGTACCGGGCCGCCGACTCCCGGGTGTAGCCCATCAGCAGGCCACCGCTGATCGTCGCCCCGGACCGGGAGACGCCCGGGATCAGAGCCATCGCCTGGCAGAGGCCGTAGACCAGACCGTCCTTGACGCCCAGGTCCTTCAGCGTCTTGCGGTGGTTGCCCGCCGTGTGCCGGCCGGTCTCCCGCTCCGCGCGCGCCGCCAGCCGGTCCGCGACGCCCAGCACCACGCCCATCACGATCAGCGTGGTGGCGATCAGGCGCAGGTCGCGGAACGGGCCCTCGATCTGGTCCTTGAGCGTCACGCCCAGCACCCCGATCGGGACCGAACCCACGATCACCAGCCAGCCCAGTTGCGCGTCGTGGTCGCTCCGCATCGACTTGTCCCGCAGCGAGCGGAACCACGCGCCGACGATCGTCGCGATGTCCTTGCGGAAGTAGATCAGGACCGCCGTCTCCGTGCCGATCTGGGTGATCGCGGTGAACGCCGCCCCCGGGTCGTGCCAGCCCGCGAACGCCGCCGTCAGCCGCAGGTGGGCGCTGGAGGAGACGGGCAGGAACTCGGTCAGGCCCTGGACCAGGCCGAGGATGAAGGATTCGAACCAGCTCATGAGGGGTGGCGCCGTCCCGAGAGGGCGCGCGGCGGAGCGCCGCCGCGCGGAGGGTGGGGTGAGTGGTGCGCAGCGTACCCGCGGAAGGTGGCCGGAGGGTGATCAGCGGGCGTCGGGCGTGGCCCGGTGCCGCCGCCGGGAGTTCACTTGTGCGAGAGGGGGAGCGCGGGGGCCTTCGCCCGTTCGGGAGCCGGGTCCGAGGGGGCGTCGGCGGACGCCGGCACCGCGGACCGGCCGATCGAGTGCCGCTTGCACCAGGCCACCACCACCCCGGCGATGCTCGACACCACGATGAACCCCGTCGAGATCAGGAACGCCGGGGAGGTCGGTGAGGAGGCCTCGCTGCCCGCTATGACGTACGCCAGGGTGTTGGGGATCGAGCCGAGGCCGGTGGCCGTCAGGAAGGACAGGTACCGCATGCGGGAGACCGCCGCGCAGTAGTTCGCGGCGGCGAACGGCACCCCGGGGAAGAGCCGGATCGCCAGCATCGACCGGAACCCGTGCCGGCTCAGCACCCCGTCCGCCGCCAGCAGCACCCGCCCGCGCAGCATGGGCCGCAGCGCGTCCTGGCCCAGCAGCCGGCCCAGCCCGAAGGAGATGCCGGCGCCCAGCACGGTGCCGCCGATGGACGTGGTGAGACCGAGCGCGGTGCCGAAGAGGGCGCCCGCCGCCAGGTTGAGGATCGGGCGCGGTACGAAGGCCACGGTGCACAGTCCGTACGCGACCCCGAAGAGGACGGCGGCCATGGCCCCGCCCCACTGCGGCGGCCAGCCGTCGGCCAGCATCTTCTGCGGCTCGTAGAGCAGGACCGCGGTCGCCGCGGAGGCGAGGACGACCAGGAGCAGCGCGAGACGCGCCCAGGGCGACAGCAGCACGCGCGCGAAGCGCACGGCGGCGGGAGCGCCGGAACGGGTGGTGCGGGTGCGGGTGCCGTCCGGGCGGGGGGTCTCCGTGCCGGGGACGTCCGTGCGGCTCTCTGTGCGGGGGGCGTCCGTGCCGGAACCGTGCGTGCCGGTGCCGCCCGTGCCTGTGCCGTCCGGGCGGGGCCTCTCGATGCCGGGGCCGTCCGTGCCTGTGCCGTGCGGGCGGGGCCTCTCGATGCCGGGGCCGTCCGTGCCTGTGCCGTCCGGGCTGAGGCTCTCCGTGCTGGAACCGTCCGTGTTATGGCCGGCCGTGCCGGTGCCGTCCGAGCTGAGGCTCTTCATGCCGGGACCGTCCGTGCCATGGCCGACCGTGCCGTGGGCGTCCGGGCTCGGGCTCTCCGTGTCGGTGTCGGCCGTGTCGGGGTCCTCCCCGGCGGCGGTGCCCGTGACTCTGCCCGTGCGGGGTCCGTCCGCGTCGGAGCGGTCCGTGCACGGGGGGGCCGTGTGCGGTGCGTCCGTGCGGGGCGTGGCCCCAGAGGCGTGGTCGAACATCCCGGGAGACTAACTGACATACGCGTGTGATCGCCGTAATGTGCACCGCATGACCGGCTTGACCCGTACGGGCGACAGCGGCCCCAACGGCGCGCTCGCCGACACCGTCATGGCGCGGCTCACCACCGAGTACCCGGCCGCCGCGGACCCGGCACGGGCGGCGCAGGTGGCGGCGTACATGAAGCACATCGCCCCCTTCCTCGGCATTCCCACCCCCGAGCGCCGCGCCCTCTCCCGCACCGTCCTCGCCGGCACGCCGCGCCCCGACGAGGCCGACTGCACGGAGATCGCCCTGCGCTGCTGGGCCCTGCCGGAACGCGAATACCACTACTTCGCCGTCGACTACGTGCGCGAGCACGCCGGACGCCTCTCCTCCGGTTTCCTTCCGACGGCCCGGCACCTGATCACGACCACCTCCTGGTGGGACACGGTCGACCTGCTCGCCGCGCACGTCGTCGGCGCGCTGGTCGCGGCGGACCCCGGGCTGAAGCGCGTGATGGACGACTGGATCGGCGACGACGACCCGTGGGTCGCCCGCACCGCCCTCCTCCACCAACTGCGCTTCCGGGCCGCCACCGACAGCGGCCGCCTCTTCGCCTACTGCGAACGCCGAGCGGCCCACCCCGACTTCTTCCTCCGCAAGGCCATCGGCTGGTGCCTGCGCGAATACGCGAAGACCGACCCGGCGGCCGTCCGCGCCTTCGTCGACGCCCACCGCGACACGCTCTCCCCGCTGTCGGTGCGCGAGGCCCTGCGGAACCTCTGACCACGGCACGGCACGGGACGGCAGAAGGGGCCGTAAGGACCCGCGCGGACGCGGACCGTACAGCCCCTCCCGGACCCCCTACCCGAGCACCTCGCTCACGGTGCCCGCGCCGACCGTGCGGCCGCCCTCGCGGACCGCGAAGCCGAGGCCCGCCTCCAGCGGCACGTCACGGCCGAGTTCGACCGTCATGGTGACGGTCTCGCCGGGACGCGCGACGGCGGCCTCGCCCAGGTCCACGTCACCGACCACGTCCGCGGTGCGGAGGTAGAACTGCGGCCGGTAACCGGAGGTCAGCGGCGTCGTCCGCCCGCCGTCCCCGGCCGACAGGACGTGCACCCGCGCGACGAAGCGGCGCGCGGGCGTCACGCTGCCCGGCGCGGCCACCACGTGCCCCCGGCGCACCCCGTCGCGGGGCACTCCGCGCAGCAGCAGCGCGACGTTGTCCCCGGCCTGCGCGGAGTCCATCGGCTTGCCGAAGGTCTCCAGACCGGTCACCACCGTCTCGATGTCCGCGCCCAGCACCTCCACCCGGTCCCCGATCCGCACCGTGCCGCGCTCCACGGCACCGGTCACGACCGTGCCGCGCCCGGTGATGGTGAGGACGTTCTCCACCGGGAGCAGGAACGGCGCGTCCACGTACCGCTCGGGCATCGGCACATAGGTGTCGACCGCGTCGAGCAGCGCCTCGACGGACGCCTCCCAACGGGGGTCGCCCGCGAGGGCCTTGAGGCCGGAGACGCGGACGACCGGGACGGCGTCGCCGCCGTAGCCGTGCGCGGTGAGCAGTTCGCGGACCTCCAGCTCGACCAGGTCGGTCAGCTCGTCGTCCCCGGCGTCGGCCTTGTTGAGGGCGACGACGATGTGGTTCACGCCGACCTGGCGGGCGAGCAGGACGTGCTCGGCGGTCTGCGGCATGATGCCGTCGAGCGCGGACACCACCAGGATCGCGCCGTCCAGTTGGGCGGCGCCGGTGACCATGTTCTTGACGTAGTCGGCGTGGCCGGGCATGTCGACGTGGGCGTAGTGGCGGGTGTCGGTCTCGTACTCGACGTGACTGATGTTGATGGTGATGCCGCGCAGCGCCTCCTCCGGCGCCCGGTCGATGCGGTCGAACGGGACGAAGGTGGCGGCCCCCCGGTCGGCGAGGACCTTGGTGATGGCGGCGGTGAGCGTGGTCTTGCCGTGGTCGACGTGACCCATGGTGCCGATGTTGAGGTGCGGCTTGGTGCGGACGTATGCCGTCTTGGGCATGGCTGTTTTCCTCTGCGAAGTGACGCGAAGCGTGAGTGGACCCCCTGGGCCTGCCGACCCTCCCCGTACGGGGTCCGCCGGACGCGCTCCGGGAAGGGTCAGCTTCGGGCGCCGTCGAGGGGCGCTGCGGCAGCAGTTGCGACTGCTGCGGGGAATGCGGCCTCTGCCGCGAGGTGCGCGGACGCCGCGAGGTGTGCGAGGACGGCAGCCTTCGGCGCGTCCGCGACTGCGGACGGCGCTGCGAGGAAGGCGTACCGGAACATGAGCCAGATCATTGCCGATCCGCCCGCGTCCGGCGAATGGTTTTCCGGCAGGCGCCGGCGGGGCGGGGACCCCGGCGGGTCCGGGGGAGAATGTACGGATGAAGGAATCCGTGCCCGTCGTACGCGAGGTGGACGGCGGCGTCGCCAGGTTGCTCCCCGACGTCGACCGGCCCCGGGCCTGGCTGCTCACCGTCGACGGGGCGCCGCAGTCGTACGTCGACCTGGACGACCCCGCCCACCTGGAGTTCGAGTACGCGCGCCGGCTCGCGTACGTCGTGGACGGCGTGGGCGGGGCCGGGGAGGCGCTCGACGTGCTGCACCTCGGCGGGGGCGGGCTGTCGTTGCCGCGCTACGTCGCCGTCACGCGGCCCGGGTCGCGGCAGGAGGTCGTCGAGGCCGACCGGGGGCTGCTCCGGCTCGTCACCGAGCACCTGCCGCTGCCGGACGGGGGCGCGGGAGTCACCGTGCACGGGGCGGACGGGCGGCGCTGGCTGGAAGGGGCGGCGGACGCCTCCGCCGATGTGCTGATCGCGGATGTCTTCGGCGGCTCCCGGGTGCCCGCCGCCTTCACGTCGGTGGGGTACGCGCGGGAGGCGGCCCGGGTGCTGCGGGCGGACGGCGTGTACGTGGCGAACCTCGCGGACGGGGCGCCGTTCGGCTTTCTGCGGTCCCAACTCGCTACGTTCCGCGGCGAGTTCACCGAGCTGGCGTTGATCGCCGAGCCGGGGGTGCTGCGCGGGCGGCGGTTCGGCAACGCGGTCCTGGTCGCCTCGCGCGCCCCCCTGGACACCGCCGCCCTCGCGCGGCGCGCCGCCGCCGACGCCTTCCCCGCCCGGGTCGAGCACGGGGACTCCCTGGTGCGCTTCGTCAAGGGCGCGGCCCCGGTGCCCGACGCCGAGGCGGTGGCCTCGCCCGAGCCGCCGGCCGGGGCGTTCGGCATCGGGTGAGGCCCGGGCACGTACCGGATCGTCCGGCGAGGCCCCGGGCACGTACCGGATCGTCGGGTGAGGCCCGGGAACGCACCGGAAAAGGCGGACGGGCGTCCGGCACCTCCGTGGTGCCGGACGCCCGTTCAGCGGGGCCGGGGGAGCGGGTCGCGTCACCGGGCGGAGCGGATCACTTCACCAGCCGGAGCGTGCCCAGGATCTTCATGACGGTCGCGTCCGGAACCTCGTCCTTGACGCCCTTGGCGCTGTGGAAGACCCAGGTCTTGAAGTCGCCCTTCGCGTTCTTGAAGCCGAAGGCGTACGACTTGCCGTCCGACGCGCACTTGTTGGCCTTCTTCACGCCGACCGCCGTACCGACGGAGATGCTGCCCGCCACACCGGCCGTGGTGGTGAAGGGCCTGCCCTTCGTCACGTTGATCTTGCCGGTGCGCTTCTGGTCGTAGCCGCCGAAGACCCAGTTGCCGGCCTGGCCCTGGGCGACCTCCGCGGTGTCCTTCGCACCCTTGATGCTGCCGGTCGTGCCCACGTGGGAGAGGGCGCTCTTGTCCTGGTCGCCGTCGTTGTCCTCGTCGGTGACGCACCACTGCTCCTTGAGCGTGGCGGGCGCGGACATGATGGCGATCGGCGGGCCGGTCGGGTTCTTGGCGTCCTCGAAGCCGATGTACGTGTCGGTCGACTGGACGTCCCACTCCGGCGGCACGTCGAAGATCGAGCCGTGCTTGGGGTTGATGACGACCTTCCAGCCGGGGACGGTCGGCTTGGCGTCGATGCCCGCGCGCGGGTTGCCCGTGCCGCCCGCGCCTGGCGCGGGTGCGCTCGGGGCGGCGGTGGCGGGCTTGGAGTCCCCGTCGGCGCCGGACTGCGAGGCCTTCGGAGCGGCCGCCGGCGGCTTCTCCTCCTTGTCGCCGCTCAGGACGAAGACGCCGGTCACCGCGAGGGCGGCGACGACCACCACGCCCGCGACCACCGCGGTGATGACCGTCTTCTTGCGGTCGTCACCCGGACCGCCGGGTCCGGGCGGACCCGCCTGCATCGGCACCGTGTACGGCTCCTGGTGACCGAAGCCGCCGGGCGGGGGCGTCGGCGCGGCGGCGGGGTAGCCGTATCCGGGCTGGGTCGGCGGCTGGTGGTAACCCGGCTGCTGGTACCCGCCCGGCGGTTGCGTCGGCGGCTGCCCCGGCGGAGGGGGCGGCGTCGGCGGCCCCCCGGCGGGAGGCGTCGACTGGTACCCCGGCTGCTGGTACGGGTTCTGGTTCTGGTCCTGCGGGTTCTGCTCGCCCCCGGGCGGCTGCTGTCCTGGCCACATGGCCAGTAACCATAGAGGTGTGCGAGAGCGGGAGCCACCGTCGCCCCTGGAGGGAGACGGTGAAGGCTTCGCAGGAGGTGCGGGCGGAGGGGATGGCCAAGTCTGACTACTCGTGGGTAACATCACGGCCATGAGCGCAGATCAGATGTCCGTCGGCGAGATGCTCGCCGCCACCGTGCCGATGGCCCGCACCTTGGGGCTGGAGTTCCTGGAGACCACCCCCGAGCGGGCCGTCGTCCGCCTGCCGGACCGGGCCGACTACCACAACCACGTCGGCGGACCGCACGCCGGAGCGATGTTCACCCTCGCCGAGTCGGCGAGCGGCGCGATCGTGATCGCCGCGTTCGGCGACCAGCTCACGCGTGCCGTGCCGCTGGCCGTCAAGGCGGAGATCGGCTACAAGAAGCTGGCCATGGGCGTGGTCACGGCGACCGCCACCCTCGGCCGCCCGGTCGCCGACGTCGTCGCGGAGCTGGACGCGGGCGAGCGCCCGGAGTTCCCGGTCGAGATCGCGATCACCCGTGAGGACGGCGCGGTCACGGGCGAGATGACGGTCGTCTGGACGCTGCGGCCCAACAAGTGACCTGCCGGGCCCCCTTGACCCGGGGCCCTTCCGCGTCCTGCCGTCCGCCGTCGGTGCGAGACCGCGGACGCCGGCGGTGACGTCCTCGACGGCCGGATTCGACCACGAGTGCGGCCTCCGGGACGCAGCCGCCGCGGCCCGTCCAGGGGGGTAGGCTGCCCGGCGTGCGCCTTCGGGGCGCGGGCCGGGCAGTTCGCTTGAGCGCCAGAGATCCACGTACGACGGAGGAACCGGCTTTGCACGTCCAGGAATGGCTGGAGACCGTGCCTGCGGTCAGCATCTACATCCTGGTGGGGGTGGTCATCGGTCTGGAGAGCCTCGGCATTCCGCTGCCCGGTGAGATCGTCCTCGTCAGTTCGGCCCTGCTCGCCTCCCAGCACGGTGAGATCGACCCGTACGTCCTGGGCGCGTGTGCCACGGCGGGCGCGATCATCGGCGACTCGATCGGCTACGCGATCGGCCGCCGGGGCGGAAGGCCGCTGCTCGCCTGGATGGCCGGGAAGTTCCCCAAGCACTTCGGGGACGCGCAGATCGCGATGGCGGAACGGTCGTTCCAGAAGTGGGGCATGTGGGCGGTCTTCTTCGGCCGCTTCGTCGCGCTGCTGAGGATCTTCGCGGGGCCGCTGGCGGGTGTGCTGCGCATGCCGTACTGGAAGTTCCTGATCGCCAACGTGCTGGGCGGCATTCTGTGGGCGGGCGGCACGACGGCGGTCATCTACTCGGTGGGCGTGGTCGCGGAGGCGTGGCTGAAGAGGTTCTCGTGGCTGGGTCTGCTGCTGGCCGTGGCCTTCGGCATCGGGTCCATGCTGGTGCTGAAGAGCCGGGCGAAGAAGGCCGCGGCGAAGACGGAGGCGGAGCAGGCGGGCCAGGCAGGCCAGGGGGACCGGGCGGAGCAGGCGTCGGAGTCCCCGTCGTCGGCCGCCGCGCGCCCCGGGGCCCCGGCCCAGTCGGCGGCCGAGCGGGAGAAGATTTCCGCCAGCGCCGACTGACCCCCCGCGAGTTGCGTTCTCCCGCCCACGCCCCCGCGCCGACCACGGCGACGGGGGCGTGGCGCATTTCGCGCGCCTCGCCCAGCGCCGACGACGCGCACGCGGCGGGCACGGTGGCGGCCACGTCCCGGCCCGCGCGCGTCCACCGCCGGAGCGCCCCCCGTGCTTCGCGGAGCTGGTCGCTGCCGCGCGACGCCCGTGTTTCGGGGCACGGGCGGTGCTCCCGGGGAGGGACGACCGAGCGGAGGTACGCGGACCACCTGTGCGCGGCGTTCCGGCCGACCACCGCGCAGGGGGCGGCGGCACGGACCGGGCGGGACGCAGCCCGGGGCGGTCACGCGCCACCCCGCTCCGTCGTGCCCGGGCGGCGTCGTCTACGGTGCCGGGCAAGGACAGCGGCGCGGCAGAACCCGACAACGTACGCACAAGGACCCCATCATGACGGAAACAGCAGGCCGGCCCTTGATCATGGGCATCGGCGGCAAGCAGCCGAAGCTCGCGGACGACGCCTTCGCCGCCCCCACGTCGGTGGTCGTCGGCGACGTGACGCTCGCCGCGGGGGCCGGCGTCTGGTACCACGCGGTGCTGCGCGGCGACTGCGGGCCCATCGTGCTGGGCGCGGACTCCAACATCCAGGACAACTGCACCGTCCACGTCGACCCCGGCTTCCCGGTGACCGTCGGCGAGCGCGTCTCGGTCGGCCACAACGCGGTGCTGCACGGCTGCACCGTCGAGGACGACGTACTGGTCGGCATGGGCGCGACCGTGCTCAACGGGGCGGTGATCGGCGCGGGCTCGCTGGTGGCCGCCCAGGCGCTGGTACCGCAGGGAATGGTGGTGCCGCCGGGGTCCCTGGTCGCGGGCGTGCCGGCGAAGGTGCGGCGCATGCTGACGGAGGAGGAGCGCGAGGGCATCAAGGTCAACGCCCTGATGTACCGGGACCTGGCGGCGCAGCACGCGGCGGCGGCGCGGGAACGGGACGCGTCCGGGGCCTGACGCACACCCCCGGTCGCCACCGCGCAAGCCGCACGGGTCCGAACGGCCGCACTACGGGTCCGAACGGGCGTAACCCGTCCAGCCCTGTCATACGACGAATGGCGCACGGTATGCCTGAATGTGTCCCATTCCTCCTCACCTAGGAGATCAGTATGCGCGCCATAATCGGACGAGCGGTGGCGGCTTCGGCCCTGGCAGCCATCGCGATCGCGCCCCTCGCAGGCACTGCCTCGGCGAGCACGGCGGACCAGTCGGCCAGGGCGACCGCGGCGGCCGACCGCTGCTGGCACCACCACGGGGGCTGGCACTGTGACCACCACTGGCACGGTCATGACCACAATCTGCTGGACCTGGACCTGGGCCTCGGGCTCCTCTGACCCCGAGGGCCTGACCCAGAGGGTCTGACCTCACGCGTCCGACCCTTCGCAGTACCCGGAGCAGTACGCAGGGCCGTACGGAGCACCGTCCCAGTGCTCCGTACGGCCCTCGCGCGCAGGCCGGGCGTGGGGCGAAGATCACAGGTCACGGCGGTGACCGGCCTCCGCGCCGCCGACTACCGTGTGCGGGTGCCGAAGAACAGAAACACGTTCTCTTTTCCCGCCCTCCCGGCCCCGGTCTCGGGAGCCCTCGCCGCGGCCTCGCACTGGCGGCGGCGCGCGACGACGCGGGCCGTGCACGAGGGCTGGCGGCTGGTCCAGCAGGCCGGAGCGGTGAGCGCGCAACGGCCGGGGAAGCTGCGCTTCGGCTCCCTCGGCCACGGCAGCAAGCTGGCCTTCCCGCAGGGCACGGTCTTCGGCGAACCCTGGATCCACCTCGGGGACCACTGCATCGTCGGGGAGAACGTCACGCTGACGGCCGGCCTGATGCCGGGCCTGGACCTCGGCCCCGACCCCATCCTCACCCTGGGCAACGGCGTCGTCCTCGGCCGGGGCAGCCACATCATCGCGGACACCACCGTCACCATCGCCGACGACGTCTACTTCGGGCCGCACGTCTACGTGACGACCACCAACCACAGTTACGACGACCCCGGGACGCCCGTCGGCAAGCAGTGGCCGCGCATGGCGCCCGTGTCGATCGGGCCGGGCTGCTGGATCGGCACCAACGCGGTGATCCTGCCCGGCGCGAAGCTCGGCCGCAACGTCGTCGTCGCCGCCGGGTCGGTCGTCCGGAGCGAGGTCCCCGACCATGCGGTGGTCGCGGGCGCACCGGCCAAGGTCGTACGCACCTGGGACGAGGAGAAGGGCTGGCAGCCGCCGCTGCGCACGCCCGCGCCCGTGCCGATACCGGCGGACATCACGCCGGAACAGCTCGTCGCGCTGGCCGAGTTGGCGGAGGGGGAGGCCTCCTGAGGCGATCCCGGACCCGCACGGGCGTTCCCGTCGGTCCAGTGGATTCCAGTAAAGTGGACCAGCCGTCCAACGCATTGCACGGCCTGGCCACTTCTGGGACGGAACGGTACGTGTCGGACCTCGACCAGCTCACGCAGTCGCTCGCCCGCAACCTCAGGCGCTGGCGCGGTGAACGGGGCTTCACCCTCGACGCGCTGGCCGCCCGCGCGGGTGTCAGCCGCGGCATGATCATCCAGATCGAGCAGGCCCGCACCAACCCCAGCGTCGGCACCACCGTCAAGCTGGCGGACGCCCTGGGCATCAGCATCACCACCCTCCTCGACGAGGAGCAGACCACCCGGGTCCGCCTGGTGACGCCGGAGCAGGCCGTACGGATGTGGTCCACCGGAGCGGGCGGCCACGCCACCCTCCACGTCGGCACCGAGAGCGCGGGCCCCCTCGAACTCTGGTCCTGGCTCCTGATGCCGGGCGACTCCCGCGCCTCCGACCCGCACCCCCCGGGCACCGTCGAACTCCTGCGCGTGACGCGCGGGGAGCTGACCCTGCTGGTGGACGGCACGGCCCACCGGGTGCCCGCGGGCACCTCGGTGACGTTCGAGGGGGACGTACGGCACGCGTACGCCAACGAGGGCACGGAGCCCATGGAGATGACCATGGCGGTCTCGGTGCCGCCGGCCAGACCGGTGCCGCACGCCCGGTAGAAGACGTCGACTGCCGGGCCCGGGGAGTCCTACGATGTCGTGCGTCGACCGGAACGGGGAAGCGCAGTGAACGACCACACTTTGCCGGTGCAGGCACACGGCCAGGGGCAGCCGCCCTGGGGCCCGTTGGACGACCACCTCCTCTACACCTGCGGTGTCGTCCACGACCTCACCCGGGGCCTGCTGTGCAACCGGCCCCCGCTGCCCACCACCACCCGCCTCGCCCCCGGCGAACTCTCGCTGGCCGCGGGCCCCGCCGCCCGCTCCACCTGGCGGCCGCTCGGCGACGGCTCGTACACCCAGACCAGCACCATGGCGATGGGCTCCACCGGCTTCGTCGTCGGGGCGCTCGCCGTCAACGCCATGAGCAATGCCAGCCGCAGGAACCAGGCGATGGCCGCCGCCCAGCCCCGCTGGGTGATGGAGAACGGCCTCGGCGAACTCACCGTCACCGACCGGCGCGCCATCTACTCCCACCCCGAGACCTGGCTCGACCTGGGCTGGCCCGGCCTGGCCACCATGGACCTGGCCGCCCCGGACACCTTCGAGTGCGCCTTCCACGACATCAACGGCCGCGGCTACACCACCGTCCGCCTGCACAGCCTCTGGGCTTCCCTGATCTTCGTCCTCGCCGCCCACGCCGCCTTCCCGGCCCACCCCCGCCTGCTCTCCCACGGCTGGCTGCCCCCGGGCTTCGAGGCGCGGGCGGCGGCCCACGGACGGCCCTGCCCGCCCGTGCGCTGAGCGGCGCTCCGCGGCCTGCCGGTCGCGGCGTCCGCTCCTGATCGCCCAGCCTCAGCCCAGGCGCGGAATCTCGATGGCAGGGCAGCGGTTCATGACCATGTCGAGGCCGGCGGCGCGGGTGCGCTCGTACGCGGCGTCGTCGACGACGCCGAGCTGGAACCAGACGGCCTTCGCACCGATGGCGACGGCCTCGTCCGCGACCGCTCCGGCGAGGTCGCTGTTGACGAAGACGTCCACCACGTCGACGGGGAACGGAATGGCGCCGAGGGACGCGTACCCCTGCTCGCCGTGCACGGTCTCCGCCTTGGGATGAACGGGGACGACGCGCTTGCCGAACTGCTGAAGGACCCGCGCGACTCCGTAGGCCGCGCGCTCCTGGTTCGAGGACAGGCCCACCACGGCCCAGGTGTTCCCGGACTCCGTGAGGATCTTGCGGATCAGTCGCTGTTCCTCGTGCATGTGTTTCTCCTCAGTGCTGTGGTCCGTCGAGTTGAACATGGCCGGCGAGCCCGACTGACTCCGTATGCGTGGAAGGCTCCCACATCCGCGCGGAAGAGAGGACGGGGAGTGCGCGCAGCCCAGGACGGCCGGACAGCGCCGCGACCTGGGCTGCGGCCCGTGGCACTCGCGGCCATGTCGTGCAGGAGTGCGCCGTCTTCGGCGTCCCCGCCGAGAACGGCCTCGGGCAGCGCCCGGTCGCCGTCGTACGGCTCCGGCCCGGCACCGCCGAGCCCTCCGCCGACGAACTGCGCGAGCAGGGCCGCGAGGAACTCGCCGCCGCCGGACCCACCCCGTCGGCCGCCGTCCTCGTCGCCCACGACGCGGCCGGCTTCCCGACCGGCGTCACCCGCAAGGTCCTCGAGCGGGCGACGCGCACCCGTTGGGCCCCCCTCCTCACCGGCGCCGGCCGGGGCTGACTCCCACCGGCACCCGCGATCAGTCAGGAACTCCGAGGGGAGCCCTCCCACGTGCCGCCGTCCGCCCTGCCCGCCCAGCAGCCCTCCGCATACGAGCGCATCGTCCCCGGGGAACCGGACTGGCGCCGCCTTCCCGGCTGGTACGACGCCACCAACGCCCAACGGCGCGAAGCCCAGTGGCGGCGCGCGCACTGCGTCAAGACGCCCCGGCAGCCCAGGCCGTGGTCGGCCCCCTCCTCCAGGGACTCGTCGCGGACCTGCAAGCCCCCGGCCGGGGCGCCAGGGCCCGAGAACGCCTCGGCGGGCGCGCGTATCCGCAGGCCGCATAGGGTGGGCGGATGCAGGAGCAGTACCGGACCGTCGCCCAGGAGGGCGTGCACGAGACCGAGATCAACCGATCCCGGTTCCTGTGCGCCCTCGCGCCCGCCGCCACCGAGCAGGAGGCGCAGGACTTCGTCGCCCGCGTCCGCAAGGAGCACCCCACCGCCTCGCACAACTGCTACGCCTACGTCGTCGGGGCCGACGCCGGCGTCCAGAAGGCCAGTGACGACGGCGAGCCCGGCGGCACCGCCGGGGTGCCGATGCTCCAGATGCTGATGCGCCGCGAGGTGCGGTACGTCGTCGCCGTCGTCACCCGGTACTACGGCGGCGTCAAGCTCGGCGCGGGCGGCCTGATCAGGGCGTACGGGGGAGCGGTCGGCGAGGCGCTCGACGCGCTCGGGACGATCACCCGGCAGCGCTTCCGGCTGGCCACCGTCACCGTCGACCACCAGCGCGCGGGCAAGCTGGAGAACGACCTGCGGGCCACCGGGCGCTCCGTGCGCGAGGTGCGGTACGCGGAGGCCGTCACCATCGAGATCGGGCTGCCGGACGCCGATGTCGACGCCTTCCGCGGCTGGCTCGCGGACGCGACGGCCGGAACGGCCTCCCTCGCGCTCGGCGGAGAGGCGTACGGCGATGCCTGAGGGCCGTGGAGCAGGGGGCACAGCGGGTCACGAGGCCCGTGGGGCGGCGGATTCCCCCGTTGCCGCCTTGATCGTCGGACCCTCCCTTTACTCTCGTGAACCATGAGGCTTCTGCATACGTCCGACTGGCACCTCGGCCGGTCCTTCCACCGGGTGGGACTGCTCGACGCCCAGGCCGCGTACCTCGACCACCTGGTGGCGACGGTCCGCGAGCACGAGGTGGACGCCGTCCTGGTCGCCGGGGACGTGTACGACCGCGCGGTGCCGCCGCTCGCCGCCGTGCAGCTCTTCGACCAGGCCCTGCACCGCCTCGCCGCCGAGAACGTGCCGACGGTCATGATCTCCGGCAACCACGACTCCGCCCGCCGCCTGGGCGTGGGCGCCGGCCTCATCGAGCGGGCGGGAATCCACCTGCGGACCGATCCCGCCGGCTGCGCCACCCCGGTCGTGCTGTCCGACGGCCACGGCGACGTCGCGTTCTACGGGCTGCCCTATCTGGAGCCCGCTCTCGTACGCGACCAGCTCGGGGCCGCGAAGGCCCGGCACGAGGACGTGCTCGCCGCCGCCATGGACCAGGTGCGCGCCGACCTCGCCGCCCGCCCCGCCGGAACGCGGTCCGTCGTCCTCGCCCACGCCTTCGTCGCGGGCGGCGAGCCCAGCGACAGCGAACGCGACATCACGGTCGGCGGAGTCGCCGCCGTCCCCGCCGGGGTGTTCGCGGGCGTCGACTACGTGGCGCTGGGCCACCTGCACGGCGCGCAGACGGTCTCCGAACGCGTCCGGTACTCCGGCTCGCCGCTCGCCTACTCCTTCTCCGAGGTCAACCACCGCAAGACCATGTGGCTGATCGACCTCGGGCCGGGCGGCGAAATCGCCGCCGAGCGGCTCGACTGCCCAGTGCCCCGGCCGCTCGCCCGGCTGCGGGGCCAGTTGGAGGACCTGCTGGACGACCCCGCGCTCGACCGCCACGAGGGCTCCTGGGTCGAGGCGACCCTCACCGACCCGGTGCGGCCCCTGGACCCGATGGCCCGCCTGTGCGCCCGCTTCCCGCACACGGTGAGCCTCGTCTTCGCCCCCGAGCGCGGGCCCGAGGGCGAGCACCTCTCGTACGCCCAGCGGCTCAAGGGCCGGGACGACCAGCAGATCGCGGAGGACTTCGTGGCGCACGTGCGCGGCGGCAGCGGACCCGACGGACGGGAACGGGCCGTTCTGCGGGGCGCGTTCGACGCCGTGCGGGTCGAGGAGACGGTGCGCGAGGTGGCCCGGTGAGACTCCACTCCCTGCACGTCACCGCCTTCGGGCCCTTCGGCGCCCCCCAGCGCGTCGACTTCGACGCGCTCAACGCCGCCGGACTGTTCCTGCTGCACGGGCCCACCGGCGCGGGCAAGACCTCCGTCCTGGACGCCGTGTGCTTCGCGCTCTACGGATCGGTCCCCGGCGTGCGCGACGGGCGCGGCCTCACCCTGCGCAGCGACCACGCCGCGCCCGGCGTGCCCACCGAGGTCGTCCTCGACCTCACCGTCGGCGGCCGGCGGCTCGAAATCACCCGCCGTCCCGCCCAGTTGCGCCCCAAGAAGGGCAACCGGGCCGGCTTCATCACCGACAAGGCGCAGAGCTGGCTGCGCGAGCGCGACCCCGGGACGGGCCAGTGGCAGGCCCTGAGCCGCTCGCACCGGGAGATCGGCGAGGAGATCACCCAGCTCGTCGGGATGAACCGCGAGCAGTTCTGCCAGGTGGTCCTGCTGCCGCAGGGCGACTTCGCCCGCTTCCTGCGCGCCGACGCCGAAGCCCGCGGCAAACTCCTCGGCAAGCTCTTCGACACCCGCCGCTTCGCCGCCGTCGAAGAGCGCCTCGCCGAACTGCGCCGCACCGCCGAACAGCAGGTCAAGCAGGGCGACGACCGCCTCCTCGCACTCGCCGAACGCACCGCCGAGGCCGCCGGGCCCGCCGCCCGCGACCTGCCCCGCCCCGAGCAGCGGCCCGGCGACCCCGGACTCGCCGCCGCCGTCCTGGCCTGGGCCGCCGTCGCCCGCAGCGGAGCCGTGGAGCGCCGCGACCTGGCCGCCTGCGCCGTCACCGCCGCCGACGGCAGGCGGGCCGCCGCCCGGCACGTACTGGAGGAGCAGCGGGAACTGCTGCGGCTCCAGGAGCGGTACGCCGAGACCCGCCGCCGCGCCGCCGCGCTGGACGAACGCCGGGCACAGTTCGAGGACCTCTGCGCCCGCCAGGACCTGGCCAGGGCCGCCGACCGGGTCGCCCCCGCCCTGACCCTGCGGGACACCGCCGAACGCGAACACCGTGACGCCGCCCGCCTCTACGAGCAGGCCCGCACCCGCCTCCCGGCCTCCCTCGCGGACGCCGGGGCCGACCAGCTCGCCGAGCGGGAGCGGGGGATACGGCAGGAACTGGGCGGCCTCGACGCCGCCCGCCGGGCCGAGCGGCGCAGCGCCGAGATCGCCGCCGAGCGTGCCGCCCTGGACCGGGAGGCCCGCGCGGACGAGGACGTGCGCCAGGACGCCGAGGACTGGCTCGCCGGATGGGACACCGTACGACAGCGGCTCCAGGAGCGGATCGAGACCGCGCAGGCGGCCGCGACGCGTGCCGGGCAACTGGAGTCGCAGCTCGCTCCGGCCGCCGCCCGGCTGGCCGCCGCCCGCCGCCGCGACGCGCTCGGCCGACAGTCGGACGGTGCCGACCGGCACCTCCGGGACACCAGGGACGCAGCGGGCGACGCCCGCCAGCACTGGCTCGACCTGCGGGAACGCAGGCTCAGCGGCATCGCGGCCGAACTCGCCGCCGGACTCCGCGACGGCGAGGCCTGCAAGGTGTGCGGGGCCACCGCCCACCCCGCCCCCGCCCGCGCCGGCGCCGGACACGTCGACCGGGACGCCGAACAGCGCGCCGAGGACGCCTACGGGCGGGCCGACGAGGCCAGGGCGCAGGCCGAGAGCGCCCTGTCGCAGCTCCGGCAGGACCACGCGGCCGCCCGGGCGGAGGCCGGAGACGCGAGCGTTGAAGAACTCGCCGAGCTGGAAGGGGAGTTGCGCCGGGACCACGCGGACGCCCACGCCAGCGCGGGCGACATGCACGCCGCCCGGGAGGAGCTCGCCCGCGCGGAGCAGGAGCACGCCCGCCGTCTCGACGCCCGCGAGCAGGCGGACCGGCGCAGCGCCGCCCGCACCTCCCACCGCGAGGCCATCGAACGCGAACTGGCCGTAATCGAGGAGGAGTTGACGAGGGCGCGCGGCAGTGCGGGCAGCGTCGAGGAGCAGTTCGCCACCCTCACCCGCCGGGCCGCCCTGCTGGCGGAGGCGGCGCAGGCGGTCCGGGCGTACGAGGACACCGCCGAGCGCCTCAAGAGCGCCGACGGGGCCCTCGCGGACGCCGCGTTCAGGGCCGGATTCGCCACCCCCGGAGACGCGGCGCGGGCCCTGCTCGACCACCGCGAGCAGAACGCCCTCCAGGACCGCATCGACGCCTGGCAGGCCGAACGGGCCGCCGTCGCCGAGCGGTTGCGCGAGACGGACGCCGCCGAGGCCGCCGCCGGGCCCGCCGCCGTTCCCGGGCGGGCGCAGGCCGCGCTGGACGCCGCCGAGCGCGTCCAGCGGGACGCCACCTCGGCGTACGACGCCGCCCGCGACCGGTGTGCCGCACTGGCCCGCCTGGGCAGGCAGGCCGAGGAGGAGGCCCGTCGGCTGGGCCCGCTGCGCGCCGACTACGAGCGGGTCGCCCGCCTCGCCGGACTCGCCGCCGGAACCTCCGCCGACAACGAACGCAAGATGCGCCTGGAGTCCTACGTCCTGGCCGCCCGCCTCGAACAGGTCGCCGCCGCCGCGACCACCCGCCTGCACCGGATGTCCGCCGGCCGCTACACCCTCGTCCACTCCGACGAACGCTCGGGCGGAACGGGCAGCAGGCGGGCCGGACTCGGCCTGCACGTCGTCGACTCCTGGACCGGCCGCGAGCGCGACACCTCCACCCTGTCCGGCGGCGAGACCTTCTTCGCCTCCCTCGCGCTGGCCCTCGGTCTCGCGGACGTGGTCACCGACGAGGCGGGCGGAGTGCGCCTGGACACCCTGTTCATCGACGAGGGCTTCGGCAGCCTCGACGAGGCGACCCTCGACGAGGTGATCGACGTGCTGGACGCGCTGCGCGAACGCAACCGCAGCGTCGGCATCGTCAGCCACGTCGGTGACCTGCGCCGCCGCATCCCGGTCCAGTTGGAGGTGCTCAAGGGGCGTTCGGGCTCGACCGTACGCCGCAGAGGGGCGGAGGGCTGAGAGCGCGGATCAGGGGCTGATCGCCCGGCGCGGCAGCGGCGAGGAGTACACCACGCTGGTCGTCACCGAACCGAGCGCCCCGATCCGCCCGGCCACCTCCTCCAGGTGCCGCATCGACCGGGCGGCGACCTTCAGCACGAAGCAGTCGTCGCCGGTGACGTGGTGCGCCTCCAGCACCTCCCGCGTCACGTCGAGGAGGTCGTGGAAGGGCTTGTAGTTGCCGTGCGGGTAGCGCAGCCGGACGAAGGCGAGGATCGGCATGCCGATCCGCTCCGGCTCGACCACGGCGGCGTACCCCGAGATCACGCCCGCCTCCTCCAGGCGGCGCACGCGCTCGGTCACCGCGCTGGACGACATCGAGACGGTCCGCGCCAACTCCGCGAACGTGGCGCGGCCTTCGGCTTGCAGGGCTTCCAGGATGCGCCAGTCCGTGGCGTCCGGGGAATATCCGGTCATGCGCACAGACAACAGGGGAATCCCCGGCAGATCAAGAGGAGCGCCGGGGGAATCCACTTCAGCGGACGGATCGCCGACCGTAGATTTCTGGTCATGACCGACACCACGACGCACCCCGTCGCCTCCGCAGCCACCGTCGCACTCACTCCCGCCGCACCCGCCGTGCCGGCCGCCAACCCCGTGCTCCAGACCCCGCCCGCGGCCCCCGCCGACGCCGCCGCGTACTTCGCCGCCGACCTCGCCTTCCACGCGGACGTCTCCGACGTCGCCGCCACCCTGGCCGCTGCCGCCGCCACCGGCGCGGACCCCGGCTTCGTCGTCGTCGACACCCGCAGCACCGCCTCCTGGAACCAGGGCCGCGTCCCCGGCGCCCTGCACCTGCCGAACGCCCTCATCCCCGAGCAGGCCGAACGCCTCCTCGACCGGAGCGTCCCCGTCGTCACCTACTGCTGGGGGCCCGGCTGCAACGGCGCCACCCGCGCCGCCCTCGCCCTGGCCCGACTCGGTTACCCGGTGAAGGAGATGCTCGGCGGCATGGAGTACTGGATCCGCGAGGGGTTCACGTACGAGACCGGGGCAGGCCCAGTGACCCCCGCCGCCGACCCGCTAACCGCCCCGGCCGGCCCGGACGACTGCGGCTGCTGACGCCCCCGGGGCCGCCGGACACCCCGCGGCGGCCGGGAATCCGGTGGCGCGGAGGTGCCCGCTTCGAGAGGATCCGGGTCATGCCCGAGCTCCAGCACCCCGCCGCCGAAGACCTCCGACGCGACCCGCGCCCTCTCCTGGGCCGTACCGCACTCGTCACCGGCGCCAGCCGGCGCGGCGGCATCGGCTGCGCGGTGGCCCGGCGGCTCGCCGCGTACGGGGCGAGCGTCTATCTGCACCACCACGTCCCGCACGACGCCGCCCAGCCGTGGGGCGCGGACCCCGAGGGCCCCGAAGGAGTGGCCGCTGGCGTCCGCGAGGCCCGCAGCGACCCCGACGCGGTCGTCGCCCACGGCCCGGGCGACCTGAGCGCCCCCGAGGCCCCCGCCGCCCTGGTCGCCACCGCCGCCGAAGCCCTCGGCGGGCGCTTGGACGTCCTGGTCGCCAACCACGCCCTCAGCGGCTCGGACGGCACCCTCGACGAGATCGACGCGGACATGCTCGACGCCCACTGGGCCACCGACACCCGCTCGGTGATCCTGCTCGCCCAGGCCTACGCCCGACTGCGCGCCGCCCGGCCGGCGCGGGCCCCGGGCGGACGCCTGCTCCTGATGACCTCGGGCCAGGACCACGGCGGCGGCATGCCCGGGGAACTGGCCTACGCCCTCGCCAAGGGCGCCCTCGCCTCCGTGACCCGCAGCCTGGCCACGGCCTTCGCCGACCTCCGGGTCACCGTGAACGCGGTCAACCCGGGCCCGGTCGACACGGGCTACCTGTCCGGCGGGCCGCACGCCGCCGTCGCGTCGATGTTCCCGGCGGGCCGCTGGGGCCTGCCCGACGACCCGGCCCGGCTGCTCGCCTGGCTGGCCACCGACGAAGCGGCCTGGGTGACCGGCCAGGTCATCGACTCGGAGGGCGGTTTCCGGCGCGGTTGAGACCCGCGCCGGAAACCTCCTCGGCCGGCCGCCCCCGCCCCCGTTCGACGGCTCAGAGCTTCGACAGCTCGTCCACCAGGTCGTCCAGCCCCAGCGACCCCTGCGACAGCGCCGCCATGTGCCACGCCTTCAGGTCGAAGGACTCCCCGTGCGCGGCCCGCGCGTTCTCACGGCCCTTCAGCCAGGCCCGCTCGCCCAGCTTGTAGCCGATCGCCTGGCCCGGCATCGACAGGTACCGGGTCAGCTCGCTCTCCACGAAGTCCGCGGGCCGCCCGCTGTGCATCCCGAAGAACTCCTGGGCCAGGTCCGGCGTCCACCGCTCGCCCGGGTGGAACGGCGAGTCCGCCGGGATCTCCAGCTCCAGGTGCATGCCGATGTCCACGATGATCCGCGTCGAGCGCATCATCTGGGCGTCCAGGTAGCCGAGCCGCTGCTCGGCGTCCTTCAGGAAGCCCAGCTCGTCCATCAGCCGCTCCGCGTACAGCGCCCACCCCTCGGCGTTGGCGCTCACCAGACCGACCGACGCCTGGTAGCGCGACAACTGGTCGGCGACGTGCGCCCACTGGGCGAGCTGGAGGTGGTGGCCCGGCACGCCCTCGTGGTACCAGGTCGACACCAGGTCGTACACCGGGAACCGCGTCTCGCCCATGGTGGGCAGCCAGGTGATGCCCGGGCGGGAGAAGTCCTCGGAGGGGCTGGTGTAGTACGGGGCCGCCGCGCCGCCCGCGGGGGCGATCCGGGACTCCACCCTGCGCACCCGCTCGGCGAGGTCGAAGTGGGTGCCGTCGAGAGAGTCGATCGCCTCGTCCATCAGCGCCTGGAGCCAGACCCGCACCTCCTCGACGCCCTCGATGTGCGTGCCGTGCTCGTCCAGCCAGGCCAGAGCGGCCCACGGGGTCCCGGCTCCGGGCAGGACCTTCTCGGCCTCGGTCCGCATCTCGGCGAGCAGGCGGTGGTACTCCGCCCAGCCGTACGCGTACGCCTCGTCCAGGTCCAGGTCGGCGCCGTTGAAGGCGCGCGCCCACACCGCGTACCGCTCACGGCCCACGGCGTCGGGCGCGTCCTGCACGGCGGGGGCGTACACGTCCCGCATCCAGTCGCGCAGCGCCACCACCGACGCCGTCGCCGCACGGGCCGCCTCGTCCAGCTCCGCGCGCAGCGAAGCGGGGCCGTCGGCCGCGAACTCCTCGAACCAGCCGCGCTCCCGGCCCGCCCACTCGGTGAGCTGCTCGACGAACGTGGCGGTGGGGCGCGGGCCGCCCAGCAGGCCCTGCTCCAGGCCGAGTTCCAGGCACTGCCGGTAGCCCTCGAAGGCGGCCGGGACGCCGCGCAGGCGCTCGGCGATGTCCGCCCAGTCCTCGTCGGTCTCGGTCGGGTTGAGGGTGAAGACCTCGCGGACGGTGTGCGCGGGGGAGTGGATGTTGCTGACCGCGCGCAGGTCCTCCCGCGCCGCGTGCACCGCGAGCTCGGCGGTCAGCCGCTCGCGCAGCAGCCGTCCGCAGCGCCGTTCGGCCTCGGTGTCCGCCTCCGGCCGCTGCTCCGCCTCGTCCAGGACGGCGAGGGTGTGCCGGGCCAGTTCCGCGACGGCCTGGCGGCCCTCGGGGGAGTAGTCGGGCAGTGAGCGGTTGCTCGCCCGGACCCCGAGGCTGGTGCCGAGAACCGGGTCGAGGGCGATCAGGGCGTCGACGTACGCGTCGGCGACCTCGCGCGGGAGCGGGGTGCGAAGGGTGCTGTTGTCTGACATGCGGACATCCTCGTACGAGAAGGGGGTCCGCGTCACTAGTGTTCCGCGACTGCCCCCGGCCGCCCCGTGACCTGCGCGGACGCCGGGGGCAGCAGGGGCCCGCAGTCCCACTGCTGGAAGACCAGCCGGGTCTCCACCCGGGCGACCTCGCGCCGGGAGGTGAACTCGTCCAGGACGAGGCGCTGGAGGTCGGCGGTGTCCGCCACCGCCACCTGCACCAGGTAGTCGTCCGGCCCCGTCAGGTGGAACAGCGCGCGCGACTCGGGCAGCGCCCTGATCCGTTCCACGAACGGGCCGATCAGCTCCCGCCGGTGCGGGCGCACCTGCACCAGCAGCAGCGCCTCGATGCCGCGCCCCAGCTTCGCCGGGTCGAGCCGCAGCTGGTGGCCCAGGATCACACCGGAGCGGCGCAGCCGGGCCACCCGGTCCAGGCAGGTGGAGGGGGCGACGCCGACCTCGGCGGCGAGGTCGCGGTACGTCGTCCGGGCGTCGTTCTGCAGCAGGCGCAGAATGTGCAGGTCGACCGTGTCCAGTACGACGGAATCAGCCATCCGCCGAACGTAGCACGGGAGTTCGACGCATTGGCCCGTCAGGTGTTCAGACTGCGACCCATGACCGCAGCCTCCTCGCCCGCACCCCGGGCCCTCGCCACCCAGGCGGTTCACGCCGGCCGCGAAGACCTCGCCGCGCTGGGCGTGCACGCCGTGCCGCTCGACCTCTCCACGACGTACCCCTCCCACGACAGCCGGGCGGAGGCCGCCCGCATCGACGCCTTCGCCACGACCGGCGAACTGCCCGAAGGGCCGCCGGTCTACGCCCGTCTCGACAACCCGACGACCGCCCGCTTCGAGGAGGCGCTCGCCCGGCTCGAAGGCACCGACGCCTCCGTCGCGTTCGCCAGCGGCATGGCCGCGCTGACCGCCGTCCTGCTGGTGCGGGCGTCGGCGGGACTGCGGCACGTGGTGGCGGTGCGCCCGCTCTACGGATGCAGCGACCACCTCCTCACGGCCGGGCTGCTGGGCACCGAGGTCACCTGGGTCGACCGCACCGACCCGGCGGGCATCGCGGAGGCGATCCGCCCCGACACGGGCCTGGTGATGGTCGAGACCCCGGCCAACCCGACGCTCGCGGAGATCGACATCGCGGCGGTCGCCGCGGCCTGCGGCTCGGTTCCGCTGCTGGTCGACAGCACCTTCGCGACGCCGGTGCTGCAACGCCCGGTCGAGCACGGGGCGCGCCTGGTCCTGCACAGCGCCACCAAGTACCTGGGCGGGCACGGCGACGTGCTGGCCGGGGTGGTGGCCTGCGACGAGGAGTTCGCGCGGCGGTTGCGCCAGGTGCGGTTCGCCACCGGCGGGGTGCTGCACCCGCTCGCCGGCTACCTCCTGCTGCGCGGTCTGTCCACGCTCCCGGTGCGGATGCGGGCCGCCTCCGCGAACGCCTCCGAGCTGGCCCGCCGCCTCGCCGCCGACCCGCGCGTCGCCCGCGTCCACTACCCCGAGCTGGGCGGCGCGATGGTCGCCTTCGAGGTGTACGGGGACCCGCACGCGGTGATCGCGGGCGTCCGCCTGATCACCCCGGCCGTCAGCCTCGGCAGCGTCGACACCCTGATCCAGCACCCGGCCTCCATCAGCCACCGGATCGTGGCCGAACCGGACCGGCGCTCGGCGGGCGTCAGCGACCGGCTGCTGCGGATGTCGGTCGGGCTGGAGGACGTCGAGGACCTGTGGCGCGATCTGTGCGAGGCCCTGGCGGCGGCCGGTTCCGCACCGGCCGCCCGCCAGGGCCTCGACTCCCCGCTCCCCGCCGGCCTCAGCCCCGATCGGGGCCGGGGACGTACGGGAGGCCTTCCCCCGGCGCGAGCCGAAGGCGTTCCGGCGTGACGGGGGAGCCGAGCCGGGCCGTCACCACCAGCGTGCCTTCCTCGATCTGGTAGTCCAGCGGCAGTTCGAGACCGCGCATCGCGGCGACCATGCCGGTGTTGGAGGCCTGGGTGACGGCGTACACGCTCTCGCAGTCCGCCTCGGCGGCCAGTCCCACCAGCCGCCCGAGCAGCTCGGAGCCGATGCCCCTGCGCTGCCAGGCGTCCTCGACGAGCAGGGCCACCTCGGTCTCGTCGCCGTCCCACAGCAGATGGCCGAGGGCGACGAGCCGCCCGGACGCGGTCTGCACGGCCAGGGTGCGGCCGTAGCGGGGGCTGAGCAGGTGGGTGAGGTAGCGGTCCGCGTCGCCGACCGGGCCGTGGTAGCGGAGGTTCAGGGTCCGCTCGGAGCAGCGCCCGTGCAGGGCGAGCGCCGCTTCGAGGTCGTCGGGCCCGGCCCGCCGGACGGTGATGGCGTTGCCCTCGGGCAGCGTCAGCACGTCCTGGCTGCGCGGCACCCGCGGCCCGAGCCGGGCGTCCAGCTCCACCAGCGCCCTGGCCCGCGCGAACTCGGTGGGCGTGAACGGCAGGTACGGCCGCTCCACGGTGATCCCCCCGCCGGACGGGTCCCCGAACCGCATCACGGTTCCTTCGAGCACGCCCTCCACGGGAGCGGTGTGCCCCGACGGCCGGCCGGTGAGGGTGGTGGCGGGCAGCGAGTGGATGGTGCACCGGCCGAGCAACTGGCGCAGCGCGAGCGGCAGTTCGGCGGCATCGAGAGCGGTCCGGGTGGCGAGCCCGAGCACCCGGGCCGGCGCGTCCACGAGGTCGTGCGCGTCGGCCCGCTCCAGCCAGGTGTCGCGCCCCCCGGCGGCCGCGACCTCCCGGGACAGGTCCCGGATCTGCACCTCGGCGGGCGCCCTGAGCAGCAGCTCGTCCACCGTGCCGGCGCCCAGCGGGTGGGCCTGGAGGGTGAGGATGTCGACCTCCAGCCGCGCGAGGACCGTGCACAGCGCGGCCAGCGACCCCGGCTCGTCCTTGACCGTGGTGCGCATCCGCCACAGCGCGGTCCCACCCCGCTCCGGGGCGTCGCCGGTTCCCGTGGCCGCGACGGCTGCGGCGCTTTTGGCGGTTCCCGTGCTTCCGGCGGCTTCGGCGGCCGGAGCCGCGGCCGCCCCGGGATCGGTCGGCGGCGTCGGCGGGGGCGCGTGCCCGTGCTTCCTGGCCCACCAGGTGTGGAACCCGGCGGTGCCGGCGAGCGCCACCGCCGACGCCACGAGCAGCACGGGACCGTCGGGACCGTGCACGATCATGTTCGCGATCGAGTCGGCGACCGCCACCGCCGTGAAGAGCGCGGCCAGCTCCACGAGATCGCGCCGCCAGTGGTGGCGGTGCCGGGTCTTGGCGGGCCGGGAAGAGGATGCCGTGCGGCACTGCGTGTGTGTCATGGCAGCACTCTCGCTCAGCGGTGTTGCGCGATCACGAACGGTTTGTGACTGATGGGTTAAGTGTGCTTCTGGTCGTTTCGCCGCCCTTTTCGGCGGCGGTCGGCCGAAGCTGACCGATCCCGTGGCGGGACACGTTCACCCAGGTCAGGTGGGGGTGTCAAGCCCCTGGCCGCCCGCGATGGCCCGGAGGGCGGCCAAGTGGCGTCCGTACACCGCCCGCCCCTCCGCCGTGAGCGCGAGCCACGTCCGGGCCCGGCGCTCGACGCGCCCCTTGGTCACGGTCACCCACCCGGCCTCCTCCAGCGCCGCCACCTGCTTGGAGAGCACGGAGTCGGACACCTCCACCAGGTCGCGCACGAAGGCGAAGTCGGCCTTGTCGAGCGGGACGAGCGCCGCCACCACGGACAGCCGCACCGGTGAGGTCAACAGCGGTGCCAGCGCGTGCCGGGGGTGCGCCCCGGCCTGCTGCCCGCTCACGCCGTCCGCCGCAGTTCGTACGCCGCCCCCGCCAGCAGGGGCAGTGCGCAGGCCAGGGCGCCCCCGACGGCGAGCGGCACGCTGTCCGCCCACCCGTCCCGGCCGTGCAGCACGATCGTCGCCGCGTAGAGCAGTGCCCAGGAACCGATCAGCAGCCCGTGCCGGAGGCCGAAATGACGCCGCGCCGTCCGCTGCCCGGCCGCGTACACGCTCAGCAGGACGATCATCACCGCGTACCCGGTCATGGTGACGGCGGTGGCCAGCGCGCCGTGCCACAGGACGACCAGGGGGACGAAGCCGAACTGGGCGACGCCGAAGACCAGGAGGTAGCGCGCGTACCAGTTGCTGCCGCGCCGGGCGGCGCCCTCCATCTTCCGCGCCCGTCCCAATGCCGTGACCGCGTCCGTGTATTCGCTGTATTCGCTGTATTCGCTCATGACTCCCCCAACGTCCCGTGAGACCGGTGTTGTTGTCAGGGTGTCATCTGTTTTCCACTTTGGAAAGTAGCCGGTCGCCGGAAGCCGCGGGGCCTCAGCGGCTCGTGTCGAGGACGACCCTCGCCACCGCCGCCGGGTCGTCGTTCATCGGCACGTGCCCGCACCCCGGCAGCCGCACCAGCCGCGCCCCGGGCATGACCCCCTTGGCCCGCACCCCCTGCCGGCGCACCAGCAGCCGGTCCTTCGTCCCCCACGCCACCGTCACCGGCACCTCCCGCACGTCGTCCCGGAACTGCACGCTCAGCCCCGCCGCCAGCGTCGGTTCGAAGGCGGTCGCCCGCCGCAGCGCCAGGGTCTCCGCGACGACCGCGTCCGGCGTGCGGCGGCCGGGCTTGGCGTAGATCGTGCTGGTCAGCGCGAACCGGCCCGCCTCGCTCCGCGCCAGCCGCTCGATCATCGGCAGCGGCATGGCCTTCGCGGCCGCCCGCATCCCGCGCAGGGCGGTGAAGGCGTACCGGCGCTCGGGCGGCGTCCAGAAGCCCGCGGGCGACAGGGCCGTCACCGACCGCGCCAGCTTCTTCCGTCCCATCTCCAGGGCGAGCAGGCCGCCGAGCGAGTTGCCGGCGACGTGCGGCCGGTCCACCCCCAGCTCCCGGCAGAACGCGCCCAGTACCGGAACGACCGCCTCCAGGCCGTACGACAGACCCTCGGGGAGGGACGGCGACGCCCCGAACCCCGGCAGGTCCACGGCGATCACGTCACGCTCCGCCGCCAGCGCGCCCAGCACCGGCTCCCAGGCCTGCCAGTGGTGCCCGATGCCGTGCAGCAGGAGCAGCGGCTCGCCCCGCCCGCGGCGCTCGTACGTCACGGACGCGGTGCGCGGGCCGCCCGGGGACTCGACGGCGAAGGCGACGGTGGCGGTCATGGGGTGACTCCTGGGGGTGGGGAGCGGGCTGCCGGGGGAGCGGCCTTAGACACTCTGTCAGCAACAACTACTCTCCAGTAGCCCGGAGTTCAAGAGTGTGGCGCACACCGCTCGCGCCGTGCTGGACACCGCGTGGCCCGTGGGCTGGGATGGCACGATGACCTCCGAAACGGCCACCGGCGCCGCCGCCCTCTTCGAGGAGCACCGTCCCGTCCTGACCGGCGTCGCCTACCGGATGCTGGGCCGCGTCGCCGACGCCGAGGACGTCGTGCAGGAGGCGTGGCTGCGCTGGTCGGCGGAGGACCGCGAGGAGGTCCGCGCGCCGCGCGCCTATCTCGTACGGATCACCACCCGCCTGGCCATCGACCGCCTGCGGCAGGTGCAGTCGCGGCGCGAGGCGTACGTGGGCCCCTGGCTCCCGGAGCCGCTGGCCACCGACTTCGCCGCGGACGTCCCCGACACCGCCGAACGCGCCGTGCTCGCCGAGTCCGTCTCCCTCGCCGTCCTGGTCGTCCTCGAATCGCTCTCACCGCTGGAGCGCGCGGTGTTCGTCCTGCGCGAGGCCTTCGGATTCCCGTACGGGGAGATCGCCGCCGCCCTCGACAAGTCGGACGCCGCGGTGCGCCAGCTCGCGGGCCGCGCGCGCAAGCACGTGGAGGAGCGCAGGCCGCGCTTCGCCGTGGACCCGGCCGAACGCCGCGATCTCACCGAGCGCTTCCTCGCCGCCGCGACCGGCGGCGACCTCGGCGAGCTGCTCGCGCTGCTGGCCCCCGGGGCGCGGCTGGTCGGCGACGGCGGCGGCAAGGCACGGCTCTCGCTGCGGGTCATGGAGAGCGCGGACAAGGTGGCGCGCTTCCTGCTGGGCGTGGCGAAGAAGACGGTCCCCGGCACGGAGTTCCGCTTCGCCGAGCTCAACGGCGGACCCGCGCTGCTGATCGTGGTGGACGGGGAGGTGGACGGGGTGGTGCAGATCGATGCGGCCGAGGGACTCATTCAGACGGTTTACATCATGCGCAATCCCGACAAACTCTCCGCAGTGCTCCCGGAATAGCAACTTCCGGATTTCTCGCGCCGACCGCCGCCCCTGCCGCCGTCGCTGCCCCGTATCCGGCCGCCGGGTGCGGGGCAGTTTGCGGCTTCATGAACGGTCCGTGGCCTACGCGCATTTCGCTCCCCGCCTTCCATAACCTCCGTAAAGGAAAGCGGATTGGTCTTGACCAAGTAGGGGGGCCGACCTATGGTCGCAGAGTTAGTGCAAGGACCTTTAATAAACAAGGGCGCGGAACGGCGTCTTGGTGGACGTCTCGGAATGCCGCGGGGGTCGCGGCGATTGCGGAGGATCAGGGTGGGGACCACGCAGCTCGAAACGGTGCCGGAGCCGAAGTACTGGCACCTCAAGACCGTGCTCAGCGAGGCACTCGACTCCGACTTCTCGGTCGGCGAGATCCTCCCCAACGAACGGGAGCTCGCGGCCCGCTTCGGCGTCGCCCGGGCCACGCTCCGCCAGGCCCTCGAACAGCTTGAGCTGGAGGGCCGTCTGCAGCGCCGCCGGGGCGTGGGCACCACGGTCGCGCCGCCCCGCATGGGTGTCGACGTGTCGACCTCGCAGCACACCTGGCCGGGGACGGCCGACGACGCCTGGGTGGCCGTCGACTCCGTGCTCGGCGCGCCGCCCGCCGCGGTCAGCCGCATGCTCGGGACCCCCGTGGGGGACGAGCTGCACGTGGTGCGGCGGACGCGGATGACGCACGGGCAGCCGGTCGCGGCCGAACTGCTCTACGTGCCCGGCGCCTCCGTGCCCGAGCTGCCCGCCATCGAGGCCCCGTCGGGGCAGGTCCGGGCCCGTTCGGTGCTGCGCGAGCTCCAGCGGCTCGGCCTTGAGGGACAGGACCGGGCGGTCGAGCTGGGGTCCGCGCGGGCGGACGACGCCAAGCAGTTGGACCGGTTGCCGGGGGCTCCGGTGCTGGTCGTCACGACCCGGTACTTCGCGGCGGGGCGCACGGCGGCGGTGTCCGTGGCCACTTACCGGGCCGACACGTGCCGGTTGACCTTCGGTGACTCGGGTGACCTGGAGATAAGCCACCACGACACCCCAACCGCCCACGCCTCCTGACCTACCGCCCGGGCCCGGAGTACCTCCCTGATCCGCTCGGATGCCGGGCCCGCCCCGCTCCCTTGGGCGACGGGGCGCCTTCCCCTCCCCCCTTCCCCCGCCCCCTTGGGCGACGGGGCCGCCCCAAGGGGGCGGCCCCTCCCGCTCCCGGCCCACCCGGGTGCCGCCCCTTGCGTGAGCGCCTGCGCCGGGCACGCTCCTCCGCCAGGGCCGTGAGCTCAGCCCCGGCACCGGACGCGTCAGCCCCGTTCTGCTCACGCAGGACAGGCCCCGGGCCCGCCCCTTTCCCTAAAGCGCTCGCCGCGCGGCCAGTGCACGGTCCCGTGCAGGAGCGTCGTGGCTGGTCGCGCAGTTCCCCGCGCCCCTGACGGGGCACGGAGTAGCGGTCCGGCGTGGGATGGGTGCGCACGCGCTCAGCGGCGGGCCGTCACCGTCGTCTCCACCGCGAAGAGCTGCTCCTCCACATGGTCCAGCGCCAGCCGCAACGCCCCCGTCGCCACCGACGCCTCGCCGAGCAGCGAGAGTGCCACCCGGGGCGGGCGCAGGCAGAAGCGTTCCAGCTCCGAGCGCAGCGGGTCCAGGACGCCGTCCAGGCCGGCCGCCCACCCCCCGACCACCACCAGCTCCGGGTCCAGCGCCAGCACCAGCGCCGCCACGTCGTGCACCAGCCGCTGCAGGAACCGGTCCATGGCCGCCCGCGCCTGCGCGTCCCCGCGCTTGGCCTGCGCGAAGACCGCCGCCACCGCGTGCTCGTCCAGCGGGTGCAGGGGCTTGTCCGTCGTCGAGAGCAGGCTCTCGGGCCTGGCCTCCCGGCCCAGCAGGTGCAGGGCCCCGATCTCGCCCGCCGCCCCGCCGTACCCCCGGTGCAGCCGTCCGCCGATCAGCGAACCGGCCCCGGGGCTCAGCCCGGCCAGCACGAAGACCAGGTCGTCGGTGTCCTGCCCGACGCCCTTCCAGTGCTCGGCCACCGCCGCGGCGTTCGCGTCGTTCTCCACCAGCACCGGGCAGCGGAAGGACCGCCGCAACCGTTCGCCCAGCGGCAGTCCGGTCCAGCCGGGAAGCGCCGTGCCGAGCCGTACCGTGCCGTCCGCCTCGACGATTCCGGGGCTGCCCACGCCGACCGCCCGCAGTGAGCTGCGCGCCACCCCGGCCCGGCGCAGCACGTCGGCCACCACGGTCCGCACCCGCTCCAGCCGGTCGTCCGCGCTCGCCGACTCGTCCACCTCGCGCGATCCCGCGCCGACGATCCGCCCGTCCAGCCCGGAGATCAGCACCGACACCCGGTGCGGGCCGATCTCGATGCCCAGCAGGTGCCCCGCCTCGGCCCGGAAGCGGAACCGCCGCGCGGGCCGCCCCTGCCGCTTGGCCCCGCCCTCCTCCGCCTCGGCCTCGACGGCGAGCCCGGTCTCGATGAGGCCCTCGACGACGCCCTCGACGGTCGGCCGGGAGAGCCCGGTGACCCGGGTCAGGTCGGTCAGGGTGGGGGAGGCGGCCGCGTCCGCGCCGCGCAGCGCGTGCAGCACCACCGCGGAGTTGATCCGCCGCAACAGAGAGGGGTCCCCGCCGGTCAGCCGCCCCAACGTGTCCTCCCGCCTCGTACGTTTGTCTGGCTGCTGGATCGTATCCGCAGGCCACGCGCGGGGCGAGCCGCACCGTGCAAAGCGGAACCGGATCGTTGCCGGGCGCTAGCCGCCCGTGACGTCCTCGGCCGCCGCGCGCAGGCGCCCGTACTCCTCGGCCATCGTCTCCAGGCTCCAGTGCGCGTTGAGTCCGCTGGGGTTGGGCAGCACCCACACCCGCGCCCCGCCGATGGTCCGCTCCTGCGGGCCGATGCGCGCCTTCTTGTCGTCGAACGCCGTGCGGTACGCGGTCACGCCGACCACCGCCAGCCACGTCGGCCCCAGCCGTTCCACCTTCTCGGTGAGCAGCCGCCCGCCCTCGACGAACTCCTCCGCGCTCACCTCGTCCGCCCGGGCGCTGGCCCGCGCCACGACGTTGGTGATGCCGAGACCGTACGAGAGCAACTCCTCCTGCTCGGACGGCTTCAACTGGCGCGGGGTGAAGCCCGACCGGTGCAGCACCGGCCAGAAGCGGTTGCCGGGGCGGGCGAAGTGGTGGCCGGTGGCCGCCGACATCAGCCCGGGGTTGATGCCGCAGAACAGCACGCGCAGGCCGCCCGCGACCACGTCGGGAATGACGCGGTCACTGGCGGCCCGCAGCTCCTCGGGAGTCACCGGGACCTCACAGGATCGAGCCGGGGGTGTACGCCGCGGCCTCGGGGTGCTGCTTGACGATCTCGTCGATGCGCGCGACCAGCACGCCGACCTGCTGGCCGGCGGCCCCCGTGAAGGACAGCTTGTCCGCCATCAGCTCGTCCAGCTGCGCGCGGTCCAGCGGCATCCGGTCGTCGGCGGCGAGCTTGTCCAGCAGCTCGTTGCGCTCGGCGCCCTGCTCGCGCATGGCCAGCGCGGCGGCCACCGCGTGCTCCTTGATGACCTCGTGCGCGGCCTCCCGGCCGACGCCCGCCCGTACCGCGGCCATCAGGACCTTCGTCGTGGCCAGGAAGGGGAGGTAGCGGTCCAGCTCGCGCGCGACGACGGCCGGGAACGCGCCGAACTCGTCCAGGACGGTCAGGAAGGTCTCCAGCAGGCCGTCGAAGGCGAAGAACGCGTCGGGAAGCGCGACCCGGCGGACCACGGAACAGGACACGTCGCCCTCGTTCCACTGGTCGCCCGCCAGCTCGCCGGTCATCGACGCGTAACCGCGCAGGACGACCATGAGGCCGTTGACGCGCTCGCAGGAGCGGGTGTTCATCTTGTGCGGCATCGCCGACGAGCCGACCTGGCCGGGCTTGAAGCCCTCGGTGACCAGCTCGTGGCCCGCCATCAGACGGATCGTCCTGGCGACGGAGGAGGGCGCGCCGGCGAGCTGCACCAGCGCGGTCACCACCTCGTAGTCCAGCGAGCGCGGGTAGACCTGGCCGACCGAGGTGAAGGCGTGCGCGAAGCCGAGGTGGCCGGCGATGCGCTGCTCCAGCTCCGCCAGCTTCTGCGCGTCGCCGCCCAGCAGGTCGAGCATGTCCTGCGCGGTGCCGACCGGGCCCTTGATGCCGCGCAGCGGATAGCGGCCGAGCAGCTCCTCCAGGCGGCCGTACGCGACGAGCAGTTCGTCGGCGGCGGTCGCGAAGCGCTTGCCGAGGGTGGTGGCCTGGGCGGCGACGTTGTGCGAGCGACCGGCCATGACCAGCTCGGCGTACTCCGCCGACAGCTTGCCCAGCCGCGCGAGCACGGCGACCGTGCGGTCCCGCATCAGCTCCAGGGAGAGCCGGATCTGGAGCTGCTCGACGTTCTCGGTGAGGTCGCGCGAGGTCATGCCCTTGTGGACCTGCTCGTGCCCGGCGAGCGCGTTGAACTCCTCGATCCGGGCCTTCACGTCGTGGCGCGTGACCTTCTCGCGCTCCGCGATGGAGGCCAGGTCGACCTGGTCGAGCACGCGCTCGTAGTCGGCGAGCGCCTGGTCCGGAACCTCGATCCCGAGGTCCTTCTGCGCACGCAGCACGGCCAGCCACAGCCGGCGCTCCAGCTCGACCTTCTGCTCGGGGGACCACAGGACGGCGAGCTCCGCGGAGGCGTAGCGGCCGGCCAGGACGTTGGGGATGCGAGGCTTCGCACTTGCAGCAGTCACGTGAACAGAGTTTACCCGGCGTCCACAGGGGTCCCGACCCGTCCATGACAGGACGAAATCGCAGGTCAGATGCTCCCCAGCCGCACTCACCGTGACACGTCTGTGAGACGTGTGTGAGACGGCGACCCCGCCCGCTGTATCAGCAGCGAAACGGGGCCTAGATCCGAACCCCTCACTCCAGGGAGTCGAACCATGAGCATCACCGTATCCAACCCCGTCAAGCCGTCCGAGACCGAGACCGTCGCCGAGGCGGTCGCGGACCGCACCATCACGTACCCGCTGATCGGCGGGGGCTTCATGTCGGTGCCGTGCCCGTCCTGGTGCATCGACGACCACAGCAACGACATCAAGATCGGCATCACCCCGGACGAGCTGACTCACAGGGGCGAGACCGTGGCGGCCGAGTTCGCCCTGCAGGGCGGCCGGTCCGTGACCCTGCTGGAGGCCGAGGTACGGCAGGAGCCGTTCAGCAGCGTCCCCCGGGCCCGTGACCCGCACGTCCTGTTCAGCCCGGACTCGGCGTACAACCTGATCGGGGACGGGTACCTCACCGCCCGCGAGCTGGACCAGGTCATCAGCCAGTTGCGGGACCACACCAGCGAGCTGATGCGGCTGCGCGACAAGCTTGGGGAGTACCGCGCCGAGAGCCACCGGCAGCACATCGCTGACCGCAAGGTGACCGCGCGACGCTGGGAGAGCCTGACCCCCACGGACATCGAGGCGATGCCGGTCAGCTACCTGCTGGAGGTGTTCGAGGCGGTCGTCGTCGAGTGTGACGCGGAGGAGCTGCCGAAGAACTCCTTCGGCACGCTCACCACGACCGGCGGGAAGCTGACCATCACGTTCCCCCGCATCCTGACGCAGCCGCTCCGCGAGAGCACCGCCCGGAACCTGCTGATGAAGCACGCCGCCACGGTGTGCTCGGCCTTCCGGTACGAGCAGTGAGCGCCCCGCGCACCGTGACGGTGCACACCGTGGACCACGGCCCGGTGACGATCCCGGAGCCCACCTGGTGTGTGGGTGAGCACGAGGCGGAGGCGTACCGCGTCGACATCGAGCACCAGGGCGCGGAGACCGTGGCGACCGTCGAGACGGCCTGTCACGGCCCGGTGCCGGTGTTGTCGATGGCGCTCGTCCAGCGGCCGTTCTCCTCGACGGAGACGCGGGTGATGGCGGCCGTGTACGTCGACGGGGAGTGGCACGAGTTCGACGCGGCAGGCCTGAACGGGCTGATCGCGACGATCTGGCGGTTTGCGGTCGACGACATGCCGCGGATGGCGGCTCGTCTCGTGAAGCTGAACGGGGTGGGCCGGTGAGTACCAGTCTGGTGCGCCGGCCGACCGAGGACGCCGCCCTCGCGGCGGCGTCCCGCTCGCCCCGGCCTCGTCTGCATCTTCCCGTGATCCTCGCGGAGCTGATCTCCGCGAACCGTGCCGGTGACCGCCACGGCGTGAATCTCCTCGCGCATCGTGCCGTGCGCGAAGCACTCCCGGAGGTAGGCCGATGACCTTCACCAAGGACCCGGCCCGCGGCCTGGCCATCGGGGCGGGGGCGGTCATCATCGCCCTGACCGCGGCGGCGTTCTGGCTGTCCTACGCCCACCTTGCGGAGGTGGCGTTGGCGCACGGTCTCGGCGGTGCCGCCGAACGGGCGTGGGCATGGCCGGCCACTCTCGACCTGTTCATCGTCGCCGGGGAACTGCTGATGCTGCGGGCCGCGCTGGCGAAGCGGGTGGACTGGTGGGCGATCGGACTGACCACTGTCGGTTCGGTGGGCTCCATCGTCCTGAACGTGGCGGGGGTGTCGGGAACACGGGACCCTGCCACGGTGCCACTGCTGGACTACGTGGTCGCCGCCGTACCACCGGCGGCCGCACTCCTGGCGTTCGGTGCGTTGATGCGGCAGGTGCATCAGGCGCTTGCCGGTCACGCGGCACCCGTTGATGACCTTCGTGGTACCGCGGAAGTGACCACCGAGGTCCCGGCGGAGCCCATGTCGGAGTGCACCGTCGAGCGGCTGCCCGACCCGGTTGTGTCGGTCATTCCGACGCTTCCCGCGCTGCCGTCCCAGTCGCTTGTCTGGGACGACTTCACGACCAGCAAGGTGCCCGCGGCGGTACCGGCCGAGGCCCGGCGGGAGGTGGTCACCGAGGTGGTCACCCTCACCCCCACTGAACTGCGGCGACGGGCGCGCAGGCTCCACATGCAGGTGGTCAGCGAGGGGGGCCGGGGCGTGACCATCGATCAGTTGCGTGTGGCGTTCGGTCTCTCCCGCCGAGAGGCGACCGAGTTGCGCCGCGACGTCGTGGGGGGCCGGTCATGAGCGACGACATCAACAAGGCGTCCGCCGACGCGCTGGCCGCTGCCCGCCAGTCGGAGCAGTTCGCCATGATGCTCGCCGCGGTGGAGGCGGCCCGGGTGGCACAGCCGCCGGCCTGCCAGCACCCGGCGCCCGCCCCGAAGTCGAGCGCGGGGAAGTACGTGGCGATGGGTGCGGGGGCGTCGGTGTTCATGGTCGCCCTGGCCCTGTCCGCCGTAGCCGTGGCCATCTCGGCGGTGGCCTTGACCGTGTGCGTGCTGGTCCTGCGGTCGGTGTGGGCGGACATGCAGAAGGACCGCGACTGACAGTCCCTCCGTCCCCCGCGGCTTGTCCGCGGGGGTGCGGTGGGGCCGGACAGTCCGGACCCCTGCAGAAGGAGACCCCCATGGCGCAGGAGCAGAACGACTTCGCCCAGCGGATGCACGAGGCGTCGCAGGACGTCTACGCCCAGATCGTCCAGGGGAACGTCGGCGACGTCGAAGCCACCCTCATGGACGCCCACCTCAACGCGTCCGCCAACGACAAGTAGCCCACCTCGACCGTCACCACGAAAGGCACACCATGACCAGCGAGCAGTACCGCGAGAAGGCCGAAGAGCTGTTGACCAGCCGCCACTACCTCGACCTGCCGGACCGCCTTGTCGCCCAGGCGGACGTGTGGGCGCGGCTGGCCGTCGCCGCCGCGATCACCGAGACGAGCAAGGGGGTGCCCGCTGATGGCGAGTGACGGGCAGTTCCGGGGCGGAGACAAGGTGCTGATCGTGTCGTGTGAGGACGACCCGCGGGCCGCCGGAAAGACCGGCCGTGTCCTGGACGAGGTGCCGCCCGGCCCGCTCACCAACGGCCGGTGGACGGTCGACCGCATCAGTTGGCTGATCGCACCGGTCCTGTGCCACGCCCACGAACTGCGCAAGATCTGACCCCGGAAGGAACGACGCCGTGAGCTACCAGAAGCAGCCGGCCCCGCCCCTGACGCCTGGCGAGAAGGCGAAGGTCGCCTACTACGTGGCCCGGATGTGCAAGCGGGAGATCGCCGGGCCCGACGTCTATCAGGCCGACCTTGAACGGAAGGTCGAGCGCGTCCTCGACGGCGCCCGCAAGCGGGCCGAGAGGAACACCTAGCTGTGCCACGGGGCGGCCGTACCCGGCCAAGGATCACCGGCCGCCCCGTGCTCCCGGCGTAACGCAATCCGAAACGGAACACCGGAGATCACCATCATGACGGAAACCCTGG
This sequence comes from Streptomyces sp. NPDC088745, assembly GCF_044751045.1. Lineage (NCBI taxonomy): Bacteria > Bacillati > Actinomycetota > Actinomycetes > Kitasatosporales > Streptomycetaceae > Streptomyces > Streptomyces sp. NPDC088745. Next base: position 98,051 of record NZ_JBIVLB010000014.1, read on the forward strand.
CAGGCCCGGTCAACGGGCACCCCACCACCAAGACGGACCTGCTGAAAGTCCCGGAGCCCACCCCGGCACCCGAGGCGGATCACTCTGCGGACACCCGCGAAGTGATCGAGGCGGTCGACCGCCCCGACAACCCCCTCGCGGACTGGCTGACGGTGCCGGACGTACCCGTACTTCCGGTGTGGGCCCAGTCCACGAAGTCCATCGTCGCCAACGTGAAGGCGTTCGCCCGCCTCACCTGGTGGCAGACCCGCTTCCACACCATCCGGGCCCCGAAGTACCTCGTGAAGACGGTGCTGCTGGCCGCCCGCGGGTTCTACCGGGCCACCCTCGGTATCTGGCCCACCCTGTCCGCGCAGGACCACACGGCCGCGGTGAAGGCGCTCCGTGCCCAGTGCAGGGCCCGGCCCGAGGACGTCGAGCTGGCCGTCCGGCTGCAAGCGGCGCACGCTGCCCGTACCGAGTCCCGTCGGTGGCGGTTCGGTGCCGCGGCCGTCGGTGTCGCCGCAGCTGCGACGGGGCTGCTCCTGGCCGACCCGCTGCTGCAGGCGGGCATGTCCGCCGCGGTGGTCGGCCCGCTCGCCTACCTGGGGCGCGGGAAGGAGACCCATCTCCTCGACCAGGGGGCGCCGCCGCTGAAGGTGGACATGTCCGCCCAGCAGCTCAACGACGCGCTGCGGGCGGCCGGCCTGCTGAAGGCGGGGAAGGGCGACGACGACGCCCCCAAGGTCACCTGCACCATGGGCCCGGTACGGGACGGGCGGGGGTGGGCGGTCATCTTCGACATGCCGCGCGGCGGCGGCAAGACCGCATCCGACGTGCTGGCGAAGCGGGAGGTCATCGCGCAGGAACTCGGGGTGGATGAGATCCAGGTCATCATGTCCCGCGTCCGCGCGTCCAAGGGCGGCAACGCCGGCCGGGTCAGCATGTGGGTGGCCGACGACGACCCCTACCTTGCGGAGCCGACCCCTTCGCCCCTGGCGACGCTGGACCGCTTCTCCATCTGGGACGCGGTCCCGTTCGGGCAGGATGCGCGCGGGAACCGGATCACCGTTCCGGTCATCTGGCAGTCGATGTTCTTCGGCGGACTGCCCCGCCGTGGCAAGACGTTCACCCAACGTCTGATGACGGCGGCCGGTCTCCTCGACCCGTGGGTACGGCACTACGTCGCCGACTTCAAGGGCGGCCAGGACTGGATGGGCATGCGGCACGTCGCCCACCGGCTCGTCCTCGGCGCCGAAGATGACGCGATCGAAGCGTTCAAGGCGATGCTGGCCGAACTCCTCGCCGAGATGGAACGGCGCTTCGCCCTGCTGCGGGGTCTGCCCACCTCCATCTGCCCGGAGGGCAAGCTCACCCCGGCGATCGTCGAGAAGTACCGGATGCCGTTCATCTTCGTCACCGTCGACGAGCTGCAGGAGGCGTTCCTCGCGGTCGACGACAAGGTCCGGGAACAGATCGTCGACGACCTGGCCCGCATCGCCCGCCGCGGCCCGGCCGCCGGGTTCATCAGCAACTACGCCAGTCAGCGGCCCGACGCCAAGAGCGTGCCCACGAAGCTGCGGGAGATCATCACCATCCGCTGCTGCACCCAGGTCACCGACAAGACGAGCTCGGACATGGTCCTCGGGTCGGGCAAGGCGGCCATGGGCGCGGATGCTTCCCTGCTGTCCGAGGACCACAAGGGGGTGACCGTCCTCGTCACCGGGCCCGCCTCGCACGCCACCGTCAAGAACGACCTGCTGACCACCGCCGAGTTCAACTCCCTGTGCCTCAAGGGCAGGCAGCTGCGCGAGGCGGTCGGGCAGATCAGCGGGGACGCGGCCGGGGACGTCACCGCGGCGGCCGGCCTGGCGGGTGTCACCATCGACCCGGTGTTGTCCGACGCGCTGGACGTGATGCGGCACTCCGACCGCATGCACTCCGTCGATCTCCTCGCCCGCCTGGTCAACCTCGACGAGGACCGGTACGGGGACTTCGACCTCGACCAACTGGCCGACGCGCTCACCGCGGCCGGCGTCGTCCGCACCACCAAGCAGATCAACATCAAGGGCAAGAACCTGGCCGGGTACCGGCGGGCCGACCTAGAGGCCGCCGTACCCGAGGAGCTGCTGTTGGCCGCACGGGAGGTAGAGGCCCCTCCCTCTACCCCGACCGCCGAATAGGCCCCGGGCGGGGGTACCGGATGGGTACCCCCGCCTAGCGGGGTCCCTCTACAGCCGTAGATCCCCCCGGTAGAGGCCCCTGGCCTGCGATGTAGACCCTCCTAGAGGGGTGTTGGGCGCTCGGCTGCAACTGCGGCCCGCGCGGGTTCCTGTACCGCAGGAACCCTTTCGGGGCATGTGATCACACACTCACGAGGAGTAGCGTTGACGGACCATCAAGGCACGACCGGAGGAGAACCGGTGAAGCCCAACCGCAAGGAAGCCGCGGAGCTTGTACGCGGCACGCGAGACCCATCGAAGGCGGGCCTATGGCGGGCCGCCCCCAACGAATCGCTCAGTGAGCACATCGAGCAGCTGATCCGGCTGGAGCGTGCAGCCGACAAGATCGAAGCGTGGCATCCGACCCTCATCCCGGGAATGCTGCAGACCTACCAGTACGCCGTGGAAGCCATCCAGGCGACAACTCCCGCCCTGCCCGCAGAGGATGTCGCGGAGCGCGCAGACCTGCGTCAGAAGCGCATCGACGCACTCGGGTACACGGCGGACCGCCGGGCGTGGTTCATCATCGACGAACAGGTACTGCGGCGGCCGGTCGGAAGCCGGGCGGTCCTCGTCGAGCAGCTGGAGCACCTGTTGAATGTCATCGCCCTGCGGCCGTCCGTCACGGTGCAGGTGCTGCCGCTCAGCAGTTCCGGACACCCCGGCGTGGCGGGGGCGTTCACCTCGTACCGCATCGGCCCGCAGCGGGTCGTGTTCACGGAGACCCTGACCGGCTCCGTGATCTCGACGCGGCCGGAAGACGTAGCCGCCTACTCCACCTCCTACGATCACTTGCAAGCGGCTGCGGCCAGTCCGGCCGAGTCGCTGAAGATGATCGACTCAGCGAGGAGAACGCTGTGCATGGAGCTGGACAAGATGGCTTGGTCTGGGTGAAGTCGACGTACACGGACAGCGGTAGCTGCGTCGAGTGGGCGCGGCCCGCCGACGGTGTGCTGGTGCGGGACTCTAAGCGGCCAGCCGGCGCGCGGATACCGCTCCGGCCGGACGCGTGGTCGGCGCTCGTCGACTGGGCCAAGACGCACGAGGTGTAGCGCACGAGGAAGCCCCGCCGCAGGAGAATTGCGGCGGGGCTTCCGTGCGTCCGGACCCCTCCATCATGCACGCCCTATGGGTCAGCCGCCTCCCCCCGGGGGCTTCCGTGCGTGGGGGACTAGGCGGCCATGTCGACTTCGACGATCGCGGACGGCCGCAGGATCTCGAGACCGAACCGGCCCTCGAAGCGGAAGCGCAGCATGTTCCGCTCGAAGTCGGAGGCGCCCTGTCCGGCGCCCAGCGCGTTCGGGTCGTACATGTTCTCCGACCAGTCCAGAACACCGTCCTGGCGGACCTGCAGACGCATCTGCGAGAAGTCCGCCAGGTGCGCCGTGCCGGTCGTGGCAGCGTCCGAGACGACGACGGGCACCGACCACAGCCGGCGGGAAGACGCGTTCACCGCGGCCTGCGGGCCCCCGTAGTAGAACTGCCCCTCGTTGTCCGCGAGGAGTTCGATGGTCTCCCAGTCCTCCGGGGTCATCACCCAGCCCGCACGGGCCAGGTAACCCCACCGCTCCAGCTTCGTGACCGCCTTGCGGGTCGTCGTCAGCACGTTGGACGAGAACGCCTGCACCTGGGCGCCGGACACGTTCGCCATGCCGGTGAAGTGCTCCCCGGTCCCGTCGCCCGACAGGATCTCCCGCTCAAGGGCGACGTCGAGCCCGAGGCGCATCTCCTGGTCGATGAACGTCCGCAGCAGCCCGATGTCGTCGAGATCCTGCTTGGCGATCGGCTCCGACAGGTGCGCGATCGTCCGCACCCGGTCGTCGACCCGCGCCAGGGTGTAGAGGGACGTCGGCTTCTTCGCCCCGTGCGCGACCACGGCCGCGTTGTTCGTCCGCACCGTCTGCCGCAGGTACGCGAACCGGCCCGTCGTGTTGCGCACATTCGGCATGAGCTGGCGCAGCGACAACACCGGAATGTCGGAGCGGACCGGCTCGGGGTCCAGCGGGACGTCGACGGCGACCGTGCCGTTCGCGAGAACCCCCTTGTACCCCTGCGGGCCGCCGAGACCGGCAACCACCTGCGCGCCCCACTTCGTACCGCCGGACGCCTTCACCCGCGGGTGCACGTCATCACGCGCGGCCGGACCGTCCCCGGAGACCCCGTTGCCGAGATCCTGCAGCGCCTGGCGCATGGTTGCCTTCGCCTCCGGGGTCTCCACCCTCCGGCCACCCGCCGCCGCGTGCGCCTCCTTCGACTCCGCGGGCACGTGCTCCGTCTTCGCGGCCGGCGGCTGCGCGGCCTTCAGCAGCTCCGCCAGTTCGGCGACCTGAGCCTTGAGCGCCGTCATGTCCTCGGTGTGCGTCATGTCCTGCTCCAGTTCTTCCTCGGTGACCCCCTCGTCGAGAGCCTGCTTACGTGCCTGTGCTGCCTCACTGCGCGCCTTCGACGCCGCCGTATACGCCGCGTCCACGGCATCCATGCCCTTGGCCTGCTGCAGCCGCTCCAGGGCCGTTGCAGCCCGGTCCCTGGCTTCTCGGTAGGCAGCCACGGGGGCCGACTTCACGTCGTCGGTACGGGTGTCTTGGTTCGCACCGACGATGCACGGCGACACCTCGTGCAGCTTGAGCTGGCGCAGCTCGTAAAACCCGCCGCGCGCACTCGACTTGGAGTCGACGAACCCGCCCTCTTCGACGTCGTAGGCGAATGACCAGTTCTTGATCCTCCGGCCCTTCAGCAGCCGGTACACCTGCGCCCCGTTGGCGCTGTCGAGATCGAGCTGAGCCGTCACCTGAAGACCCTCGTCGGTCTCCTCCGCCTTCGTGACGTGGCCGACGACCATGTTCGGATCGTCCATCCGGTGCGACCACAGGACCGGGATGGAATCGCCCGACGCCTGCCAGTCCGCGAGGGTTTTCGTGAACGCCCCCGGGGCGACCACGTCACCCATCGAGTCCTCACTGCCGAACACCGACACCAGGGCCGTCACGGTGCCCTTGTCGCCCTGCTGCTCCGCCGTCTTGATGACGGCCCGAGCCTCCTTCACTTTCATACGCTGCCCTTGCCGCGGGCCGGCGTCCCAGGACGTCACGGCCCGCTGATTCAGGTGGGATGCACGGCCCCGGAGGCATGGCCTACGACAGGGGCGTGCGGAAGGGAATCGCTGGCGGTCAACTAGCGGGCCCAATGCGGGCTGGCTGTGACGGCCGCAGAGATGGCGGCGGGCCCTCGGCGCGGCGGGCAGATGCCTACGCGACGCCGAAAAGCTGGCCTGATCACATGCTAAGCCACAACACCGACAACGCGGGAGATCTCAACACCCCCCATGTACCAGGTCACTTCGTAGTGGGCGCACTCGCACTTGAGCCACACCAGGCGCCGCACACCCATACCGTCCGGCTCGACGAACCAGTGCGCCCCCGCCCCGTCGAGCAGTTGCCCCTGCCCGGCGTGCGCCACCCACGGCTCCGGCAGCGGCACCTCGGCGGGCATCTCCTCAAGCACCGAGGCGGCCAGCCGCACGGCTTGGCCCTCACTGCCATCCGCCACGCGCATCCTCACAGGTCCCACCCCGTTCCGCCCCGGGTCCAGCGCCGAACCACGTCGTCCGAGCGCCACAGTGCGCCAGCCGCTGCCCATGCCCGGTCGTCCCACTCCGCGGCCGTCTCCAGGTCCGTCTCGACGTGCTCCTCCCAGTCACGCGTCCGCCAGCTGTAGCCGCGCGGCACGCGCACGCGAACGGGGGCTTCCTCGTCTTCCATCTCTGTCCTCCTACGCAAAAGGATTGTCGTCGTCGTTGGGTTCGCCCTGATCGGCCAGCCCGATACGCACGCGGGCATCCGTGGTCAGCCCCAGCTCGCGGGCCCAATACCGGAACTGCTGTGACGCCTCCCGCATCGCCACCGATGCCGGGTTCTTCACCATGCGGCCCCGGTCCATGTCGGAACGGCCCTCCACGACCGGGCCGCGCGTCATCAAGTCACGTTGAGCCGCCGCGAACGCCGACCACCAGCAGCAGTAAGCGATGACCGCCTCCCGCTCACCCTCGCGGAAGCGCGTCGCCTGCTGGGCGAAGCGTTCGGCCAGGTCGTCCCACAGCGCCAGGCCGTCGGCGTCGAGAAGGTCCGGGCGGGCGGACCAGTCGAGCCCCAGGCCGCCGATCTCGGCATCCTTCGCCACCGCCAGGGCGGTTTTGGGGGGCAGGATCTTCAACCCGGCAGGGATGTTCAGGGCGTTGTTCGTGCGTCGTGCAGGCATGTGCAGCCTCTCCAAAAGTGGTTCTGAAGCCGGGCGATACGTTTTTCACTGCCGCCGACGGTCCCGGTGGCGATCACTCCAGCGATTCCGACTCCCCTTCCCCCCTGCCGGTCACGACGTCGCCGCTCGTCGCGCTCGTCGCCGTTCGTTCCCGCGGGCGGTCTCGCGCTTGGACTTCTCGGCGTGGCAGGGGTGGGCGTGGATCAGCCCGAGGTTGCCCATGTCGGTGATGGCGCCGCCCTCGGCGACGGGTACGAGGTGGTCGAGCTGCAGGGTCTCGCCGTCGTCGGGTTCGCCGCCGCAGACGTAGCAGGTGTTGTTGTCGCGCTTGCCGACGCGCTTCTTCAGTGCGCGCCAACTGCCCGAGCTGATGCCGTAGCGCTCGCGCACGCTCGCCCTGTTGCCCCATGCGATGGGCTTGTGCTCGTCGCAGCGTCCGCGTGTGGTGGCGATGTTGTGGCACGTCGGGTCGGTGCATCGGGTTGGTGGTGCGGTGGGCATTGGTGTCTCCTCTCGGTGGTGATCAGAAGGCTGTGATGTGCGCCGCCGGCCGAAGTGTTTCCGGCCGGTCGGGCTTGGTGCCGAGGGTGAGGCCCAGCCCCCTCCCTCTTCTGGTAGGGGGCTGGGACGGTGGGGGCGGTCCCTGTGGCCGCCCCCGTGGGGGCACTCGGGGGCGGTCGGGGGACGGTGGGGCCATTCACGCTGACTCCTCAATGCCAGGGAGGGCGGCCGTGGCGGTGTACCAACCGCGCTTGATCTTGGTCAGGCGGCCGGACTCTTCGAGACGGCCGAGGTACTGGTACGCGTCCTTGCCGAACTTCTCGGCGACGACCCCGGCCCGCACCGGCTCCGGTCCCTGCTCGCGCACGAACTTGAGGATGTTCACCGACTGGTCACCGAGACCCGCCGCGTCCTCCCGGGACTGGGCAGTCTCCGCGGCAGACGACAGGTCGATTCCGTCGAGAGTCCACAGGCCCGAGTCCATGACGAGCGCGTACTCCGACTCGACCACGTCCCGGCCGGTCACCATCAGGACCGCCTCGGTCGCCTGCCGCTTGCGGGCCAGGACGACGATGGTGTCCGCCGCACCGGCCAGGCCGTGCGTGCCCGACACCGAGTCGACGAAGTCCTCCGACGCCGCCTTGCGGTCATGGTGCAACGCACTGATGGCCAGGCCGGGGTGCGCGTCGGCCACCCGCTTCAGCGCACCGGCCACCCGGTAGTCCCGCTGGTACGCGGACTCACCCGGCGCCGTCGGAGGCATGACCTTGCCGAGGGTGTCGATGATGATGAGCGCCGTGTCCGGGTGGCGTCGCATGAACGCCTCAAGCGTGTGCACGATGAAGCCGGGCCGGATGTCGGTCATGTAGTGGAAGAGATCCGGGATCGGGGCGTCACCGAGGAGCGTCCGGCACCGGTCCTGCATGCGCCGGTCGCCGTCCTCCAGGGCCAGGTACAGGACCCTGCGCTTGCCCTCCATGGCGATCTTCCCGACCGCGTTCCGTGCTCCCGAGATGGCAAGCAGGAAGTCCAGAGCAAGCCAGCTCTTGCCTGCCTTCGGGGGGCCGATGAGGAGAGAGAACCCTTCCGGCAGCAACCCCGGGATGGCGTACTGCAGCTCGGGGAACTCCTGCCGGTCCAGCCACGACCCGTCACGGATCGAGTCCAGGAGCTTGCGGTCGAACTCTTCAGCTTCCGCCTTCTCACGGTCGCCGTCAGAACCGTCAGAAGTGTCAGAAGGCATAGGTTCGTCTTCCCAATCTGACGGTTCTGACGGTTCTGACACGAGTGCGAGAGAGCCGGACGAGGTAGTCATGCGACCGCCCCCGCCCTGCGCGCCGACGCGATGGTCCTGCGTGCTTCGGCCTCAGCCAGCCCCGCAGAGACGGCCGCGTCGACGAGAACGCGCTCAACGTCGGCGGGCGCCATATGCCCGTCCTCCACATGAGCCCACGCCTTCGCCGCAGCCCAGAACAGCCGGTCGTTCCGGGTCCCCTGGGCCGCCTGCTGGACGACCCGCACGAGCCCGCTCAGGGCTGCCTCGGCCTTGTCCCCGGTCGGTTCGTACCGGCGGGCCGGACGGACGACGACGGGGGGCAGCATGAGCTTCAGCAGCTCCTCGGGGACCGGCTGCACTTCGACTTGGCCGAGGCGGGGGTGAAGCCCGTAGTCCCCGGCCCGTCCGATGCTGCCGGGGCCGACGAGGTACCCACCCGTTCCCCGGATGTCGATGCCGGGCCCGAGGCGGCCGGCCGAGTTCGGCACGGTCACTCCGCCAGGGATGGACAGCCAGAGGTGGAACCCTCCGGACGGGGTGCAGATGGTCATGGTGCGCGGGATGTCGAAGCCGTGCGTCGTGGCCAACTGGCGGAGGGTGGCGCAGCCGTCGACCCCGTTCTTGCGGTCGATGTCGAGCCCGACCATCCGGCCGCCGCACGCGATGCCGTACCCGGTCGCGCGGGGGGCCAGGTCAAAAAGACGACGGGCATAGGCGGGGACGGTGGTTGCGTCGTGGACGCCGTGTCCCGGCTGACCGCACTGCCCCTTGCAGTTGTGCCCCTGCTCGTGTGGGGACTTGATGGCCGGGCGCTTCTTGATGCCGAGGGGGAAGACCGCGTACCCCTGCTCGATGGCATACAGGGCGCTGTGGAGAGCGCGCTCCCAGTTGGTCATGCGGCCCTCCGGAGCTTGGCTTTCGGCTGCAGGAGGTACCGGGCGCCACAGGGGCCGGTCTTCTTGCCGAGGCTGATGTGCCGGTGCCAGTTGTGGCACTGCGGGCAACGTGCGGCGTACTCCACACGGCCCGCGGTGATGACGATGACGGGGCGGGCGATCGGCGTTACAGTGGCAGCGAGCTTGTCGCCCGCCGCGAAGAAGCTTTCCTGAGACCCGGCAGTGTGGAGCTGTCGGGTCTCTTTGCGCGTGGTCATGCCGCCCCCTGCTCCTCTCCGGATAGCACGCGCACGAGGTCGGCAGTGATGACGACGTGGCGAGTGCCGAACGGGATGGTCTTGACGGGGCTGTTGCCCTGCTTGATGCGCTCGTGCAGGTGGCTCTTGCTGCAACCAAGTGCCTGGGCGGCCTGGCCGACGTTCACCGTTGCCGGCCACTTGCGGATGTCGGCCAGCGTGGGCTGAGACGTTCGGGTCATGCGGCTGCCCCCTGGTCACCTCGGCGGGTGTACGCCTCAACGACGCTGCGGCGGTACCGCACGGGAGCGTTCGGGGTTTCGGAGAGCTTGAGGAACTGTGGCCCAACACCCTTGGCGCGCCAGTTGGCCAGGGTTCCGACAGAGACACGCAGCAGCGATGCCACCTCGGCGGGCTTAAGCAGATCGGACTTCATCCCAACTCCTTCGAGATAATCTCGATGAAGACTTGCGTCATCGCGTGAATTGCGGTGATGATGGCGAGAGTAGACGGAGCAGGATGTTTCTGCAAGAAGTCGAGGATCTTCGAGAAGATCGCGATGGCTACCATCGAGATCATGACGACAGGACGTATCGAGTTGAGTGCCAGTGGACGAACCGTCGCCGCGAACGTGGCGCGGCTACGAGCGGATCGGGGATGGAGCCTTCGCAAGCTCTCCGAAGCGCTGGCCGAGGCCGGCCGCGGGTTGAGCCAGGATGCGATCAACAAGATCGAGAATGGGGCCAAGCTCGATGACCCCAAGTACGCGGGTAAGCCCCCGCAGATTCGGCGCGTGGACGTCGACGACCTCATGGCGCTATCGGTCGCGCTTGGGGTATCTCCGGCCACGCTGCTGCTGCCGCACGACGCCCGCGGCGTCGCTGGCGTGACGGGAGTTGGGGAGGTGGACGCGCGCTTGGCCTGGCAGTGGATGTTCTGCCACGAGCCGCTGACCCTCCCCGCCGACGAGGCGGAAGCTGATCGGGCCGTCACGCGCTTCATGCTGGACTCGCGCCCCATCGGCCTCTTCGCCTCCGAAGGAGACGACCGAATCCCCAGCATGATCAGAGAGAGGCAGGGTGGCGATGGCTGAGCCGAAGCGGATCGTCCTGCAGGACGGTTCGGTGCGTTACCGCACCGTGGTCGACGCCGGCCGCGACGAGACCGGCAAGCGGGTCCAGATCACCATCACCAAGGACACCAAGGCCGAGGTCAAGAACGAGCGGGCGCGCATCCTGACGGAGCGGCAAGCCGGAACCCTGATCGTCCCCAGCAAGATGACCGTGGGGGAGTGGCTGGACCGGTGGCTGGAGTACAAGCGGCGCGACGTCGAAGAGACGACGATCCGCACGTACCGGCTCGCCCTGGTGCACGTCTATGACCGCCTCGGGCACGTCCGCCTGCAAGAGCTCGACGAGGACCAGGTGCGCGACTTCATCGACGCCCTGGTCGCCGGCGGGCGCCGCAAGGGCGGAGAGGCCGGTACCCGGCTGGCGGTGTCGACCGTCGAAGGCATCCTGACCCGGCTGCGCGAGGCCCTGGAGCGCGCGGTCAATAGGAAGCTGATCGCGGTGAACCCGGCCAAGTCGGTGCGGGTGTCCCTGGCCGACCGGAAGACCGACAAGCGGGAACGCGAGCGCCCTAAGCCGTGGACGGTCGACGAGGTGCAGGCGTTCATCAAGGGCATCGAGCCTGACCGGCTGTACGCGCCGCTGCTGCTGTCGTTGATGGGGTTGCGGCCGGCGGAGGTGTGCGGTCAGCGCTGGTCGGACATCGACCTGCAGTTGGGCACGCTGGAGATGGCCAACACCCGCACGATGATCGGTAACGCCCGGGTGCACGAGAAGGACGCGAAGACGGCCGCGGGGGAACGCATCCTGCCGCTCCCGTCGAAGGCGCTCGACGCGCTGAAGCGGTTCCGTGCCCAGCAGGCCCGGGAGCGGCTGGCCGCGGGGGAGGGGTACACCGATACGGGGTACGTCGCCGTCAATGAACTTGGTCTCTCACTGAACACGCGGCACCTTCGGGAGCACGCCTACCGCGAGATGACCCGCCTGGGACTGCGGCAGGTTCGCCTGTACGACGCCCGGCACTCCTGCTTGACCTACCTGGCGGTGAACGGCGTCCCGGACGTCGTGCTGGCCGCCTGGGCGGGTCACACGAACGCTTCGTTCACGAAGCGTAAGTACGTCCACGTCGCTCCGGAGGACATGCGGGCCGCCGCGGCGGCGTGGGACACCTTCCATGGAGGTGATCCAAAAGCCGCTACGTGAGAAATTGTGAGAGATGATCTCCGATAGGCCATCTCTTTAGGCTTCTGACCAGCAGGAACCCTGAACGACGCAGAACAGTGAACAGATTCTACTGGCGGTTCGTGCAGGCCAGGGCCGCGGGGCGGTTCGTGCGTTGCTACGAGAGCAGGGGCGTGCGCCGCGGGTCCATGTCGGGAGCGGGGGCGTGCGTGCCGGGCGCGGGCGGCGCGACCCGGGTCAGCGGACCGGCCCCTCCTCCGTCACCTCGCGCATGCTCTCGTACGGCAGCAGCTCGGGGCGCTTCGCCGGGCGGCCGTCCCCCGACGAGCGGCCCGTGAGCCTGCGTCCGATCCACGGCACCAGGTGCTCGCGCGCGAACTGCGCGTCGCTCACCCGGCGCGCGAGCCACCTCGGCGGGACGGCGGCGGGCAGCGGGCACAGCCAGTCGTCCTCCGCCGTCAGGCCGAGCGCCTGCCAGACCGCCTCGGCGACCCGGCGGTGCCCCTCGGCGGTGAGGTGGAGGCGGTCCACGTCCCACATCCGCTGGTCGCCGAGTACGGCCGCCCCGTACAGGTCGACGACGATCGCGTCGTGCTTCGCGGCGAGCTCCTCGACGACCGCGAACAGCTCCTCCACCCGGGGGCGGAACCGTTCGAAGACCGGCCCCCGGCGGCCCGGGCTGCGCATCAGCACGAGCTGCCGGCACGAAGGGGCCAGGGTCTCGACGGCCTCGGTCAGCTTCGCGCGGACGTGGCCCATGTCGACCTTGGGGCGCAGGGTGTCGTTCAGGCCGCCCACCAGCGTCACCACGTCCGCCTTCATCGCTGCGGCGAGCGGCGCCTGCTCGTCGGCGATCTGGCCGATCAGCTTGCCGCGCACGGCCAGGTTCGCGTACCGGAAGCCGGGCGTGCGCGCGGCCATCCGGGCGGCCAGCAGATCGGCCCAGCCGCGGTAGGAACCGTCGGGCAGGAGGTCGGACATTCCCTCGGTGAAGGAGTCGCCGACCGCGACAAGACTGGTGTAGGTGGCATTCATTTCCATGGCGGAGCGATCGTACCCAATCACCTGCGCACACGTGCGGTCGGGAAACGACAACTGCCGGGCGCCCTCCGACCGAGGGGCCCGGCAGTTCTCGCTCAGCCGCGGATCACGCCTGCTGCGGCGGCCCCACCAGCTCCCGCAGCACGTCCTCCATGGTGACCAGGCCGGCCGGACGGCCGTCCTCGTCGGCCACGGCGGCCAGGTGCGTACGGCTGCGGCGCATGGCCGTCAGCACGTCGTCCAGCGGCGTCTCGGCCCGTACCCGGGCGATCGGCCGCATCGCGGAGACCGGGAACGGCAGGTCCCGCGGCATCGCGTCCAGGGCGTCCTTGACGTGCAGGTAGCCCAGGATGCGCCGGGTCGAGTCGAGCACCGGGAAGCGCGAGAACCCGGACTCGGCCGCGAGGCGCTCCAGCTCCTCCGGCGTCGTCCCGACCGCCGCGTACACCACGCGCTCGACCGGCATCACGACGTCCCGCACCGGGCGCCGGCCCAGCTCCAGGGCGTCCCGCAGCCGTTCGGCGGCCCGGTCGTCCAGCAGCCCGGCGTCCTCGGTGTCCTTCACCAGCCGCGCCAGCTCGTCGTCCGAGAACGTCGCCGACACCTCGTCCTTCGCCTCCACCCGCAGCAGCTTCAGCAGCAGGTTGGCGAAGGAGTTGATCGCGAAGATCACCGGGCGCAGCGCCCGCGCCAGCGCCACCAGCGGCGGGCCCAGCAGCAGCGCGGTCTTCGTCGGCTCGGCCAGCGCGATGTTCTTCGGCACCATCTCGCCGAGCAGCATGTGCAGGTACGTCGCCAGCGCCAGCGCGATCACGAACGAGATCGGGTGCGTCAGCGCGTCCGGCACGCCCACCGCGTGGAACATCGGCTCCAGCAGGTGCGCGATGGCGGGCTCGGCGACGATGCCGAGCACCAGGGTGCACAGCGTGATGCCGAGCTGCGCGGCGGCCAGCAGCGCGGAGACGTGCTCCAGGCCCCAGATGACGCTGCGCGCCCTGCGGTTCCCGGCCTCGGCCTCCGGCTCGATCTGCGAACGCCGTACCGAGATCAGCGCGAATTCCGCGCCGACGAAGAAGGCGTTGACGACCAGCGTGAGCAGGCCGATGAGGAGCTGTATCGCGATCATCGCCGGGTCCCCGCCGTCTCGTCCTGCGCGGCCGCGGCGGCGAGCGGCGCGTGCATCAGCACCCGCGCCGCCCGGCGTCCGCCCGCGTCCACCACGTCCAACTGCCAGCCGGAGAGCTCCACGCGGTCGCCCACCTCGGGGATGCGGCCCAGCTCATTGGCGATCAGCCCGGCCAGGGTCTCGTACGGGCCGTCGGGCACGCGCATCCCGATCCGTTCCAACTGGTCGCAGCGGGCGGCGCCGTCGGCCGACCACAGGGCGTGGCCCTCGGTGTCCTCGCCCGCGCGGGCCAGGTCGGGGGTCTCGTGCGGGTCGTGCTCGTCGCGCACCTCGCCGACGACCTCCTCGACGATGTCCTCCAGCGTGACCACCCCGGCCGTGCCGCCGTACTCGTCGATGACCACGGCCATCGTGCGCTTGCCGGACAGCCGGTCCAGCAGCTTGTCCACGGTCAGCGTCTCGGGCACGAGCAGCGGCTCGCGGACCAGTTCGGTGACCGGGTGGCGGGGCCTGCGGTCGGCGGGGACGGCCAGGACGTCCTTGATGTGGACCAGGCCCACGACGGAGTCCAGGCTGCCCCGGTAGACCGGGAAGCGGGACAGGCCGGTCGCCCGGGTCGCGTTCGCGACGTCCTCGGCGGTGGCCTGCACGTCGAGCGCGGTGACCTGCACGCGCGGGGTCATCACGTTCTCCGCGGTCAGTTCCGCCAGGTTGAGCGTACGGACGAACAGCTCGGCGGTGTCGGCCTCCAGCGCGCCCTCCTTCGCGGAGTGGCGGGCCAGCGCGACCAGCTCCTGGGGGCTGCGCGCGGACGCCAGCTCTTCGGCGGGCTCCATGCCGAAGCGGCGCAGGATGCGGTTGGCGGTGTTGTTGAGATGGCTGATCAGCGGCTTGAACGCGGCCGTGAACCAGCGCTGCGGCGTCGCCACGACCTTCGCGACGGCCAGCGGCGAGGAGATCGCCCAGTTCTTGGGGACCAGCTCGCCGACGACCATCAGGACGACCGTGGACAGCGCCGTGCCGATCACGAGGGCCACCGAGGACGCCACGGCCGGGGACAGCCCGACCGCCTCGACCGGGCCCTTGAGCAGTGCGGAGATCGACGGCTCCGCGAGCATGCCGACGAGGAGGTTGGTGACGGTGATGCCGAGCTGGGCGCCGGAGAGCTGGAAGGTCAGGCCGCGCACGGCCTTCAGGGCGCTCTCCGCGCCCCGCTCGCCCCGCTCGACGGCCCGCTCCAGCTCGCCGCGCTCCACCGTCGTCAGCGAGAACTCCGCCGCGACGAAGGCGCCGCAGATCAGCGAGAGCAGTACCGCCACGAGGAGCAGAAGCACTTCAATCATCGGTTCACCTCCGTCCCATGATCGTTCAGGGTGGGGAGGATCGCGCGATGTCGGCTACTGGGAGGCTCGCCCATGGGCGGACGCTCACACCTTTCGAGGAGTGCGATGAGGCGGGGCACGGCGGACGCCTGCCCCGTCGATTCATCGGAGTGAGCCACCCATGGTAAACGACCGGCAAAATTACCGAGCGGGCGCGGGGTGGCGGGCTCAACGGGTGAGCGGCTTGACCCAACGCGTCCACTGGGGCTCGGGCGCGTACCCCGCCGACCGCCAGGCGGGGTGGGCGCCCTCGTTCGCGTCCAGCACCATCGCGTCCCCGCGCCGCCCGCCGAGCGCCGCGAACCGCTCCTCCGCGGCTGCCAGGAGAGCCCGGGAGACGCCCTGCCGCCGGTGGTCCGGGTGGACGGCCAGCCGGTACAGCGAGCACCGCCAGCCGTCGAACCCGGCGATCACGGTGCCGATCAGTCCGCCGTCGCGCTCCGCGAGGATCAGGGCCCCGGGATCGCGGGACACCAGGCGCTCGACGCCTTCCCGGTCGTCGCTGATGCTGGTGCCTTCGGCGGCGGTCTTCCAGAAGGCGAGGACGGCGTCGAGGTCGGCGGGGGCCGCGTGGCGCAGGCGGGTGCTCTCAAGATCGTTCATATGGGCATCCCACCACCGGGCCGCGCCCGGGGACGAGCGGGTTTCTCACGATGCGGTCAGGTGCCGCGCAGTTCCTCGACGACCGGGGCGAAGGCCTCCATGTACGGCTCCAGGACGCTGAAGTAGGAGAACCCGTACCGTTCCCGGGTGGCCCGGAACTGGGCCGCGATCTCCTCGACCGTGCCGACCGCGAGAACGGGCAGCCCCAGCACCTCCTCCTCCGTCAGGTACGGCGCGAAGGCGCAGTACTCCCGGAGCGCGGCCCTGCGGTCGTCGGTGATCACGACCAGTTGGATCAGCAGGTTCAGCTCCGCCTCCGTCGTCCGCCCGGCCGCGAACTCCCGGTAGCGGGCGACCCGCTCGTCCAGTCCTTCGGCGCTGAGCACCCGCAGCTCTCCCGGCGTGACCTGGAGGCCGCCCGCGAACGCCACCACGTCCGCCCGCTCGGCCGCCAGCTTCAGCACCCGGTCGCCGCCGCCGGCGATCAGCAGCGGCGGGCGGGGCCGCTGCGACGGCTTCGGCACGTGCTTCTCGTCCCGCAGGAACCGGTCCAACTCCTCGACCGTGCGCGCCAGGTGATCGACCCGCCCGCCGGGGGAGCGGTAGAGGATGCCGGCCGTCTCGTGCTCCTCCCTGACGTATCCCGCACCGATGCCCACCTCGAGACGTCCGCCGATCAGGCTGTCCACGGTCGCGACCTCACGGGCCAGCAGCGCGGGGTTCCAGAACGCCGCGTTGAGCACGAAGGTGCCGATCCGGGGCCGCTCGGTGGCGGCCGCCGCGGCGACCATCGCCGGGAACGGGGCGGGCATGCCGAGGTGGTCGGCCACCTGGATCACGTCGTACCCGATGTCCTCGGCCCGGCGGCACCGGGCGGCCCACTCGGCGCCGTCGGACAGCGTGACCATGTTGACCGAGAAGCGGAACGGCTTGACCACGAAGTCTCCTCCGGTGCTGGGCGGATGACGAGGGTTCAGCAAACGGCGGACTCGAACCTAGCCGCCGTCCGGGCGCCTCGCCACCCCCAGCACGCAGGCCGACGACGGCAGCCGGGGTCCCTTGCCGGGGATGTCCAGCCGCCGGTGCGCGCCCAGCTCCAGCCCCGCCGCGCGGATCGCGGCGAGGGGGTCCCGGGAGGTGTGGCAGTTGCCGAACAGCAGGGGCCACACGGTCCTGTCCAGGCCGCGCTGGAGGAGCGCCATGGCGCACCGTTCGTCCCGCCCGTGCTCGAAGAAGCGCAGCTCACCGCCGGGACGCAGGACCCGCTTCGCCTCCGCGAGGGCCCGCTCCACGTTCCGTACGCTGCACAGCACCAGGGAGAGCACCACCGCGTCGTACGCCTCGCTCTTGACCGGCAGCGCCTCCGCCGCACCGGGCACCACGTCCACCGGAACGTCCGCCCGCCGCGCCTCCTCCAGGGCCAACCGCCGCAGGGAGCGCTCCGGTTCGACGGCGACGACCTCGGCGACCGCGGGCGGGTAGTGCGCGAAGTTCAGCCCGTTGCCCGCGCCGATCTCCAGTACCCGCCCGGACAGCCCGGCCAGCAGCTCCGCCCGGTGCGCCGCGATGCCGCCGCGCGCGTCGGCGCAGACGCTGAACCGGGCGTAGCACCGGGCGAACAGGGGGTGGTGGACGGCGTCGTGCGGAACCTTGCGGGCCCGGCCCGTGAGGCTCCCCGGGAGCCGGGTGCTCCGTCGGCTCCGGGTGTGCCGGGCGGGACGTCGGCGTTCGGCCATCGCGGACCTCCTTCGCGGAGTCCGGGGACTCCGGGACGCGGGCGGACACCTCCGATTGTCCTCCCGGGCGGGCCCGGTGGCAGCCCGTCAGCAGCTCACGAACCGCTCACGAACCGCTCACGAAGCAGAACTCGTTGTCCTCGGGGTCCAGCAGGACCTGGAAGGAGCCCACGTCCTGCGTCACGATGCCGCCGGACAGCTTCGCCCCGAGCCGCACCGCCTCGGCGCTGAACTTCTCGATGTCGTCGGCCAGCAGGTCGATGTGCAGCCGGTTCTTGGCCGTCTTGCCCTCCGGGACCCGCTGGAAGGCGAGGCGGGTGAAGTCGGGGACGTCGATGTACGACCAGTCCGGGCTGCGGTCGTGGGGCTCGCCGCCGACCAGGTTCGCCCAGAAGCGGACGAGGGCGGCGGGGTCGGCGCAGTCGAAGACGATTTCGTCGATACGTGCTCGCATGGCCCCAGCCTACGCACGGCCCGCGGCGGGCTGCCCGGCATTCCGGGCGAGCCGCCCGGCGTCCCACGTGCCGCCCAGTTCCGGCGCCAGCCACCCCGTCGCCGCGGCCGCGAACTGCTCGGGTGCGAGACCGCCCGCGCCCTGCGGGACGGCGCCGAGCAGCGGCGCGCCCGCCATCTCGGCCAGCTCCTCGACGTTGCAGCGTTCGGCGAGGCCGGGTGTGTGCGGCCAGGCGCCGATGACGACCCCGCGCGGAGTCAGCCCCCGGGCCCGCAGGGCCTCCCCGGTCAGTCGGACCAGGTTGAGCGTGCCGAGGGCGGGGGCCGCGACGGTCAGCACGGGGGCGCCCAGCAGCCCGGCGACGTCGGCCAGGGTGCCGCCCTCGCCGTCCATGCGGACGAGGAGGCCGCCCGCTCCCTCCACGAGGACCAGGTCGTACGTGTCCGCCAGCTCGCGGGCGGCGTCCGCGGCCTCCTGCGGGGTGACGGGGCGCATGCCCGCCCGCCTGGCCGACGTCGCCGGCGCCAGGGGCTCCGGGAACCGGGCGAGTTCGAAGGCGTCGACGCCCTCACCCGCCAGGCGGGCGGCGACGTGCGCGTCACCGGGCTCGCCGGGGGCGAGGCCGGTCTGCGCGGGCTTGAGCACGGCGACGCGCTGTCCGGCGGCGCGGGCGAGGGCGGCGATCGCGCCGGTGACGACGGTCTTGCCGATGTCGGTGTTGGTCCCGGTGACGACGAGAGTGGGCATGGCTGCTCCTTGTTTCTGCTTTCTTCCGCGAGGTGAGTGGCTTCCGCCGTCCTGACACGGGGAGATCACGCGGCTCGTGGCGGGTCGTTCGCGCGGTTTCCCGCGCCCCGCCGGGCGCGCCCGCCCGGGGAGGCGTCCGCCCCTACCCCGCCCGGGCCGCCGCGCAGACCCCCCGCGTCACCCGCTCCAGGTCCTCGTCCCCCGTGACGTACGGCGGCATCACGTACACCAGGTCCCGGAACGGCCGCACCCACACGCCCTCGCGCACCGCGGCCTCCGTCGCGGCCGCCATCGACACCTCGTGGTCGAGCTGCACCACGCCGATGCCGCCCAGCACCCGCACCTCCCGCACCCCCGGCAGCTCGCCCGCCGGCGCGAGGCCCTCCCGCAGCCCCGCCTCCAGGCGCTTGACCTCCGCCTGCCAGTCCTGCGACAGCAGCACGTCGATCGACGCGCACGCCACCGCCGCGGCCAGCGGGTTCGCCATGAACGTCGGCCCGTGCGCCAGCACCGGCACCTCGCCCCGCGAGATGCCCTCGGCCACCCCCGCCGTGCACAGCGTCGCCGCCATGGTCAGATAACCGCCGGTCAGCGCCTTGCCCAGGCACATCACGTCCGGTGAGACCGACGCCTGTCCGGCCGCGAAGAGCGTGCCCGTGCGGCCGAAGCCCGTCGCGATCTCGTCGAAGACGAGCAGGACGTCGTGCGCGTCGCACGCCTCGCGCAGCACCCGCAGGTACTCCGGCGCGTGGAAGCGCATCCCGCCGGCCCCCTGCACCACCGGCTCCACGATCACCGCCGCCAGCTCGTCCGCGTGCCGGGCGATCGTGTCGCGCAGCAACTGCGCGTACGTCTCCTCGTACGCGACGGGAGGTTCCGGCACGAAGAGCTGACGCGGCAGCAGGCCCTGCCACAGCTCGTGCATCCCGCCCTCGGGGTCGCACACCGACATCGGCTGCCAGGTGTCCCCGTGGTAGCCGCCCCGCCAGGTCAGCAGGCGCTGCTTGGCCGGGCGGCCCACCGAACGCCAGTGCTGGAGGCACATCTTGACCGCGACCTCGACCGACACCGAACCGGAGTCGCAGAGGAAGACATGGCGCAGGGGCTCCGGGGTGATCTCGACGAGCTTCGCGGCCAGCCGCACGCCCGGCTCGTGCGTGAGGCCGCCGAACATCACGTGGCTCATCCGGCCGAGCTGCTCGCGGGCCGCCTCGTTGAGGACGGGGTGGTTGTAGCCGTGGATCGCCGACCACCAGGACGACATCCCGTCGATCAGCTCGGTCCGGCCGAACGCCGGCCGGGCCAGGCGCAGGCGCACGCCCGACGCCGACTCCACGAGGAGAGGCTCGGTGCGGCCGGGCATCGGACCGTACGGGTGCCAGACGTGCTCCCGGTCCAGGCGGAGGAGGTCGGCGGGGGAGAAGGGCAGGTCAGGCATTGGGGGCGAGGTCCGTTCCCGCGCCACGGCGCCGTACCGCGACCAGGTCCGTACGGGCCTCCTCGCGCGCGGCGGGCACGGCGGGCTCCTCGGACGCCGTCGTACCGCACACCGAACCGCACCCCTCCTCCGCGGCGGCGGCAGTCGAACCACAGCCGCCGCCCACGCGGTGCCCCGGCAGCGTCGTCGTGTCCGTGCCCTCCACCTCGAAGCCCGCGTCCGCGATCATGTCCAGGTCCGCCTGGCCCGCCTGGCCCTCACTGGTCAGGTAGTCGCCCAGGAAGATCGAGTTGACCAGGTGCAGGGCGAGCGGCTGCATGGTGCGCAGGTGCACCTCGCGCCCGCCCGCGAGCCGTACCTCCACGTCCGGGCAGACGAAGCGGACCATCGCCAGGACGCGCAGCGCGCGCTGCGGCGTCAGGTTCCACTCCTTGGCCAGCGGGGTGCCCTCGAAGGGGATGAGGAAGTTCACCGGCACCGAGTCCGGGTCCAGTGCGCGCAGGGCGAAGACCACGTCGACGAGGTCGGCGTCCGACTCGCCCATGCCCGCGATCAGCCCCGAGCAGGCGGACAGGCCCGCCGCCTGCGCCTGCTGGACCGTCTCCACCCGGTCCGCGTAGGTGTGCGTCGTGGTGATGTCGCCGTATGTCGACTCGGAGGTGTTGAGATTGTGGTTGTACGCGTCCGCGCCCGCCGCGCGCAGGCGCTCGGCCTGGCCGTCGGAGAGCAGGCCGAGGCAGGCGCACACCTCGACGCCCTCGTTCTGCTCCTTGATCGTCTCGATGGTCTTCGAGACGCGGTCCACATCCTTGTCGGTCGGGCCGCGCCCGCTCGCCACCAGACAGACCCGCTTCGCGCCGCCCGCCACGCCCGCCGCCGCCGCCTTCGACGCCTCGTCGGCCTTCAGCCAGGTGTACTTGAGGATCTCCGCCTTGGAACCGAGCCGCTGCGAGCAGTACGAGCAGTCCTCCGGGCACAGCCCCGACTTCAGGTTGACGAGGTAGTTGAGCTTCACCCGCCGCCCGAACCACTGGCGGCGCACCTTGCCGGCGGCGGCCACCACGTCGAGCAGTTCGTCGTCCGTCGTCGCCAGTACGGCGAGCGCTTCTTCGCGGGTCGGCAGCTCGCGCCGCAGCCCCTTCTCCACCAGTGTGTTCAGCAGGTCCATGCGCATGATCCTGAACCATGGCCCCGCTCCGGGCCAAGGAGGATTCGTACAACGGTGCCTGTTCGGGGTGTGGGTATTGCCACACCCTGACAGCGGATCGGGGCGGCTAGTGTCTGTGGGCTGCCTACAAAAGCGGTCCGCGCCCGTGTGCGCGCCCGCCGCCACGGGGCGCATCCCGTCCCCGGCTCCACGGAGGGTCCACCCATGCTTGAGCGCGTCACCGCCCCGACCCCCTTCGGACGGCTCGCGGCGGAGGCCGCGCGCCGGGAGCGCGCCGGGCTCGTCCGGACGCTGCGGCCGCGCGCCGCCGACAGCCCCCTGCTGGACCTCGCGAGCAACGACTACCTCGGGCTGACCCGGCACCCGGAGGTCACCGCCGCCGCGGCCGACGCCGTCCACCGGTGGGGCGCGGGGGCCACCGGGTCGCGGCTCGTCACCGGGAGCACCGAGCTGCACGCCGAACTGGAGCGCGAACTCGCCGAGTTCACCGGATTCGAGGCCGCGCTCGTCCTGTCCTCCGGGTACGCGGCCAACCTCGCGGCGCTCACCGCGCTGACCGCGCCCGGCTCCCTGATCGTCTCGGACGCGGGCAACCACGCCTCCATCGTGGACGGTTGCCGCCTCTCGCGGGCCGAGACCGCCGTCGCCGCGCACACCGACCCCGCCGCCGTGCGCAAGTGCCTCGACGGGCACACCGGGGAGGCCGTCGTGGTCACCGACTCCGTGTTCTCGGTGGACGGGGACGCCGCCCCGTTGGCCGAGACGGCCGCTGTGGTACGGGAGTTCGGGGCCGGTCTCGTCGTCGACGACGCACACGGGCTCGGCGTGCTCGGCGCCGGCGGGCGCGGCGCGCCGAACGCGGCAGGACTCGCCGGGGCTCCGGACGTCGTCGCCACCGTCACCCTCTCGAAGTCGCTCGGCAGCCAGGGCGGAGCGGTGCTCGGGCCGGCGCACGTCATCGACCACCTGGTCAACGCCGCCCGCACCTTCATCTTCGACACCGGGCTCGCCCCGGCCGCCGCCGGCGGGGCGCTCGCCGCGCTGCGGCTGCTGCGCCGGGAGCCCGGCCGGGCCGCGCGGGCGCGCGAGGTCGCGTCCTCGCTGCACCGCCGGCTGACCGGCGCCGGCCTCGTCGCGGCCGTGCCGGACGCGGCCGTGGTCTCGGTACGGGCGCCGTCCGCCGGGGCGGCGCTGCGGTGGGCGGCGGACTGCCGCGCGGCGGGACTCGGGGTGGGGTGCTTCCGGCCGCCGTCCGTGCCCGACGGGATCTCCCGGCTGCGGCTGACCGCGCGGGCCGATCTGGACGACACGCAGATCGCGGGTGCGGTGGACACCGTCGTCCGTACCGCACCCGCGAGTTGAGGGGCGTCAGTCGCAGGTCAGAGCGCCTCTTCGCGCACCGCGCCGAGGAAGCGCTCCCATGCGTGCGGGGTGAAGAGGAGGGCGGGCAGCAGCACGCGCTTGGAGTCCCGGACGGCCCGCAGGCCGTCGGGGGCAGCAGCGGTTTCCACGCAGTTGTTCATGCCGGTGCTGCGACTGCTGCGACGCCACGCTGCGTCGGGCAGAAGCGAGCTGGAAGGTACGACTCCGAAGTGTGGGGACATGGCGTCTCCCTGCGCGTCGTCACCGGTTACGGGGATGTGTCAGGCGCCGCTTTCGATGTCGTCGATCAGGTGCAGCGACTCCTGCGGGGACAGGGCCTGTTCCTGGATCCTGCGGAATGCCGCGGAGTATTCCGCGAGGTCTTCTTTCCGCTCCAGGGAGAGGCTACTCGCCAAGTGGTCGATAACAACCACATCCAGATCTGAAATGGCCGGAAAGGAGAAGATGACGAAAGCACCGGCGAGGCCCGTGTGCGCGCCCGCCGCGAAGGGGAGCACCTGTAACCGGACGTGCGGCAATTCCATTGCCGCCCGCACATGCCGCAGTTGTTCCTTCATGACGGGCCCGCCGCCCACCCGCCGGCGCAGCACCGCCTCGTCCAGCACCGCGCTCAGCGCCAACGGGTCCCGTGAGCGCAGTACTTCCTGCCGGGCCAGCCGCACTTCGACCAGGGTGTCGATCTTCCCCGCCGACAGTCCCGGCAGCATCGCCCGCGTCACCTCACGCGCGTAGTCCGGCGTCTGGAGGAGTCCCGGCATCACCGAGGTCTCCAGCGTGCGGGCCCGGGACGCCTGTGACTCCAGGGAGATGAAGTCCCGGTACTGGCTGGGCAGCAGCCCCCGGTAGGCGTGCCACCACTGGGTCCCCGACTCGCCGGACGTCTGCGCCAACGCCTCCAGGAGCAGCCTGAGTTGCGGGTCCTGGAGGTCGTACACCTCCAGCAGCCTGGCCACGTCCTCGGTCTTGACCCCACTGCGGCCGGTCTCGATCCGGCTCACCTTCGACTGGTGCCAGCCGACGAGGCGCGCGGCCTCCGGGCTGGTGAGCCCCGCCCTGTCGCGCAGCTTGCGCAATTCCTCCCCGAGTTTGCGGCGGCGTACCGCGGGACCGTGGCGCATTGCGGCTCCTTCCGGTGGTGCATCCCATCCCCGCCGGAAGTCAGTCTGAGGTCACATACGGTCTTGCGTCGTAGAGTTCACTACTTTGAGTGGCAGATATATGTATGCCTGGGAGGAACACCGCCCGCGCGCACACCATGAGTGACACTCTGGCGCGGAACAGGTCCGGGGCCGGCCCCGCACCATTCCGCGTACGACACAGAGTCCGGCCCCGGTGGGAAAGGGACAGCGTCGCCATGGCAGATCACCAGGAAGTATCCGTCACCCTGCCGAGCGATCCCGCTTCGGTGTCCACGGCCCGGAAACACGTCGCGGAAGTCCTCGCCGCATGGGGCCTGCCGGCGGATTCCGAGACCGCCGACACGGTCCGGCTGATCGTCTCCGAACTGGCCACCAACGCCGTGCAGCACACCTTCGGCCAGTCGCCGACCTTCACCGTGGACGTCCAGCTCGACCGGGACGAGCGGCTGCGCGTCGGCGTCACCGACAGCCATCCGCGCTGGCCCCAGCGGCTGCCCGCCGCCGTCCAGCAGGACAACGGCCGGGGCATGGTCATCATCCGCTCGCTCGTCGCCGAGTGCGGCGGCCGGCTCTCGGTCACGCCGACCGCCGAGGGCGGCAAGACGGTGTGGATCGCCGTGCCGTGGACCGTGTCCGTGCAGCGGTGACGGCTTCCGCGCGCAGCGAAGGACGCGAAGGGCCGGGAAGGGCGACGGCGCGCCGGGGAGCGTGCCCCCGGCGCGCCGGACGGTGGCCGGACCCCGGGCTCGGGCCCGCCGTCACGTCACCCGGCCGTCACTTCACCCGGCCGTACCAGACGCTCTTGGTCCAGATCCGCTCCAGCCGCACCACCGTGCCGCGCCGCGGCGAGTGCCACATCTTGTTCGACCCGGCGTAGATGCCGACGTGGTAGACGCTGCGCCCGCGGTGGAAGAACACCAGGTCGCCGCGCTGGCGTTGGGAGGCGGAGATGTGCCGGGTCTTGTTGTACTGCGACTGCGCCGTGCGCGGCAGGGTCTTCCCGGCCCGCTTGAACGAGTACAGCGTCAGCCCCGAGCAGTCGAACCTCGACGGGCCGGCGGCGCCGTACTTGTAGGGGGCGCCGCGCTTGGAGGCGGCGATGTTGAGCGCCTTCGTCGCGAGCGTGGCCGCCTCGGCCTCCGCGGAGGCTCCGGGGACCAGCAGTCCGCCGCCCACCACGGCGAAGGTGAGGGCGGACGCGGTGGAGGCCCTGGCCAGCAGTGACGGGCCGCTCTGCGCGGGCCGGGGGCCGTTCTTCGCGTGCCGGCCGCCGCCGCGCGCCGGACGCTCCGCGGGCGGACCGCTGTGTGCCCGGTGACGTCCCGTGGGGCCGTTGTTCGCCGGGCGGCCCCTCCCCGGTCCGTCCTTCGCCGGACGGTGCGTTCCCGGGCCGTTCCTCGCCGGGTCGTCGTTCTCCGTAATGCGGCAGTTGACGTGCGCAGTCATGCGCAACCCTTCGTCGACCAGACGTCCCGGCCGGCGCCCGAAGTTCGTGCGACGCCCGCCAGGACCGCCCCGCCACGACGGCGGGGGCTTGTCGTCCCACGGATCTTGACCCGGTCGACGGCCGGTTTCCGAGTGGGAGCAGGGGTTTGTGAGGCTCCTCACCCCTCGGCCGTTCGGGTGGACAAGTGGCGCACCGATCTTGCGCGTCGACCCCCAGGGAGCCCCGCACCAGCACCGGAACAGCTCATTCCGTGCAGGCGCCCGCCGTACGGCGCAACTCGATCAGTACGGACGCCGTAGACCCGGGTGGGCCGAACGGGGGAGGCGTACTGGTCCTCGTACGACACCCCGCACACCGACGGCGGTGATCAACTGGCGTGTTCCGGCGGCACCGTGAGGCGTCCGGCCCGCCGCTCGCCGTCCAGGACGCGCAGCGCCCGCCCCAAGGTCACCGGATGCAGTCCGCTCTCCCCCCTGTCGTGCATGAGGGTGAGCGCCTCGCGCAGTGCGGCGGCCCGCCCGACGAGGGCCTGCGCGGCGCGCACCGCGCCGTAAGTGTCCGTGGAGCGGGCCGGGTTGATCCGGCCGAGCAGGTCCACGACCTCCAGGTAGGCGTCCACCACCGCGCACTCGGCACGGGTCAGCGCGGGCAGCGGGGGCAGTTCGGGCGGCAGCACGCCCCGCTCACCGCCCGGTGGGGGTCATCGCCGCCCGGCGGCTCGCGACGATGCGGTCGACCAGGCCGTACTCCTGTGCGGCCGGCGCGTCCAGGACCTTCGTACGGTCGAAGTCCGCCTCGATCTGCTCGGTGGGCCTGCCCGTGTGCCGGGCCAGCATCCCGGCGGTCATCGCGCGCAGCCGCACCAGCTCCGCCGCGTGGATCTCCAGGTCCGAGGGCTGCCCCTGGGCGGGCTCGTCCAGGGCGGGCTGGCTGAGCGTGACGCGCGCCCCGGGCAGGGCGCAGCGCTTGCCGGGGGTCCCGGCCGCCAGCAGCACGGCGGCGGCGTCCAGCGCCTGCCCCAGGCAGACGGTCTCCACGTCGCAGGCGACGAACTGGATCGTGTCGTAGACGGCGGACATGGCGGTGTAGGAGCCGCCGGGGGAGTTGATGTAGAGCGAGATGTCCTGATCGGGGGCGTCGTGCTCCAGATACATGAACTGGGCGGCGATGTCATTGGCCGCGGCGTCGTCGACCGGGGTGCCGAGGAAGACGATCCGCTCGCCGAGCATCTTCGAGTACGGGTCGAGGGTGCGGGTTCCGGTGCTGGTGCGCTCGGTGAAGGACGGCAGCACGTACCGGGCGGAGGGCCGGAGCAGGTGCGGCGGGGTCATCGCGGAACGGTTCATGGCGCGCTCTCTTTCGGCTGAAGTGCGGCGTGCGCCTGCCTCTGTAAAAAATGTACAGGACGTACGTTCAGTACGATGGGGAGCATGACCTACGAGATTCCGGTGACGCAAGCCCGGGCCGAGCTCGCCGACCTGATCAACCGCGTCGTCTACGGCGGCGAGCGGGTGGTCGTGACGCGGCACGGGAAGCCGCTCGTGGCCCTCGTCTCGGCCGCTGACCTGGAGCGATTGGAGAATGAGCCGGAGGCGGCGGCCGAGGAGCAGGTGATCAGCTCGGTCTCCGCGCTGGGCGGCTCGCTGTCCGCTCCGGGCGAACGCCACCGCTTCGGCATCGCGGCCGAGCACCGGGGCGAGGAACGGCGCTGAGGAACCGCGCCGACCGGGGGTCCGGTTGATCATGGGCTGGCAAAGCATCAGTTAACGCGTTGGAAAAACTCGGGCTCTAACGTGCAATTCCTGGCCGGGTGGCCGGGGTTGACGACTCAACGACCTGTTGAATTCGGATATGGTCCCGCTGCGCCGAGGCGGGTGCCCTTTACACCTTTCTGGTGCCCCCGCCGCGTACCTGCGCAGGGTGTTTGACAACCAGGAGGTGGGAAGCGTGCAGCTGTCCCCGCACGAGCAGGAACGCCTGCTCATCCATGTGGCCGCCGACGTGGCCGAGAAGCGCAGGGCGCGCGGGGTGAAGCTCAACCACCCCGAGGCGGTCGCTCTCATCACCTCGCACATCCTCGAAGGCGCCCGCGACGGCCACACCGTCGCCCAGCTCATGTCCTCCGGGCGCAAGGTGCTGCACCGCGACGAAGTCATGGACGGCATCCCGGAGATGATCCACGACGTGCAGGTCGAGGCCACCTTCCCGGACGGCACCAAGCTCGTCACCGTGCACGAGCCGATCCAGTGACCCCCTCGCCCCGGCCGGTCGTACCCGGCGAGATCCTGTACGGCGACGGGCCCGTCCTCTTCAACGAGGGCCGCCCCGTCACCCGCCTCACCGTCCTCAACGCGGCCGACCGGCCCGTGCAGGTCGGCTCCCACTACCACTTCGCCGAGGCCAACCCGGGCCTCGACTTCGACCGTGCCGCCGCCCGCGGACAGCGGCTGAACATCGCCGCCGGGACGGCCGTGCGCTTCGAGCCCGGCGTCCCCGTCGACGTGGAACTCGTACCCCTGGGCGGACGGCGGATCGTCGCCGGTCTGCGCGGGGAGATCGGCGGTGCCCTCGATGTCTGACCGTACGCCCCCGGGCTCGACCCACCCCGGGATCTCCCGGCCGGTCTACGCCGACCTGTTCGGCCCGACCACCGGCGACCGCATCCGGCTCGCCGACACCGACCTGCTGATCGAGATCGAGGAGGACCGCTCCGGCGGCCCCGGACGCGCGGGCGACGAGGCGGTGTTCGGCGGCGGCAAGGTCGTCCGCGAGTCGATGGGCCAGGCCCGCACCACCCGGGCCGAGGGCGCCCCGGACACCGTCGTCACCGGCGTCGTGATCCTCGACCACTGGGGCGTCGTCAAGGCCGACGTCGGCATCCGGGACGGCCGCATCACCGGCATCGGCAAGGCCGGAAACCCCGACACCATGGACGGCGTCCACCCCGACCTGGTCATCGGCCCCGAGACCGAGATCATCGCGGGCAACGGCCGCATCGTCACCGCGGGCGCCATCGACGCCCACGTCCACTTCATCTCCCCGACCGTCGTCGAGGCGGCCCTGTCCTCCGGCATCACCACCCTCGTCGGCGGCGGCACGGGCCCGGCCGAGGGCTCCAAGGCGACCACGGTCACCCCCGGCGGCTGGCACCTGGCCCGGATGTTCGCGGGGCTGGAGCACTGCCCGGTCAACATCGGCCTGCTCGGCAAGGGCAACACGATGTCCCGCGAGGCGATGCACGCCCAACTGCGGGGCGGCGCGCTCGGCTTCAAGATCCACGAGGACTGGGGCGCGACCCCCGCCGTGATCGACGCCTGCCTGTCCGTCTGCGACGAGACCGGCGCCCAGCTCGCCATCCACACCGACACCCTGAACGAGGCCGGATTCGTCGGCGACACCCTCGCCGCCATCGCGGGCCGCACCATCCACGCGTACCACACCGAGGGCGCCGGCGGCGGTCACGCGCCCGACATCATCACGGTGGTCTCCGAGCCGCACGTGCTGCCCAGCTCCACCAACCCCACCCGCCCGCACACCCTCAACACGCTCGACGAACACCTCGACATGCTGATGGTCTGCCACCACCTCAACCCGGCGGTCCCCGAGGACCTGGCCTTCGCCGAGTCCCGCATCCGCCCCTCCACCATCGCGGCGGAGGACATCCTGCACGACCTGGGCGCGATCTCGATCATCTCCTCGGACTCGCAGGCGATGGGCCGCGTCGGCGAGGTGATCCTGCGTACGTGGCAGACGGCGCACGTGATGAAGAAGCGCCGCGGCGCCCTTCCCGGCGACGGCCGCGCGGACAACCACCGGGCCCGCCGCTACGTCGCCAAGTACACCATCAACCCCGCCGTGGCCCAGGGCCTCGGCCACGAGATCGGCTCCGTCGAACCCGGCAAGCTCGCCGACCTCGTCCTGTGGGAACCGGCCTTCTTCGGCGTCAAGCCCCTCCTCGTCATCAAGGGCGGCCAGATCGCGTACGCGCAGATGGGCGACGCCAACGCCTCCATCCCCACCCCGCAGCCCGTCCTGCCGCGCCCGATGTACGGGGCGACCGGCGTGGCCCCCGCCGCGAACTCCTTCAACTTCGTCGCGGAAGCCGCCGTCGAGGACGGCATCGCCGAACGCCTCGGCGACCGCTACGGCATCCGCAAGACCTTCGCCCCGATCACCAGCACACGCGGGGTCACCAAGGCGGACATGCGGGAGAACGACGCGATGCCGAGGGTCGAGGTCGACGCGGACACCTTCACGGTGACCATCGACGGCGACCCCGTCGACCCGGCCCCGGCCGCCGAACTGCCCATGGCCCAGCGCTACTTCCTCTTCTGAGAGCCCGGACCATGGACTTCCAAGGCCCTGCCGCGCACACCGGACCGCCAGACGCACCGGCTGCGCCCTCACGGGCGCGGGGCGGCGCACCTGCCGCGTCCCCAGGGGGGCGGGGCGGCGCATCGCCACGGCCCGTCGCCCCCGATGCCTCCTGTGCCCCCGACACCTCCGTCCCCTCCGTCGCTCCGGAAGCCTCCCGGGCGAATGGTGGCACCCGTACGACCGTCACGCACACGGCGCGCCGCCGCGAGGACGCGGGCCCGAGCCGTCCTGCCTCGGCTGCGGGCGTCCCGCCGGGGCGGTCCGCGCCGGCCGCCCCGGGCGGCGGCCCCGCGGTGACGGCGCCCGACGCCGCGTCCGCCGGACCGTCACCGGTACGCCCCGCAGGACGGCGTCCGCTGCCGGGCAGGCCCCCGTCGGGCCGCCCGGGAGCACGCCTCGCCCCGCTGGGGGAGCGGCTCGCGGCGGTCACCCGCCCGGCACCGGGCAGCCGACACGACGGACCGCCGCCCGCCGCGCGCCCCCCGGCCGCCGACATGCGTCCCGCACCGGAAGACACCGCCCCGGTGCGCCCCGCCCCCGCCAGGCCGGCCCCTCCGCCGCCGTCGCCCGTCCCGGGCGGTGCCGACGGAGCTGAGCCGTCCTCCTCGGGCGGCAACGGCGCCCCCGGCACCCCCGGCAGGGCGGATGCCGCGCCCGCCGCCCTCGCGCCCGCAGGGAGCACCCCCTCCCCGCCTGCGGAAGCCGACAGGGCCGACGGGGCCGGTCGGCGGGCCGAGGCCGTGGCCCACGCGGGTGCGACGCCCGCCGGGGCCACCTCGCGGGCCGCCCTGCTCGTCCTCGCCGACGGCCGGTTTCCGGCCGGGGGGCATGCGCACTCCGGGGGAGCCGAGGCCGCCGTCAAGGCCGGACGGATCACCGATCACCGCGATCTCGCCGCGTTCTGCCGGGGACGCCTGCACACCGCCGGGCTCACCGCCGCCGGACTCGCGGCGGGCGCGGCGGCCGGACTCGATCCGCTGGAACTGGACGCGGCGGCCGACGCCCGCACCCCCTCGCCCGCCCTGCGCGCCACCGCCCGCAAGCTCGGGCGGCAGATGATGCGCGCCGCCCGCGCCACCTGGCCCTCCCCGGAGCTGGACGCGCTCGCCGCCGCCCGGCCGCGCGGGGTGCACCAGCCCGTCGTGCTCGGGCTCGCCGCCCGGGCCGCCGGGCTCGGGCCCGAGGACGCCGCGCACTGTGCCGTGTACGAGTGCGTCAGCGGGCCCGCGACCGCGGCCGTCCGGCTGCTGAGCCTCGACCCGTTCCAGGCCACCGGCGTCCTCGCCCGCCTCGCCCCCGAGATGGACGAAGTCGCCCAACGCGCGGCCGACGCCGCCCGCCGGGGCGTCGACGCCCTGCCCGCCGCCTCCGCCCCGCTGCTCGACATCACGGCGGAGGCCCACGCCGCCTGGCCCGTACGCCTCTTCGCCTCCTAGACCCACCCCCGCAAGCCAAGGAGCCCGCACCATGCACCTCGACCACGGCCCCCACGCCACCGCCGTCAGCGCCGACGCCCACCGCCCCGACGGCACCCGCCGAGCCCTGCGCATCGGGCTCGGCGGCCCGGTCGGTTCCGGCAAGACCGCCACCGTCGCCGCGCTCTGCCGCGAACTGCGCGACACCCTCTCCCTCGCGGTCGTGACCAACGACATCTACACCCGCGAGGACGCCGAATTCCTGCTCCGACAGGCCGTGCTGCCGCCCGAGCGCATCCAGGCCGTCGAGACCGGCGCCTGCCCGCACACCGCCATCCGCGACGACATCTCCGCGAACCTGGAAGCGGTGGAGGACCTGGAGGAGGCGGTCGGTCCGCTCGACCTGATCCTGGTCGAGTCCGGCGGCGACAACCTCACCGCCACCTTCTCCAAGGGACTCGTCGACGCCCAGATCTTCGTCATCGACGTGGCGGGCGGCGACGACATCCCGCGCAAGGGCGGCCCCGGCGTCACCACCGCCGACCTCCTCGTCATCAACAAGACCGACCTCGCCCCGCACGTCGGCTCCGACCTGGCGCGGATGGCCCGCGACGCCAAGGAGCAGCGCGGCGAACTCCCCGTCGTCTTCACGTCGTTGACCACCGGCGAGCAGGTCAAGCCGATCGCCGACTGGGTGCGCGCGCAGCTCGCCGCCTGGACCGCGCCCGCCGTGCCCGCCGCGTGAGTCTCACCGCCACCGCCCGCGTCGTCGCCGCCCCGGGCGGCAGGCTCCCCGTCCTGGCGGGCGAAGGACCGCTCGCCCTGCGGCGTACGCGATCGGCGGACGGCCCCGACCGCAGCCGGGTCACCGTCGTCGGCGCGATGAGCGCACCCCTCGGCGGCGACCGGCTCGCCGTCGAGGTGGAGGTCCTGGAGGGGGCGGCGCTCACGGTGGACGCGGCGGCGGCCACCGTCGCGCTGCCGGGCCGGCTCGCCCGACGCGCGCACTACGACGTGCGCCTGACGGTGGGTCAGGACGCCGAGCTGCACTGGCTTCCCGAGCAGCTCATCTCCGCCCGGGGCAGCGACCTGCGCATGACCACCACCGTCGATCTCGCCCCCTCCGCCCGCCTCGTGCTGCGCGAGGAACAGGTCCTGGGCCGCCACGGCGAGGAGACCGGCACCCTCTTCACCCGCCTCACCGTGCGCCGCGCCGGACGCCCGCTCCTCGACCAGGAACTGGCGTACGGTCCGGGCGCGCCCGGCGGCTGGGACGGCGGCGCGGTGCTGGGCGGCCATCGCGCGACCGGTCAGCTCCTCGTCGTGCGGGAAGGGACGGCACACAGCGAACCGCGGCCCCGCCTGCTCGGCGAGACCGCGGTTCTGACCCCGTTGGGGGGTGAGGCGGTACTGGTGACG
Organism: Streptomyces sp. NPDC088745; assembly: GCF_044751045.1. Lineage (NCBI taxonomy): Bacteria > Bacillati > Actinomycetota > Actinomycetes > Kitasatosporales > Streptomycetaceae > Streptomyces > Streptomyces sp. NPDC088745. The sequence goes on from NZ_JBIVLB010000014.1 coordinate 130,542, forward strand.
GCGGTGGCCCCTGATGCCAGGGCGCTGCGCCAGGTACTGGACGTGGCGCTGAGCGATGTCAAGGACGGCGTACCGTCGGGGTGAGCGGTCACCCGCCGATGAACAAGCCGAATCCGCGGGTGAGCATCAGGACGACGCCGATCACGGTGTCCACGATGCCCAGGACGATGGCCGCCTTCGCCATGCCGTTGCCGCCCTTGCCCGCCTGCCGCAGGGCCAGTGCGCCGAGCAGAATGGCTATCGGTCCGAAGAGGATGGCCAGGAAGATCAGTCCGATGATGCCGCTGGCGAGACCGCCGATGGCCAGCCAGTTGGTCTCCGTGCGGGTGTGCCCGTGCGTGCCGCTCATGCCGGTAGCCATCTGAACTCCCTTGTCGCGAAGGTGTGTTGAGGACATCCACTTATCCCGCCCTGACAGGTTCATGCATGGACCCACACAAAGGATCTTGTGCGGAGATTCCGCCGGTACCGCTGAGCGGACCCCGCGCACCGGCTATTGGTTCGGTAAAGAAACACCCGTACGGTCTGGTCCCGGTGTCCCTGCAACCGCAAGGATGCCGCCGGGGCCCGGTTCAGGGCTCCCGCAACTCTGAGGGGGAGGTCCCACGTGCGACGCACCGCCGTGCTCGGCTCTGCCGGCACCCTGCTCGCGGGCACACTCATAGCCGGAGCGGTGGCCGCACCGGCCGCCACCGCCGACGCCGTACAGCAGAACAAGGGCTCCAGCAGCCTCCAGGACCGGGGAGGCGCCGAGGCGTACGGCGTGAAGGTCGCCGCCGACCGGGCCGCCCGCGCGGGCGTCGACTGGACGGACTGCCCGGCCGACTGGGGCCTGGCCAAGCCCATCCAGTGCGGCTGGGTCACCGTTCCGCTGGACTACCGCAAGCCCCACGGCAAGCAGATCAAGCTGGCCGTCGACCGCGTCGGCAACACCGGCACCCAGCAGGAGCGCCAGGGCTCGCTCATCTACAACCCCGGCGGCCCCGGCGGCTCGGGAATGCGCTTCCCGGCCCGCGTCACCGGCAAGAACGCCATCTGGGCGGGCGCGGCCAAGGCGTACGACTTCGTGGGCTTCGACCCGCGCGGCGTCGGCCACTCCACCCCGATCTCCTGCGTCGACCCGCAGGAGTACGTCAAGGCGCCCAAGGCCGACCCGGTGCCCGACAGCGAGGCCGACAAGCGCGCCCAGCGCAAGCTGGCCGCCGAGTACGCGGACGGCTGCGCCGAGAAGAGCGGCTGGATGCTGCCGCACATGACCACCCCGAACACCGCCCGCGACCTGGACGTCATCCGGGCCGCGCTCGGCGACAAGAAGCTCAACTTCGTGGGCGTCTCCTACGGCACCTACCTGGGCGCGGTCTACGGCACGCTCTTCCCGTCGCACGTGCGCCGCATGGTCGTCGACAGCGTCGTCGACCCCTCGCGCGACAACATCTGGTACCAGGCCAACCTCAACCAGGACATCGCCTTCCAGACGCGCTGGAACGACTGGCAGGACTGGGTCGCCAAGAACGACGCGGTCTTCCACCTGGGCACCACTCGGGGACAGGTCGAGGCCCAGTGGCAGAAGCTGCGCGCGGACGCCAAGAAGAAGCCGCTCGGCGGGGTCATCGGACCGGCCGAGCTGATCGGCTTCTTCCAGAGCGCCCCGTACTACGACTCCTCGTGGGTGCCGGTCGCCAAGGCGCTCAGCGCGTACGCGGCGGGCGACCCGAAGCCGGTCGTCGAGGCGGCCTCGCCCGACCTGACCGACATCCAGGGCAACATCGCCAGCGAGAACGGCAACGCGGTCTACACGGCCGTGGAGTGCGCCGACGCCAAGTGGCCCACCAACTGGCAGAAGTGGGACCGGGACAACTCCCGGCTGCACGAGAAGTACCCGTTCCTGACCTGGTCCAACGCCTGGATGAACCTGCCGTGCGCCACCTGGTCCACCAAGCAGAACACCCCGGTGGAGGTCAGGACCGGGCGCGGACTGCCGCCGGTCCTGATCGTGCAGGCCACGCGGGACGCCGCCACCCCGTTCAAGGGCGCCGTCGAGCTGCACAAGCGCTTCCAGGGCTCCAGCCTTCTCATCGAGAAGGACGCCGGATCGCACGGCGTGACCAACCTGGTCAACCCGTGCATCAACCCGCGCGTCGAGGGCTACCTCCTCACCGGCAAGGCCGGCCCGAAGGAGTCGACGTGCGCCCCGCACGCGACCCCCAAGCCGTAACGGCCCGTCAGCGGCACTGACCCGACGGCCCGTTACGCACAGCGGGGCGGCCGGTGCTCTCCCACCGGCCGCCCCTGCGCTGTGCCGCGCGACCCGCGACCCGCGTCCCGCGCTTCACGACCCGCGCGCCTCAACGCCGGATCCGGGGGAACTTCCTTCCCTGTTCCGCCTGTTCGGCCTTCACGTCGGCGGCGTAGCGGTCCACGTACTCCTGTCCGGACAGTGCCAGGACGGCGTACATGATCTCGTCGGTGACGGCCCGCAGCGCGGTCTTCTCGTCCTCCATCCCGGCGTACCGGGAGAAGTCCAGCGGCTCCCCGAACTTGATGGTCACCCGCTTCACCTTGGGGATCTTCCGTCCGGGCGGCTGGATCTCGAAGGTCCCCACCATCGCGCACGGCACCACGGGCACGCCCGCCCGGATCGCCATCACCGCGACCCCCACCTTGCCCTTGTAGAGCCGCCCGTCGTGCGAGCGCGTCCCCTCGGGGTAGATCCCCAGCAGCTCGCCCTTGGAGAGCACCCCGAGCCCCTCCCGCACGGCCGCTTTACCGGCCTCCTTGCCCGACCGGTCCACCGGGATCTGCCCCGCGCTGCGGAAGAACGCCGCCGTCAGCCGCCCCTTCAGGCCGGGCCCGGTGAAGTACTCGGCCTTGGCGAGGAAGGTGATCCGCCGCTTGAGCACGGCGGGCATCAGGAAGTGATCGGAGAACGACAGGTGATTTCCCGCGACGATCGCCGCCCCGCTCTCGGGAACGTGCTCCAGCCCTTCGATCCGCGGCCGGAAGAGAATCCTCAACAGCGGTCCGAGAACGACATATTTGAGCACGTAATAGAACACTCGGTTTCTCCCTACGCTACCCTACCGCTGCGAGAACTAGGTTTTTGCTGGTCAGAGGCTGTTTCGGGGGTGTTTAGTGTATGTACAGGCATAGCCTCGTGTAACCATCTTTCGTCGTACCAATGCTGACCTCACGCTGACTTAACTGATGGTGCAGCAGTTCTTCGCGGAGACATCTGACACCGGCATTCAGCTGCGCTGGGGGCAGGGCCAACCGACTCGTCCCCGGCTGGAAGCGCGAGCGGCTTGGGTCGGCTGCGAGCCTTGCGCCGGACCGGAACCGCCGGGGCGCCCTGGACGCCGTCGAGCGGCTGGCAGCGGGCGAGGAGTCCTCGGCGCACGGCGGGGACGGTGGTGACGCGCAGGGTGTAGCCCTGGCCGCGCCGTACGGTCGTCCCCTGGTCGAGTGCGACGCGCTCGGCGGGCTTCAGCTCAGTGGTGCGGAGGTAGTCGGTGACCTTGTCCGGCATGTCGAGGGTGACCGGCAGCTCCGGGGTGGGCATGTCCTCTGGAGGTGGACAGTGCCCTCGGGGGTGGGAACATCTCCGCGTGCACGGGGAGCAGTCCTCGGGGCTGTACGGCGACAGGACGTCGGCGGGAGCATCCCCGCGTGCACGGGGAGCAGCGTGCTGCTCATGACGCGAGTCTCCCGTGCTCGGGAACATCCCCGCGTGCACGGGGAGCAGCGCGGCGCTGCCGCCCTCGCGGCGCTGGGAGAGGGAACATCCCCGCGTGCACGGGGAGCAGCCACCGCTCACCCCGGCCGACCAGCCCGCCGAGGGAACATCCCCGCGTGCACGGGGAGCAGGCTTTTTCCGTCGGCTTCCGTCAGTGAGTTCTGGGAACATCCCCGCGTGCACGGGGAGCAGTCCCTCGGTGGAGGGGAATTCAGCCCTGGCGGGGGAACATCCCCGCGTGCACGGGGAGCAGTCTTCCTGAACTGCGGCTTTACGGCTGAGAACGGTGGTTCTCGACCACTTTCGCCGTTCCGGACAAATTGTACATAAGGTCAGTTCTGTTCTTGCCTGCTGGTGAGTGGCTTGAGGAGGCCATCGTACGTCGTGGCCCGGCCGGTGCTGCGTTGTACCAGCAGGGGCGGCGGTACGGGTGATTTCGCCAACCTGCGTACAGGGGGCGGGATTTGCCTGTACTGATCAGGTTATGACCGTTGAGGGTGAGTCCCGTTCGGGGCTCTGGGCGCGGCTGGCGGAGCCGGCGCGGGCCGTGTGGGCGAAGTATGACCGGGGCAGTGAGGGGTGGCTGCCCTTGTGGCGGCATATGGAGGACAGTGCGGCTGTCGCGGGGCTGGTGTGGGACGAGTGGCTGCCGACGAACGTACGGGCGCTGGTGGCCGGTTCGTTGCCGGGCGGGGAGGCGGAGGCGCGGCGGTTGTTGGTGTGGCTGGCTGCGGTGCACGACATCGGGAAGGCGACGCCGGCCTTTGCCTGCCAGGTGGATTCGCTGGCCGATGTGATGCGTGGGCAGGGGTTGGAGATGCGTACGCAGCGTGCGTACGGTCCGGAGCGGAAATTGGGACCGCACGCGTTGGCGGGGCAGCTGCTGCTGGGGGAGTGGCTCCAGGGGCGGTACGGGTGGGCGGGTCGGCAGAGCGAGCAGTTTGCGGTGGTCGTCGGGGGCCACCACGGGGTGCCGCCGGATCATCTGCAGATCACGGACCTGGATGCGCACCCGCACCTGGTGCGTACGCGTGGGGCGAGCCGCGCAGTGTGGCGCCGGGCGCAGGAGGAACTGCTCGACGCGTGTGCCGAGGAGTACGGGGTCGGTGGACTGCTCGCTGGGTGGCGGGCGGTGAAGATTTCCCAGCCGGTGCAGGTGTTGCTCGGCGCGGTGGTGATCCTGGCCGACTGGATCGCCAGCAATCCCGACCTTTTTCCGTACTTTCCGCAGGAGAGCCCCCGCAGCGGCGAGGAGCGGATCGCTGCGGCCTGGCGGGGGTTGAACCTGACGCCGCCCTGGCAGCCCGCCGAACCGGTTGGGAGTGTCCAGGAGTTGTTCGCCGCGAGGTTCGCGTTACCGCCCGGGGCGAAGGTGCGGCCGGTGCAGGAAGCAGCAGTCCGGTTGGCGCGGTCGACGGTGGTGCCGGGGCTGATGGTGATCGAGGCGCCGATGGGGGAGGGAAAGACGGAGGCCGCGCTCGCCGTGGCTGAGACCTTCGCCGCACGGTCGGGAGCGGGCGGGGTGTTCTTCGCGCTGCCCACCATGGCCACCGGCAACGCCATGTTCCCGCGGTTGCTGGACTGGCTGGAGCGGCTGCCCGCCGAGGAGGGGATCCGCTATTCCGTACTGCTGGCGCATTCCAAGGCCGCGCTGAACGACAGGTTTACCGGCCTGGTGCGTGAGGGGCGCCAGCAGGTCGCCGCGGTGGATGTCGACGCGGAGGTGCCGGACTGGACGCCTTCGAGCCAGGGGCAGGCGGCGCCGGCGGAGCTGATCGCGCATGCCTGGCTGCACGGGCGGAAGAAGGCGATGCTGGCGTCATTCGTCGCGGGGACGATCGATCAGTTGCTGTTCGCGGGGCTGAAGAGCCGGCATCTGATGCTGCGGCATCTCGCGGTGGCCGGGAAGGTCGTCGTCATCGACGAGGCGCACGCCTACGACACGTACATGAGCGTCTATCTCGACCGGGTGCTGTCCTGGCTGGGCGCGTACGGAGTGCCGGTCGTGGTGCTGTCCGCGACGCTGCCCGCCGGCCGCCGCCGGGAGCTCGCCGAGGCATACGCGGGGGCTGCCCCGGGGGCTGAGGAGTTCGAGGAAGTGGCACAGGCCGAGGGGTATCCGCTGCTGACCGCGGTGGCACGTGGGGAGGCTCCGGTCGTGGAGCGGCCGGGGGTGTCCGGGCGAAGCGGTGAGGTGCGTCTGGAGCGGGTCGAGGAGGACGTGGAGGTTCTGGCAGACCGGCTGAAGAGGGAACTTGAAGGCGACGGTTGCGTTCTGGTCGTACGCAACACGGTCAGCCGGGTACTGGAGGCTGCCCAGGTGCTCCGCAAGTGCTTCGGTGAGGAGCATGTCACCGTGGCGCACTCACGGTTCGTGGATGTGGACCGGGCAGCGAAGGACGCAGGGCTGCTGAGCCGGTTCGGGCCCCCGGAAACGTCCGAGCGCCCCGGGCGGCACATCGTCGTGGCCAGCCAGGTCGCCGAGCAATCGCTCGACGTCGACTTCGACCTGCTGGTCACCGACCTGTGCCCGGTCGACCTCCTGTTGCAGCGAATGGGGCGCCTGCACCGCCACCAGCGCGGGGAGAGGGAGGCGGACCTGCCCCGGCGGCTGCGTACTGCCCGATGCCTGGTCACCGGCGTCGACTGGCGTGACGGGGTGCCCGTCCCGATCAGGGGTTCGGTGGCGGTGTACGGCAGGTATGCGCTGTTGCGCGCGGCAGCCGTCCTCCTTCCGCATCTGGAGGCGGGGCGGCCGGTGCGGCTGCCGCAGGACATCAGCCCGCTCGTACAAGAGGCCTATGGCGAGGCGGCGGTCGGTCCCACCGCGTGGGGTGAAGCGATGACCTCGGCGTGGGAGCAGCACGAGCGCCATCGTGCACGGCAGGCGGACAGCGCGGAGAAGTTCCGGCTCGGCGCAGTGGGCCGGCCCGGCCGCTCGCTGGTCGGCTGGGTCGCGGCGGGTGCGGGGGACGCGGACGACACCCGGGCGGGCCGGGCCCAGGTGCGTGACAGCACCGAGAGCCTGGAGGTCATTGTCGTACAGCGGCGGGCGGACGGTTCGCTGGCGACTCTGCCGTGGCTGGAGAACGGGCGGGGCGGTCTCGAATTGCCGCAGGACCGTGCCCCCGCCCCGCGGGCCGCGCGGGCGGCAGCCGGGTGCGGACTGCGGCTGCCGATTCAGTTCTGCGACCCGAAGGTGATGGACCGGGCGATCATCGAACTGGAGGAACTGTACGTGCACGCCTGGCAGGGCAAGGACAGCCACTGGCTCGCCGGTCAGCTGATTCTTGCGCTGGACGCCGACTGTCAGACCCACCTGGCAGGCTTTCGCCTCCGGTACAGCAAGAGCGACGGACTGGAGGTGACCAGTGACCGAAGCCAGTGAAACGGCCCCAGGCGGTCGGGTGTTGTCGTTCGACCTGACCGCCCGCCCGTGGCTGCCGGTCCTGCGCCTTGACGGAACATCGGACGAACTCTCGCTGCGGGAGGTGTTGGCCCAGGCCGATGAACTGCACAAGCTGGCCGGGGACCTGCCTACCCAGGAGTTCGCGCTGCTGCGCCTGCTGCTGGCGGTGTGCCACGACGCCCTCGACGGCCCCACGGACAGCGAGGAATGGGGCGAACTGTGGGCGGATCGCGACTGCTTCGCGAAGGTGCCTGCCTACCTCGACGCCCACCGTGAACGTTTTGACCTGCTGCACCCGCAGGCGCCGTTCTTCCAGGTGGCGGGGTTGCGTACGGCGAAGGACGAGGTGTCCTCCCTCAACCGGATCGTCGCTGATGTCCCCAACGGTGACCCCTTCTTCAGCTCTCGGAGGCCCACCGTGGACCGGCTCGGCTTCGCGGAAGCCGCCCGCTGGCTTGTCCACGCACACGCCTACGACACCTCTGGCATCAAAACCGGTGCGGTGGACGACGAGCGGGTCAAGGGAGGCAAGGTCTACCCCCAGGGCGTGGGATGGGCCGGAGCCCTCGGCGGGGTCTATGCCGAGGGGCGCACTCTGCGTGAGACGCTGCTTCTGAACCTGGTCGCCGCCGACACCTCAGGGCTGCACTTCGGTGATGACGACCGCCCGGCATGGCGACGCGCACCGTGCGGCCCCGGTGCCGGCGGTGACCGACGGCCGTCCGGAGTACGGGACTTGTACACCTGGCAGAGCCGGCGGGTGCGGCTGCACTACGACGCCGACAGCGTGCACGGCGTCGTCCTGGGGTATGGCGATCCGCTGCCCGCGCACAACATGCACACCCATGAAACGATGACGGCCTGGCGGCGCAGCCCGGCGCAGGAGAAGAAGCGCAAGGAAGCCGTTGTCTACCTGCCGCGTGAGCACGATCCTGCGCGGGCTGCCTGGCGTGGACTCGAATCCCTTATTGCCGGCAAGGCGGAGGGTGTCCAGACTTCCGAGGCCGCCCGGTATCTGCGGCCCGGGATCTTCGAGTGGATCGCCCAGCTCGTCACCGGCGGGGAGCTGGAGCGCGGGTTCCTGATCCGGGCGCATGTCGTGGGTGCGGCGTACGGCACGCAACAATCGGTGATCGACGAAGTCGTCGACGACCGCGTCGCCATGGCGGTGGTCCTGCTGCACCGCCAGGACCGCGAGTACGGGCAGCAGGCCATCGACGCCGTCCACGAGGCCGACGAAGCCGTCAAGGCACTTGGTGATCTCGCCAGCGACCTCGCACGGGCGGTGGGGGCCGACCACGAGGGGTCCCGGGCGGCCGCCCGCGACCGCGGCTTCGCGGCCCTGGACGCCCCGTACCGCACGTGGTTGTCCCACCTCGCCAAGGCCGAAGACCTGGACGCGCAACGCCGGTACTGGCAGCAGGACGTCCACCGGATCATCGCCCGGGTCGGCGAGGGACTGCTCTGCGACACCGGGGACGCGGCCTGGGAAGGCCGGATCGTGACGGGCCCGAAGGGCGCGGAGTGGCGCAACTCCGCCCACGCCGACAAGTGGTTCCGCCTGCGCCTTGACAAGTGCCTCAGCAACCCCTTCCGCCGCACCCCGGACACCGACGGGACAGCAGACACCCGGCCCGCTGCCGAAGGAGCCCCCATGACGACCCGAGCCACCGGATTCACCCACGCCCGCAAGCGGGTCGGCGAGGTCACCGCGGAACTCATCCGGCCGTTGCAGAGCGGCTATCTGCGCGACGACTCCGTCAGCGTGGGGGCGCGCGCACGCCTGAGCCGGGGTGCAGGCAAAACCTTCGGACAGGTCATCGATCTGCTGGGGCTGGTTGACACCAGTGCGTTGTACGACGCTCCGGCGGGCGGTGGCCATGCCTTGCGGGAGGCGGATCTTTCCGCTGCTGAGGACGCGGTGCACACCGCCCTCACCCTGTGGGCCCTCCACCAGCAGTCCCGGGGAAGCGGAATGCACCGCCGGGACAGTTCCCGGGGGAGCCGGGCCGGACTCGGTGCGGCGGTCCGCCGGTTGATGAAGCCTGGAGAAGTCGACCAGACCATTCTCAAGCGGCTCGTACGGGCAGGCAGCGCACCGGACACAGAGGCCCTGTCGGTGCGGCTGCGGGAGATCGTGCTGTTGCTGCGCGAGGCGGAAGTACCCCTCGATTACGGGCTCCTGGCCGGACAGCTCTTTCAGTGGCAGCAGCCCGGCGGACGGGACCTCGTCCGCCGGGAGTGGGGTCGCTCCTTCCAGTCCGCCCCCACACCGGAGAACGACGAGACCACCGGGCCCGACGCACAGACCGGCTCCGGCGACGACGACATTCTCGCCTCGAACGACAAGGACGCTTCGTGAACCGCTACTTCCTCGACGTGCACGCCCTGCAGACCGTGCCGCCCAGCAACCTGAACCGCGACGACACCGGCGCACCGAAGTCGGCCGTCTACGGGGGAGTGCGCCGGGCCCGGGTCTCCAGCCAGGCATGGAAGCGCGCCATCCGCACCTACTTCGGCGACGAGCACCTGCTCGACCCGAACGAACTCGGCGTACGTACCAAGAAGGTCGCCGAGATCCTGGCAGCACGGATCACCGAGCGTGAACCTTCTCTGGAGGACACGGCGGCGCTTGATGTGGCGGCTGCGGTGATCGAGGGCGCCACTGGCTCCAAGATCGAGGCACCGAAGCGGAACGCCAAGGACGAGGAGTCCGGGCAGGAGACAGCACCGCGGTCGAAGTACCTGATGTTTCTCAGCGCCCGCCAGCTCGACGGTCTCGCCGACCTCGCGGTCCAGGGGGCGGACGACATCACGGCCTACCTCAGGGACAAGAAGAACAAGGCCCGCGCCAAGGAGATCGCCGACACCCTCCACTCGGTCGACATCGCGCTCTTCGGCCGCATGGTCGCCGACTCCGCCGACATCAACGTCGACGCCGCCGTCCAGGTCGCCCACGCGATCAGCGTGCACCGGGTGGAGAACGAGTCCGACTACTACACCGCCGTCGACGACCAGAACACCGACGCCGAGCCCGGCGCCGGAATGATCGGCAGTGTCGAGTTCAACTCCGCCACTCTCTACCGGTACGCGGCCGTCGGCATCCATCAACTCGCCGACAACCTGGGCCAGGGCCTGCAAGAGGGCGAGCCGCTCAGTACCCCGGTCCGCCGCGCCGTCGAGGCGTTCGTGCAGAGCTTCGTGGAGTCCCTGCCCACCGGCAAGATCAACACCTTCGGCAACCACACCCTCCCCGACGCGGTCGTCGTCAAGCTCCGCACCACCCGCCCGATGAGCTACGCAGCGGCCTTCGAAGAGCCCGTCACCGGTGACCACAGCGGCGGACACGTACGCGAGGCCGCTGAGCGCCTCGCCGCATACGTACCCGACATCGAGAGGGCATACGGCGACGAGGACACCACCCGCACCTGGGTGCTGCACGTCGGCTCCAACACCACCGCGCTCGCCCAACTCGGCGAAAAAACCGACAAACTGAGCACACTCGTCGCCTCCGTCGGCCAGGCCGTCGCCGACCGCCTGGACGGAGCGGACACGCCTTCATGAGTGTGCTCACGCTGAGGCTGGCCGGCCCCCTCCAGTCCTGGGGGGCCACTGCCCGCTTCACCCGCCGTACGACCGAGTCCGCACCGACCAAGAGCGGCGTCATCGGCATGCTCGCCGCCGCCAGAGGCATCCCACGCGGAGACGACGACGCCCTGGCGTGCCTCGCAGCGCTGCGCTTCGGGGTTCGCATCGACCAACCCGGTACCCGTGTAAGGGACTTCCAGACTGCCCACCACCAGGTCACCGACAAGGCCATGCCGCTGTCCGAGCGCTTCTATCTCGCAGACGCCGTCTTCGTTGCCGCCCTCGAAGGCGACACCGCGCTGCTTGCCGAGCTGTGCGAGGCGCTGCGTAACCCCGTCTACCCGCCCTTCCTCGGCCGCCGCTCCTGCCCGCCGACCGGACAGCTCGTACTCGCCCAACACGACAACGCCGAGCTGGCACAGGCGTTCATGGAAACGAACTGGCAGGCGTCCGGTTGGTATCGCCAACGGCACCGCCAGTCCACCGTCCAGCTGCCTCTGCTGCTGGAAGCCGCCCCCGGGACCACCAAGGGCGACCTCCTGCGCGACCAGCCGATCAGCTTCGACGCGGCCCACCGCAAGCACACCCTGCGCACCGTGTTCAGCACGACCGTGCAGGCACCCAACCCCCGCCCCGCTCTGCGGCCGAGCCCCACCCCGGTCCGTTCCGTGCCGGTGCACGACCCGTTCGCCGCGCTGTCTGACCCTGGCCGAGGAAAGGGCCGGGCGAGTCCTGAGCTCCCGCATGATCCGTTCGCCGCTCTGGAGGAGAGCACCTGATGCACCTGACCCGCTTCCGTATCAATACCGCGCGCACCGGAGCCCGCCGCCTGCTCTCCTCACCCCAGTCCCTACACGCGGCCGTCATGAGCGCCTTCCCCGCCCTGCTCCCGGCCGCCCCGGATCAGCAGGTGGGCAATTCCGGGCCACGGGTCCTGTGGCGTCTGGACCACAACGCCCGCGCCGAGGTGTTCCTGTACGTCGTCAGTCCTGACCGGCCCGACCTCACCCACCTGGTGGAGCAGGCCGGCTGGCCCGCACTCGCGGCCGGCCCCGCCACCCCGGGCTGGGAGACCCGCCCCTACACCCCCCTCCTGGACCGCCTCGACAAAGGCGGCATCTGGGCGTTCCGGCTCACCGCCAACCCGGTGCATTCCGTCCGCAACAAGGACGGCGCACCGACGAAACGGACCGCGCACATCAACCCGGTCCACCAGATGGGCTGGCTGCTCAAGCAACAGGAACGCGCCGGCTTCCGCATCCTCGAAAAGCCCGAGGGAGCACGGCTGCTGCCCGCCGGAACCACCCACCAGGGCCACCCCCGCCACGGCGACCGGTACGAGCTGGTGGTCCGCGACCAACGCGGCCTGTCCTTCGCCAAGTCCCCTGCCGTACGCGGTGTCAAGCGCGCCGCTGTCACCCTGGTCACCGTTACCTTCGACGGCCGCCTCGAAGTCACCGATCCGCAACTCCTGCGCCACACCCTCACCCACGGTCTCGGCAAGGCCAAGGCATACGGCTGTGGTCTGATGACTCTCGCCCCGCTCGCCCTCACTCCGGCCCGGTAGCGCGGTGACGACCGTCGGCCGGCGCACCGCGCTCACTCCACGCCAGCTCACCCGAACGGGTGACCGCGTCTCTTACGTCTACCTGGAGAGATGCGTCGTCCACCGGGACGCCAACGCCATCACCGCGGAAGACGCCAACGGCACCACCCACATCCCCTCCTCCTCGGGCCCGGCACCCGCATCACCCACCAGGCCATGAGCGTCCTCGGTGAAACCGGTGCCGCGGTGATCTGGGTCGGCGAGTACGGCGTCCGTTACTACGCGGCGGGCCGGGCCTTGACCCGCTCCTCCGCCCTTGCAGAAGCACAGGCGGTCCAGTGGGCCAACGCCCGTTCCCGCGTTGCGGTCGCCCGTGCCATGTACCGGCTCCGCTTCCCGCACGAAGACCCTGCAGGCCTGACCCGGCGCGAACTCCTCGGCAGAGAAGGCCAGCGCGTCAAGGACTGCTACCGCGCCCAGTCCGCTCGCACCGGAGTTCCCTGGCGGGGCCGGAGGTACACCCCCGGCGACTTCACCAGCGGCGATCCGGTCAACCAGGCGATCACCGCCGCCGCTCAGTGCATGTACGGCATCGCCCACGCCGTCGTGATGTCTCTCGGCTGCAGCCCCGCCCTCGGCTTCGTCCACTCCGGCCACGAACTCTCCTTCGTCCTGGACATCGCCGATCTCTACAAAACCGAGATCGGCATTCCCCTGGCCTTCGACATCGCGGCGGAAGACGAGGAAGACGTGGGCCCCCGCACACGGCGCGCCCTGCGCGACCGCATCAACGACTGCTCTCTCCTCGACCGCTGTGTCGACGACATCAAAGCCCTCCTCCTTCCCGAAGACACCACCCCGCCCGGCCCCCGCCGCACCGGGGACTTCGACGCCGACACCGTCACCCTTCAGAGCGACGCCGGCTGGGAAGTGGCCGCAGGCCGCAACTACGGTGACGGGGCGAACATCTGGTGACCGTCATCGTTCTGACCAGCTGTCCACCGGGCCTGCGCGGGTTCCTCACCCGCTGGATGCTTGAAATCTCCGCCGGCGTCTTCATCGGCAACCCCTCCGCACGAGTCCGCGACGCGCTGTGGGACGAAGTCCGGCAATACGCCGACCAAGGCCGCGCACTGCTCGCCCACACCACCAACAACGAACAGGGCTTCACCTTTCGCACCCACGACCACGCCTGGCACCCCACTGACCACGAAGGCCTGACCCTGATCCGCCGCCCGAACGAGAGGGGGCCCCAGCCGGTGGTTGAACGGAATGGGAGGCCGGGGTGGAGCAAGGCATCGAAACGCCGTCGCTTTGGCAAGTAGAGAAGGAGTAATTATCCCTAATGTCGGAAGTCGTGAAAGTGGTTCAAAGTGAGTGCCGGTCGCCATGAATCCCCAGTTCAGGAAGCCTGCTCCCCGCGCACGCGGGGATGGACCCGGGGGGATTCTGGGATGAGAGTAAGCAGCCCGCTGCTCCCCGCGCACGCGGGGATGGACCCGAGCATCCCGGCGTCGGCGGCGGCGTCGACCACTGCTCCCCGCGCACGCGGGGATGGACCCCTGATCACCTCCAAGGGGGAGGCGGCGACCCACTGCTCCCCGCGCACGCGGGGATGGACCCCCCGAGCCGAAGATTCCCCACCAGCGCTGAACCTGCTCCCCGCGCACGCGGGGATGGACCCCAGTGGCTGGCCGACCGGCGGACGAAGTTCGACTGCTCCCCGCGCACGCGGGGATGGACCCGCGTTCCGGGCCAAGAGACCAGGCCCCTCCGGCTGCTCCCCGCGCACGCGGGGATGGACCCACCGCAATGAGGTTATCCCCGATCGTGCGTATCTGCTCCCCGCGCACGCGGGGATGGACCCGCGTTCCGGGCCAAGAGACCAGGCCCCTCCGGCTGCTCCCCGCGCACGCGGGGATGGACCCACCGCAATGAGGTTATCCCCGATCGTGCGTATCTGCTCCCCGCGCACGCGGGGATGGACCCGGGACGGGCGGGAATCTCGCCGGAGGCTTCGGCTGCTCCCCGCGCACGCGGGGATGGACCCTGGGGTGATTCGGGCGGGTGTCTGGGGGTCAGCTGCTCCCCGCGCACGCGGGGATGGACCCACGACGGCGGCGATGACCCAGCCCTTGCCGACCTGCTCCCCGCGCACGCGGGGATGGACCTGAAAACTGCGGATTCGTGCGCCGGTAGGCGGACTGCTCCCCGCGCACGCGGGGATGGACTCTCCGCCGCATCGACGGCTGAACGGAGAACTCACTGCTCCCCGCGCACGCGGGGATGGACCCACGGCGTTGGCGGTGCTCAGGTCGGTGCCGCGCAAGTCGGCTATGTGGAGGTCGGCGCGGTGGAAGACCGCGCCGCGGGCGTCGGCCTTGCGCAGGTTCGCCTCGTGCAGGTCCTACTACGCCACCACCGGCGTCCAGGCCTTCCCCGCCGCCTACCGTTGACCGATGCTGCCACACCGCATCCGACACACCCTTGAGGGGACCACATGACCTGGTCCGAGCGCACCGTTGTGCGCGACGGCGTACGCATCTCCTGCCGCGACTGGGGCGGGACACAGCCCCCTGCCGTCCTGCTGCACGGACTGGCCGGCCACGCGGGCGAATGGGATGCGATCGCCCAACACCTAAGCCCCCGGCACCGTGTCGTCGCAGTCGACCAGCGCGGCCACGGCGCCAGCGAGCGGCACCCTCAAGACCGCTCGCGCGCCGCATACATCGCCGATGTCGTCGCGGTCATCGACCAACTGGACCTCCGGCAGCCCGCCCTGATCGGCCAGTCGCTCGGCGGCCATACCGCCATGCTCACCGCCGCCGCACATCCCGACCTCGTCCGCGCACTCGTGCTTGTCGAGGCAGGACCCGGCGGGTCGAGTCCTGCTGTTCCCGCCGAGATCGGCAGATGGCTCGACTCGTGGCCGACCCCGTTCCCATCGAGAGAGGCTGCCGCAGCGTTCCTCGGCCACGGCCCGGTCGGCGAGGGCTGGGCCGCCGGACTGGAAGAACGTGACGGCGCGTGGTGGCCGCGCTTCGACCGCGATGTGCTGGTCGACTCACTGGCCGAGAACGCCCAGCGTTCCTATTGGGACGAGTGGGCAAGCATCGCCTGCCCGACGCTGGTCGTGCTTGGCCAATCCGGGATCATCGCTCCGGAGGAATCCGGCAGGATGCTCCAGCAACGACCCGAAACGGTAGCCATGAGCGTCCTCGGGACGGGACACGACCTCCACCTGGAACAACCCGACATCCTGCAAGGAGCGCTCGAACGGTTCCTGCGAGATTCCGACGAACCCCCCACCGCCAAGCAGACCTGACTCCCGGGACGTCTCCGCGTCCGGTGTCCCCGCGCCCACGTGAAGTTTTTTTCGGGCCGTGCACCGAACCACCGCCGCACCTCTTCCCGCGGGAGGCGGTTACCGGCCTATCCACCCCGGCGGCATCCCCCTGCCGTCGAGAACCAGAAGGCCCCGCAGTCACCTCCCGGCTGTGGGGCCTTCGCACGTAAGCGACCCAACGTCCGCGTCGGGAGGCTTACCACCGTGGTAACTCGCAAATCGTCAGTGATCCGACGCTGCGGTCGGATCACTGATCAACCTGATAACCGGGCTGCCCTCCAGCTATTGCACCGGCTTCCACGTCCCGCAGTCCCGCGACGTGAACTGCCCGTCCGACGCCCGGATCCGCACCGTGATCTCTTGCGCCGATGTCGCGAAGTCGTTGGCGATGATCTCTCCGGACCGGCTGGTGCGCTCCCAGTAACAGTTCTCGAGCTGGCCCGTGACTCGGTACGTGCCCGGGCCGATCTCCGGCGGGCCCTCCTCCTCGTCGAGCGGGTCCGGCCTCGCAGGCTTGGCCTTCACCACATACGTGTCGTCCGGGTAGGTCCACACGTAGTCCCCGTCCAACGCCCGCAGCGCGACCTTCGACCACTTCGGGCACAACTTCGGCATCCCCGCCCGCAGAAGGGCCGGCTGGTCGCCCTCCACACGTTCCGCGAGCCAACCGCCCGGATCCGTGCCATACCCCTGCTGCGACGTCATCGACACACAGATGTCCGCCACGTACGCCGACGCCGACTCGTAGATCGAGTCGACCGCCCATCCTTTCTCGTCCGCCAGCTTGTCGAAGTCGCCTTCCTTCGTCGCCGGGTAGGACTTCTTTTCTTCCGGCACGGTCGAATCGTCGAACGGAGGCTCCTCCGGTTCCACCACGCCCAGATCCTCAGGCATCGGGTCCCCGTCCGCGGGCCCCGCGCCTCCACACCCCGACACCATTAACGCCACAGCCACCCAGGCCGCGGCCCTCACCCCTGCACGCACGCGTCTCATGCGGCGCAGGATGGCACCCCCCGCCTGGCCCAGAGAAGCACAATCACCAGATAGGGGATCATCAGAGGGGGGCGCGGGGCCCGACAACTCATACACATGCGGGAGTCCCGACCGCGATGACCCGCCCCGAAGCCCAACTCGCCGAAGTCGCCGCCCGCCGCGCAGCCCTGGTCCGGCTCCACCCCACCTGCGTCCCCTTCGAGTACGAGCGGATCCTGCCCCTCGGCTACTCCAGCCGCCACCACGCCACCAAGGACCTCGTCCGCCCTTGCCGAGCGCCGCGACGACCAGCAACGTCTGACGCCAACGTCCGGAGCACGTAATAGAACACCCGGTGGCTCCCTACGGTGACGGACTGCCTTGTGGGCTGTCTTCCTGCTGGTCAGGGCTATTTTCGGGGGCGCTCAGTGTATGTCCGGGTAGCGCGTCCCGAAACCGTTCGCGGTCACGCGGGTTCCCGGGGGAGGGCCGGGCGGCGTCTCACAGTTCCGCGGCGCGGTGTGTCGGGGCGCCGTCCACCACCGTCAGCAGCACCGGCACGTCGGCCAGTTCCGTCGCCGGGACCGTCAGCGGGTCGGCGGCCAGGACCGTCAGGTCGGCGCGGTGGCCGACGGCGAGCCGGCCCGCCGCGTCCTCCTCACCGGCCGCGTACGCCGCGTTGACGGTCATTCCGCGCAGCGCCTCCAGGGCGGTGAGCGCCTGCTCCGGGCCGTGCGGGGCCTGGGTGAGGTCACGGGACGGGCGGCGGTGGACCGCGCCCGCCATGACGCCCAGCGGCGGGAAGGGGGCGATGGGCCAGTCGGAGCCGAGGGCCACCACCGCGCCCGAGTCGTGCAGGTCGCGGCAGCGCCAGGCGTGCGAGGCACGCGGCTCGCCCAGGCGGCGGGACCAGTTGTCGGTGTGGTCGGCGCGGGTGAAGTCGCAGCAGTGGGTGGGCTGCATGGAGGCCACCACGCCCAGTTCGGCGAAGCGGCGCAGCGTGTCGTCCGGGACGGTCTCGATGTGCTCCACCCGGTGCCGCGGCCCGGGCCCGAACTCGGCCTGCGCCTTCTCGACGGCGTCCAGCACGTGACGTACGGCGGCGTCACCGATGGCGTGGGTGGCGGTGGGGACGCCCGCCCGGTGCAGGGTGGCCACGAGGCGGGTGTACTCCTCGGGGTCCGGCCAGAAGGCGTGCCGGGACTCGCCGTGGCAGTCCGGCTGCTCCAGCCAGGCGGTGCCGTTGTCGATGGTCCCGTCCATGAAGATCTTGACCCCGGCTACCTCCCACAGCCGGCCGCCCGTGCCCTGCTGCTCGATCAGGGCGCGCACTCCGTCGGCGTCGGTGCCGGGCTGGCACCAGGGGGCGATCCGCAGCCGCAGCGGCAGCTCGCCCGCCTCGGCCAGCTCCGCGACGAGTTCGAGGCTGTCGCCGTTGGCGTCCATGGCGTGACCGCCGGTGAGCCCGGCGGCGGCCATGGCGCGCAGGGCCGCCGCGAGCCGGTCGCGCCGCTCCTCACGGGTGGGCTGCGGGGCGACGCGCTCGACGAGTTCGCAGGCGGCGTCCTCCAGGAGCAGGCCGGTGGGCCGGCCGTCGGCGTCGCACACCACGTCGGCGGTGGCCTGGTCGAAGGTACGGGGCCCGTCCACCCCGGCGAGTTCCAGCGCGCGGCGGCTGGCCAGCGCGGAGTGCGCGTCGAAGAGCAGCAGGAACGCGGGGACGTCGCCCAGCACCTGGTCGAACGGGGCCGTGTCGACGGGGAGTTCGCCGAAGACGTTCGGGTCGAGCCCCCAGGCGTGCAGCCACGCCCCGGGCGCCAGGTCGCGTACGGCGCGGGCGAGGGCCTGCCGGGTCTGCTCCAGGTCGGTGCAGCCGGACAGGTCGAGGCCGCTGGTGAGTTCGGAGCCGTGGACCGGGTGGATGTGGCCGTCGACCAGACCGGGGGTGACGACCGCGCCCTTCAGGTCGATCACCGTGGTCGTGTCGTCCGCCAGCGCGCGGATCTCCCGGTCGTCGCCGAGGGCGGTGATGCGCCCGTCCGCCGCGGCGAGCGCGGTGTGCGGCAGGAAGCCGCCCGTCGCCGGGTCGAGCAGGCGGGCCGAGAGGAGGATCAGGGTGGTGCGCACGAGGGCTCCTTGGGAGGCGGGCGGTTCGGAAGGGGGGTGAGGTGTTCGAGGTGGCGTCCGTCGCCGGAAGCCACCGGCGGAACGGAGCCGGCGGGGCCCTGAGGTCCGGGTCCGCTTGCGGGCGGGCGGGCCGGGTGCCGTCAACTCCGTTCGAGTCCGGGGTTGCCTGCGGGCGGGCCGGGTGCCCTCAGTCCGTTCGAGTCCGGGGTTGCCTGCGGGCGGGCCGGGCACCGTCGGTCCGTTTGCGTCCGGGGGACGCTCGCGGGCGGGGGCGCCGTCAGTCCGTGACCTCCACGGCCGACAGCGCGCCGACGGGCAGGCCCAGCACCCGCTCCGCGGTGGTCAGCGGCAGGCGTTTGATCTCCGGCGGGTCCTCGGCCGGGGA
Organism: Streptomyces sp. NPDC088745; assembly: GCF_044751045.1. NCBI lineage: Bacteria > Bacillati > Actinomycetota > Actinomycetes > Kitasatosporales > Streptomycetaceae > Streptomyces > Streptomyces sp. NPDC088745. The sequence continues at coordinate 149,648 of NZ_JBIVLB010000014.1, forward strand.
GATGCCGTTGACGAGCATGCCGAGGCCGTCGAGGACGACCATGATCTGGATGGCCGACACCAGAGGGTCCTCCGTACGGAACTCGCCGATGGCCACTCCGTCGCGGATCAGCGCCACCAGCCGGTCGCGCCAGGCGTTCTCCTGCTCGGCGACCCGCTCGCGCAGCGCCGGCCGGTAGCGGCTGAGGTGACGGGCGTTCAGCCAGAGCCGGCTGACGTCGTCGTACGCCTCCCCGGCGGCCCGCCGGAGGAAGCGCGCCAGGTGCTCCGTCGGGGTCGCGCCCGCCCGGTCGGCGGGCAGCAGCTCTTCGATTTCCGCGTCGGCCGCGCTGCCGTACGCCTCCGCCACCAGATCCTCCACCGCGGGGAAGTAATGGCTGATCAGGCCCGGCCGTACGGACAGCTCGTCGGCGATCCGCCGCAGCGTGATCCGCTCCAGTCCCTCGGCCAGTGCGACAACAGAGGCCGCCGCAACGATTTCCGCACGTCGGGAGGCCGGAGATTTGCGGATTCGCTTGTTCTGAATGCTTGACGGCATGGAATCGATGCTATTGAGTGTGCGACCAACAAGCAAGCAGGGGTGAACAGCACACTGGAGGGGCCCCATGGCGTCCACGATTCCCGAACCGAAGTCAGACGCCCACGCGAAGGGCGCGGAGCCCCGGCCACCCTCCGAACGCGCGGTCCGCGTCGAAGCCCACGGCATCGACCACATCGCGGACGGCGAACGCCACGGCCACCCCCGACGGCTCTTCTCCGTCTGGGCGGCCGCCAACGTCTCCTACCTGAACCTGGTGACCGGCGGCGCCCTGATCCTCATGGGCCTCTCCCTCGGGCAGGCCCTCGCCGTGATCGTGGCGGGCAACCTGCTCTGGCTGCTCACCGGACTGCTCGCGACATCCGGTCCCGCGGCGGGCACGCCGAGCGAAGTCATCACCCGCGCCATCTACGGAGTCCTCGGCAACCGCGTGAACAACGCGATCGTCGGCTGGCTGATCTCCGTCTGCTACTTCGCCATCAACCTGGCCGCCGCCGCCTCGGCCGCCTTTGCCCTGGTCGAGATGGCCGGCGTCACCGCCAACACCTTCGTCAAGGTCGTCGTGGTGATCGTCATCGCGGCGCTCACGCTGACCATCGGCGTCTACGGCCACGCCATGATCATGAAGCTGTACCTGCCGATCACGCTCGCCCTGGCCGCCGTCTTCGCCGTCGTCGCCGTCGCCGTGTTCCAGCACACCGACTACGCCTACACACCGGCCGAACCCCTCTCCGGGGCCGCGCTGTGGGCCGTCCTGATCGGCGGCTTCACCCTCATCGGGTCCGGCCCGCTCTCCTACACCACCAGCGCCGACTTCTCCCGCTACCTGCCCCGCACCACCTCCCCCCGGGCCGTCGTCGGCTGGACCGCGCTCGGCGGCTTCCTGCCCGGAGCGGCGGTCGGCTGCCTCGGCGCGCTCGCCGCGACCACCGTCGACATGGCGGACCCGCAGGCGGGCCTGCGGCAGATCCTGCCCGGCTGGTTCGGCCCGGTCCTGCTGCTCGCCCTGGTCCTGGGCACCATCGCCATCAACGCCCTGACCTCGTACAGCGCGGGCCTCGCCCTGCAGGCCGTCGGCATCCGCATCCGCCGCTCCCGCAGCGTGGTCGTGGACGGCCTGGCGGCGGTGGCCCTGACGCTGTACGGGCTGCTCACCGCGGGTTTCCTGGACACCGTCAACCACATGCTGGAACTCACCGTCGTCATCGTCGGCCCCGCGATGGCCGTGTACGCCACGGACATCGTGCTGCGCCGCAACCGCTACGACGGCCGCGCCCTGCTGGACGAGTCACCCGGCGGTCCCTACTGGTTCACCGGCGGCTTCAACCCGGCCGGCACGGTGGCCCTGGCCGCCGGCGTCGTCGTGGCGGCCCTCTGCGTCAACAACCTCTACACCGGCCCGATCGCCCGCGCCCTGGGCGGCATCGACCTCGCCCTGCCCGCGGGCCTGGTCGTCTCCGCGCTGCTGTACGCGGTCCTGGCCCGCGACCTCAGGTCACAGGCGCCCGCCTCCTGACGCCGCGCCCGGCCCCGCCGCCCGCCCCGGTGCGGGCGGCGTCCGGTGCGGGCGGCGGGGCGGCCCGCACCCGGTGACGTTCCGGCCGGTCACACCAGTCCGGTCAGCGCGCCCGTGAACGCCAGCAGGGCGCACATCCCGAAGTTGATCACCTTGTGCTGCATGAAGACCGCCGCGAACTCCCGGATGATCGCGCTCGGCCAGAAGTACCGGGCCGTCCGCGAGCCCACGACCTGTCCGTTGATGCCGGTCTTGCGGGCCATCAGGGCGGCGCGGAAGGCGTGGTAGTTGTTCGTGACGACCACGCACCGGTAGCCCGGGTCCACGTCCCGCATCAGGGCGCCGCTGAACGCGAGGTTCTCCTCGGTGGTCCGCGACTGCGTCTCCTGGATGATCCGGTCTCCCGGCACGCCCGCCGCGATCAGGTACTCGGCCATCGCCTGCCCCTCCGGCCGGTCCTCGTCCGGACCCTGCCCGCCCGAGGTCACCAGCATCGGGCTGCCCCCGGCGGCGAGCTGGGACTCGTACACCTTCAGGCCCTTGTCGAGGCGGCCCGCGAGCAGCGGCGGCACCTGGTTGCGGATCAGCCCGGCGCCCAGCACCACCACGAAGTCGATGCGGCCGCGCGGCTTGAACCAGCCGTACAGCAGCGCGTACAGCAGGAAACAGGTGAAGAGGAAGGATACGTAACCGACCACCAGCACCGCGACCACCGTCACCGTGCTGAGCGCCCGCGAACCCGTCGCGAGCGAGGCGATCAGCATCGCACCGAGGCCGATCATGCCCAGGCCCGCCAGCAGCGAGAGCAGATTGCCCAGGCTGCGCCCCTCCTTGCGGAGCATCGTCAGTCCGTTGCGCACCAGGAACCACGCCAGCACCAGCGCGGAGAGCAGCGCCAGCACCAGGAGCACCCCGGCGAAGGCCACCGCGAGACGCGGATGCGTCTGCCCGGTCTTCAGCATCACTCCCACCAGCGTGAAGAACAGGGCGAAGACCAGATAGAAACCGTTGCGCAGCCGGCGTCGGTCGCGCAGCATGCCGACCACCAGCGCCAGGAGGAAGATCCCGGCCGGAACAAAGACGATCATGGGATTACGGTACGTCACCGCCGGACGTCCCGGACCCGATTCCGTGCGGCCGGACGGCCCAAGGACATCCTCCGGGCGGGCGACCCGCACGGCGTGGCCCGTTGCGGCCGGGGCGGTACGGCGGGTGCGCTCGTGCGGACACCCCCGCTCCCGTCCTCCGGAGAGACACATGCACCCCCTCCGCACCACCGCGCTCGCGGCAGCCGCTCTGCTCGCCCTGGCCCCCGCGGCCACCGCCGTCGCCGAAGCCCACCCGGCCCCCCGGCACGGCCTGCTGCTCACCGTCAGCGGCGCCGGGAACACCTGGATCAGGGGCGTCGGCCTGCACTGCTCCTCCCCGGTCGGCGGCGGTCACCCGGCCGCCCGGGCGGCCTGCGACGACCTCACCTGGGCGCGCGGCGACTTCGACGCGCTGCCCGGCGACCCGCACCCGTGCTCCAAGCAGTACGACCCGGTGACCGCCACGGCGGACGGCACCTGGCGCGGGCGCACCGCGCACTGGAAGAAGACCTTCCCCAACGCGTGCGAACTCGACGCGGCGACGGGACCGGTCTTCCGCTTCTGAGTCCGCCACCAGGCGGGGCCGCCGGGATCAGCGGCCCCGCCTGGTCGCGATCGTCCCCACGGTGGCCAGCAGCAGCACCACCCAGCCGAACCACAGCCAGCCGTTGCTGCCCAGCGCCGCCGTGTACGCGGTCACCACGACCAGCATCCCGACGGTCAGCGCCCCCATCGACTTCGGCGAATTGTTCACGCACGCCCCCTCACCTCGGAGTGGAGGGTCATCGTCGCCCGCCGGGGCGCGCCGCCGCTACAGCCGTGCGGTCACCGGTGTGTCGCGCTAGGACTGGCTGCCGCGCGCCCGGAGCGAGGCCAGGTACGCGTTGTACTCCGCCAGCTCCTTGTCGCCGTCCCGGTCCGCCGCCCGGTCCGAGCGCCGCGCCACGCGCTGCTCGGAGCGGTACCACTGGAAGACCAGCGCGATCAGCACCAGCACGGACGGGATCTCGCTGAACGCCCAGGCGATGCCGCCCGCCGCGTTCTGGTCGGCGAGCGCGTCGATGCCCAGCGAGGCGGGCGGGTTCTTGTACGCCTCCACCATCGGCTGCGAGGCCATCATCAGCGCGATGCCGAAGAACGCGTGGAAGGGCATCCCCGCGAACAGCTCCAGCATCCGCATCACGTAACCGGGCCGGTGCGGCCCCGGGTCGACGCCCATGATCGGCCAGAAGAAGACCAGACCCACGGCCAGGAAGTGCACCATCATCACCACGTGCCCGACCGGGTTGCCCATGAGCATGTCGAACAGCGGGGTGAAGTAGAAGCCGTACAGGCTCGCGATGAACAGCGGGATGGTGAAGGCCGGGTGCGTGATGATCTTCATGTAGCGGCTGTGCAGGAGCGCGAGCAGCAGCTCGCGCGGCCCCTTGCGCCCCTTGCGGCCGCGCCCCGACACCGGCAGCGCGCGCAGCGCGAGCGTGACCGGCGCGCCGAGCAGCAGCAGGATCGGCGAGAGCATGCTGACGATCATGTGCTGCACCATGTGCACGCTGAACATGACCATGCCGTAGTCGTTGAGCTTGGTGCACATCACCAGGAGCACGGTGAGCACGCCGGTCACGAAGAAGACGGTGCGGCCGGCCGGCCAGTCGTCGCCGCGCCCGCGCAGCCGCGCCACGCCCCACCCGTACAGGGCGAGCGCCGCGAGGCAGCCGACCAGGAAGAAGGGATCGGGGGAGAGCTCCAGGCCCCGTCCCAGCGTGAACGGCGGCAGGTCCATGTTCATGCCGTGCCCGCTGTGGTCCATCCGCTGACTCCTGATTCGTGCCGGTTGTCCGGTCCAGAGTAGAGCCGCCCCCGGCCGCGACCGCGACCGGGGGCGGCTCTCAGGAGCGCGGCGTCGTCACAGCACGCATTCGGCTTCCCCGTAGCGCGCCGCCGGCACGGTCTTGAGCTCCTCGACGGCGCCGGCCAGCGGCACCATCTGGATCTCCGTGCCGCGCAGCGCCGTCATCATGCCGAACTCGCCGCGGTGCGCCGCCTCCACCGCGTGCCAGCCGAAGCGGGTCGCGAGCACGCGGTCGTACGCGGTCGGGGTGCCGCCGCGCTGGACGTGGCCGAGGATCACCGGGCGGGCCTCCTTGCCCAGGCGCTCCTCCAGCTCGATGGCGAGCTGGTTGGCGACCCCGGCGAAGCGCTCGTGCCCGTACTGGTCCTTCTTGCCGACGTTGAACTCCATCGACCCCTCGCGCGGCTTCGCACCCTCCGCGACGACCACGATCGCGAACTTCTTGCCCGCCGAGAACCGCTTGCCGACCAGCTCCGTCAGCTCGCCGATGTCGAAGGGCCGCTCGGGCACGACGATGGCGTGCGCGCCGGCCGCCATGCCCGAGTGCAGGGCGATCCAGCCGGTGTGCCGGCCCATGACCTCGACGATCAGCACGCGCTGGTGGGACTCGGCGGTGGTCTTGAGCCGGTCCAGGGCCTCGGTGGCGACGCCGACGGCGGTGTCGAAGCCGAAGGTGACGTCGGTGGAGGCGATGTCGTTGTCGATCGTCTTCGGCACGCCGACGATGGGCAGCCCCGCCTCGGAGAGCAGGTGGGCGGCCTTGAGGGTGCCTTCGCCGCCGATCGGGATGATCGCGTCGAGGCCGAGGTCGGCGACGTGGCCGCGGGTCTGCTCGATGCCGCCGCGCAGGTGCGCGGGCTGGACGCGGGAGGAGCCGAGGATGGTGCCGCCGCGGGCCAGGATGCCGTTCACGGCTTCGAGGTCCAGGGTGCGGTAGTCGCAGTCGAGCAGGCCCCGCCAGCCGTCGTGGAAACCGATGACCTCGTCGCCGTGGTCGACGACGGCACGGTGGACGACGGAGCGGATGACGGCGTTCAGGCCGGGGCAGTCGCCGCCGGAGGTGAGGACACCAATGCGCATGGCGCGAAAACCTTTGCAACGTGGGCCGAATGACCGGACCACGTCGTCCGGGCGGGGTCCCGTCACCCTACAAGCGTTGGGTGACGGGACCGAACCGGACGTCCGGCAGTTGGACGTTCGTACCGTTGCCCGCTGAGCCCGTGTCAGGCGGGCTGCGTGGCGCTGGCGATGCGCTCGGCGCGCAGCGCCTCGTACCAGCGGTCGTCGGTGGGCGGCAGCGCGTTCACGTCCAGGGCCAGCTTCAGCAGCAGGTCCGCGATCTGCGGGTTGCGGGCGAGCACCGGGCCGTGCATGTACGTGCCGAACACCGTGTCGTTGTACGCGCCCTCGGTGCCGTCGCCGGTGCCGTTGCCCTTGCCGAGGCGGGTGCGGGCGAAGGGGCGGGCGGTGGGGCCGAGGTGGGTGATGCCCTGGTGGTTCTCGAAGCCGGTGAGCTGCGGGAGGTTCAGCGGGGCGTCGATGTCCGCGAGCACGTCGCCGACGCACCGCTCGCCCTCGCCGCGGGTGGAGATGACGTCGAGCAGGCCGAGGCCCTGCTCGCGCTGGCCGAGGTCGTTGATGAACTCGTGGCCCAGGATCTGGTACCCGGCGCACACCGAGAAGACGATCGCGCCGTTGGACACGGCGCGGCTGAGCCCGCCGTCCTTGCGCAGCCGCTCGGCCGCCAGGCGCTGCGGACGGTCCTCACCGCCGCCGATCAGGTAGATGTCGCCCGAGGTGGGCACCGGCTGGTCGCTGCGTACGTCGACCCGCTGCACGTCGAGGCCGCGCTGGCGGGCCCGGCGCTCGACGACGAGGGCGTTGCCCTGGTCGCCGTACGTGCTGAGGAGGTCCGGGTAGATCCAGACCAGCCGCAGACTGCTGTCGTTCATTCGAGTCATGGTCCCTGCGGTTTCTGTCAGTTGCGGCGCGGGTCAGTTGCCGACGCGGCGGCGGAGGTCCTGGAACGCGGTGTAGTTGGCGATCGTCTCGATCAGCCCGGGCGGCGCCGACTGCACGGCCTCGTCCAGCGTCTCGCAGACCCGGAACTGGAGGTTCGCCACTTCCAGGCGCACCGCGAGGTCCAGCTTGCGGTCGCCGAGGACGAAGATCGGGTGACCGGCGAGCCGGGTGTAGTCGACGTCCCACAGCCAGGAGGTGTCGGTGCCGTCCGCGCCGCGGGCGTTGACGGACAGGATCACCGGCGTCGGCGGCTGGTTGATCAGCGAGAACGTCTCCAGCCAGCCGGCCGGGTTCTTCGCCAGCAGCAGCCGCAGCTCACGGCCCTGGAACTGGACCACGTCGTAGCGTCCGGCCACCGCCTGCACCTGGTACATGCGCTCCAGCGCCACCTGCGGCGGCACCCCGAAGGTCGCCGCGACGGCGGCCGAGGTGGCCGCGTTCGCCTTGTTGGCGCGGCCCGGCAACTGGAGGTGGATCGGCCAGGCGGAGCCGTGCGGGTCCAGGACGTGGTCGCCGGAGAGCACCCAGCTCGGCGTCGGGCGGCGGAAGCCGCACTCGCCGCAGAACCAGTCGTCGCCCGGACGCTGCATCACACCGCCGCAGGAGGGGCACGACCAGGCGTCGTCCTTCCACTCCTGGCCGGCCGCCACCCACACCACGTTCGGCGACGAGGACGCCGCCCACACGATCAGCGGGTCGTCGGCGTTGGCGATGACGACGGCCTTGGAACCGGCCAGGCCCTCGCGCCACTTCTCGGCGAGCATGCGGGTCTCGGCGGCGCGGTCGAGCTGGTCGCGCGAGAGGTTCAGCAGCGCGATCACCTTGGGCGTCACGTCACGGGCCACCCCGGCGAGGTACTTCTCGTCGACCTCGATGACGCCGTACTTGGCGTCCGAGCCGCCGGCGAGGGCGGAGGTGATGCCCGCGGGCATGTTCGCGCCGAGCGCGTTGGACACGACCGGACCGCTGGCCCGCAGGGCCTCCGCGATCAGGCGAGTCGTCGTCGTCTTGCCGTTGGTCGCCGAGACCAGCACCACGTCCAGGTGGTTCGCCAGTCGTCCCAGCAGGTCCGGGTCGAGCCTGAGCGCGACCTTTCCGCCGATCACCGAACCGCTGCCGCGTCCCGCGGCGCGGGACACCGCCGCCGCGGCCTTGCCTGCCGTCACGGCCAGCTTGGCCCGCGGCGACAACGGCTCCGTGTTGCCTGCCATCGTCACTGATCCTCCTTGCATCCGGCGCCGCACTTGCCCCAGGTCCACCGGTCAACAGTCCGGGCTCAGCCTATCGAGGTCCCGCTGTACGCCCGAACCGCGGCACCCGTGGGCGAGGGCGCGGACCAGCCTCGACGGTACGGGACGCGCGGCGGAACGTACGCTTACGGCCATGCGACACCGCCCCATTCCCGGCAGTTCCGGCACCGTACGCCCGATGACGCTGCTCGGCGACCCCGTCCTGCACGCGCCGTGCGAGCCCGTCACCGCCTTCGACGCGGCGCTCGCGCGCCTGGTCGAGGACATGTTCGCGACGATGTACGCGGCCGAGGGCGTCGGCCTCGCCGCCAACCAGGTGGGGGAGTCCCTGCGGGTCTTCGTCTACGACTGCCCGGACGACGAGGAGGTGCGCCACCTCGGCCACGTGGTCAACCCGCGTCTGGTGGAGGCGGACGGCTTGGTCGTACGGGGGTCCGAGGGCTGCCTGTCCCTCCCCGGCCTGGAGGCGGGCACCCCGCGCCACGACCACGCGGTGGTCGAGGGCTTCACGGTGACGGGCGCGCCGGTGACGGTCACCGGCACCGGGTTCTTCGCCCGTTGCCTCCAGCACGAGTGCGACCACCTGGACGGCATGGTCTACCCGGACCGCCTCACCGGATGGCGCAGGGCGAAGGTGCTGCGCCGGGCGGGCAGGGCGAAGTGGGGGCGTACGCCGTAGGGCTTCGGCGGGCGGGCGCGGGTCCGTGCGGGGGCGGCGCGGCCGGCCGCGTGGTTCCCGGTACGCCGCTCCGGCCGGCCTAGAAGCCCGGTCCGCCCGGGCGGTCGCCCGCGGCGGCGAGCCGGCCCCACAGGAGGTCGGCGAGGCTGCTCACCAACTCCGCCCGGGAGCAGGGGCGTTCGCCGAGCCACCAGTCGCCCGCCGCATGCATCATCCCGACGATCCCGTGCCCCCAGACCCGGGCGAGCTGCTCGCTGTCGGGCCCGAGGTCCACCCGCTCGGCGATCACCTCGGCCAACTCCTCGCCCATCCGCCGCAGCAGCGGCGCCGAGTGCCGCCCCACGTCGAAACCCTGCTCGGGGGCCGGGGCGGCGGCGTCCTCCGCCGGATGCATCAGGAAGCGGTAGACCTGCGGGCGGGACTCGATCGCCGCGAGGTAGGTGTCGAGGGTCCGTTCCACGCGTTCGCGCCGTCCGGCGGGGGCGTCCAGGGCGGCGCGCAGCGCGGCCAGCAGGGCGTCGGTGTGCCGCTTGGCGAGGGCCCGGTAGAGGCCGCCCTTGTCGCCGAAGTGCCGGTAGAGGATCGGCTTGGTGATGCCGGCCTCGGCGGCTATGGCGTTCATGGAGGCCTGCGGACCGTCCCGCAGGACCACCCGGTCCGCGGCTTCGAGCAGCTCGCGCCGCCGGGCCTCGGCACTCGACCGCTGCGCTGACGCCTGCTGTGTGGACTCCATCGGTGCTCTCCCCGCCCAGGTGATTCCGTTCCGTGACCCCCGCGCAACGTAACACTGCCCGGTGACAGCCGACTGTTGACAGGGGCTACCCGTGGGTAACACACTCGGGGTTACCGCAAGTAACGTGCAGGTGCTGGAGGGGACATGGCCGAGTTCACGCTCGATCTCAACGATGACCAGAAGCAGGTCCGCGACTGGATCCACGGCTTCGCCGCGGACGTGATCCGTCCGGCCGCCGCGGAGTGGGACGAGCGCGAGGAGACGCCCTGGCCCGTCATCCAGGAGGCCGCCAAGGTCGGAATCTACTCGCTCGACTTCTACGCACAGCAGTACTTCGACCCTACGGGCCTGGGCATCCCCATGGCTATGGAAGAGCTCTTCTGGGGTGACGCGGGCATCGCGCTGTCCATCGTCGGCACCGGTCTGGCCGCCGTCGGCGTCCTGGCCAACGGCACCGAGGAGCAGATCGGCACCTGGATACCGCAGATGTACGGCGACGCGAACGACGTGAAGGTCGCCGCCTTCTGCTCGTCCGAGCCGGACGCGGGCTCCGACGTGGCCGCCCTGCGCACCCGCGCCGTCTACGACGAGGCCAAGGACGAGTGGGTGCTCAACGGCACCAAGACGTGGGCTACCAACGGCGGCATCGCGAGCGTCCACGTCGTCGTCGCCTGCGTCGACCCCTCCCTCGGCTCCAAGGGACACGCCTCCTTCATCGTCCCGCCGTCCACCCCCGGCCTGTCTCAGGGCCAGAAGTTCAAGAAGCACGGCATCCGCGCCTCGCACACGGCGGAGGTCGTCCTCGAAGACGTACGCGTCCCCGGCTCCTGTCTGCTCGGCGGCAAGGAGAAGCTGGACGAGCGGCTGGCCCGGGCCCGCGAGCGGGCGGCCAACGGCGGCGGCGAACGCGTCAAGAACGCCGCGATGGCGACTTTCGAGGCCTCCCGCCCGGCGGTGGGCGCGATGGCCGTCGGCACGGCCCGCGCCGCGTACGAGGTCGCCCTCGACTACGCCAGGACGCGCGAGCAGTTCGGGCGCCCCATCATCGACAACCAGGGCATCGCCTTCCAGCTCGCCGACATGCGCACCCAGATCGACGCCGCCCGGCTGCTGGTCTGGCGGGCCTCCTGGATGGCCGTGTCGGGGAAGCCGTTCACGGCGGCGGAGGGCTCGATGTCGAAGCTCTACGCGAGCGAGGTCGCCAAGAAGGTCACGGCCCAGGCCGTGCAGATCCTCGGCGGCAACGGCTTCACCCGCGAGTACCCGGTGGAGCGGATGCACAGGGACGCCGCGATCTACACGATCTTCGAGGGCACGAGCGAAATCCAGCGCCTGGTCATCGCCCGGACGCTGTCGGGCATGCCGATCCGCTAGGGCGCGGGGCCGGCGGGGGCGGGGTGTGCTTCGCTCGGGCGGGGGAGGGGTAGTCCTGCGGCGAGCGGGCACTTGCGGATGCGGTGCGTGAATCCGTACGGCCCCCGCCGCCCCCGAGCAGAAGTGAGTGCACGTCATGCAGGACTGGATCTATTGCGTGAATCCCACCCTGGCGAGCGCGGGCGGCGAACCGGAGACCAAGGAGTACGTGCGTGAACTCGCCGCGACGCGGCCGGAGATGGTGCTGTGCCTGGCCGCACGCCGCTACCTGGAGCCGGGGGACCGCATCTGGATCTACTTCGCCACACCGGTGAAGGAGATCGCCGCCCTGACAGTGGTGGCGGCCGTCCCGAAGGAGGAGCCGGGGGACGCCCGCTACCCCTGGAAGGTCAGCACCGTACTGAATGCGAAGGCGACCGGGGCCCTCTACGACCGCCCGGTTCCCCTCGCCGCCCTGGCCAACCAGCACCCCCAGGGGGTCATCCGTGCGAAGCCGGCCGACGTGCCGCTGCTCGAAGCGCACGCGGAGCTTCTGAGGGAGCCGGGACAGCGTGGCCCGGCGGGAGCCGAGCGCGGACGGCATGGGCGCCTGTCTCCGTGAAGAAGGCGCCCATGCCGGGGCTCCGGGCCGTGGGCCACTGAGCCGTCGAGCCACTGAGCCGTCGAGCCGTCGAGCCGTCGGGGTCAGGCGGGCAGATGGGCTTCGATGGCCGACACGAGCACGGTGTCACCCGGCTCGGTACGCGGGCGGAAGCGGGCCACGGGTGCGCCGTCCGTGCCGATGAGGAACTTCTCGAAGTTCCACTGCACGTCCCCGGCCTCGCCCTCCGCGTCCGCGGTCTTCGTCAGTTCGACGTAGAGCGGGTGGCGGTGCTCGCCGTTGACCTCGGTCTTCTCCAGGAGCGGGAAGGTGACGCCGTAGCTCGCGGAGCAGAAGGCGGCGATGTCCTCCGCGCTGCCGGGCTCCTGGCCCGCGAACTGGTTGCACGGGACGCCGAGGACCGTGAAGCCGCGGTCGGCGTAGGTCTTCTGGAGCTCCTCCAGGCCCGTGTACTGCGGGGTGAGGCCGCACTTCGACGCGACGTTGACGATCAGGACGGCCTTGCCCCGGTGGGCGGACAGGCTCGTCGGCGTGCCGTCCAGTGCGTGCAGCGGGATGTCGTACAGGCTCATGAGCCGCTCCTCCTGTTGCGTCCGGCGGGAATCGTCGGAGACCAGCCGCAGGCTAACCCCCGCGGTGCCCGGGCCGGGCAGTCGCCCCCCGGGAGCCCCGAGGCTCCGGGGGCTGCCGAGAGTCCCGGGAGCCCCGGCGGGGAGAGGCCGGGCCCCCGCCCCTCGTGCTCCGGGCGTCCTGGTCACCCCGAACGGCACGGGAGCGACGGGCGCCGAGGTGCGGCCGGCGGGGGAGGCCCGGAGGTCCCTCGCGCGAGGCGGGCGAGGGGTGTTGTCAGTGGTGCGTCCTACGCTCGTTCCATGAGTACGGATGTGCGTGATCCGCGCCTGCGCCGGGAGCCGACGGCCGAGTTCGAGCGGCTCGCCTCCGAGGACCGCCTGCCCGCGCTCGCGTACGCGGTTCGGGATCATCCTCCGGATCCGGTACGGCTCGGCCTTTGGGCCCAGGACCTGCGGGCCGGGGGCGGCCAAGTCCTCCTGATCGGCCCGGCCGTCCGGCGTACCGGCGGCGGCAGGAGTGCCGCCGCCGGTCGCTTCCGGCCTGCCCGGCACCGCTCAGCCGTCGGAGCCCTGAGGTGCTTCGTAGGTGCGGAACAGCCCTTCCTGGACGACCGAGACGAGCAGCCTGCCCTCCCGGTCGTAGATCCGGCCCCGCGCCAGGCCCCGGCCGCCCGTGGCGATCGGGGACTCCTGGTCGTACAGGAACCACTCGTCCGCCCGGAACGGACGGTGGAACCACATCGCGTGGTCCAGCGACGCGATGTCGAAGTTCCGCGAGCCCCACAGCGGCTCGACCGGCAGGCGCACCGCGTCCAGCAGCGTGGTGTCGCTCGCGTACGCCAGCGCGCACGTGTGGACGAGCTGGTCGTCGCCCAGCGGGCCCACCGCCCGCATCCACACCGCGCTGCGCGGCTCCGCCCCCTCGATCTCCTCGCGCGTCCAGCGCAGGCCGTCCACGTAGCGGATGTCGAAGGGCTGGCGGCGGGCGATGCGCTCCAGCGCGTCCGGGAGCGAGCCCAGGTGGGCGCGGATCTCCTCGGCCACCGACGGCAGCGACTCCGGCGGCGGCACCTCGCGGCGCGGCGGGAGCTGGTGCTCGATGCCGCCCTCCTCCGGCTTGTGGAAGGAGGCCGTCAGGTTGAAGATCGTCCGGCCCTGCTGGACGGCCGTCACCCGGCGGGTGGTGAAGGAACGCCCGTCGCGCACCCGTTCCACCTGGTAGACGATCGGCACCCCGGGGCGGCCCGGGCGCAGGAAGTACGCGTGCAGCGAGTGCACCGGGCGGTCGCCGTCGGTGGTGCGGCCCGCGGCGACCAGCGCCTGGCCCGCGACCTGCCCGCCGAACACCCGCTGGAGGTGCTCCTGCGGGCTGTGGCCGCGGAAGATGTTGACCTCGATCTGCTCCAGGTCGAGCAGATCGACGAGTCTCTCGGCCGGATTCGTCATCGTGAGTTCCTTCGCTGGGTAGGGCTAGAGCTGGCCGACGGACGTGACGCGCACGACCGCGCGCGCCTCCTCGTCCGACGCCGCGAGGTCGACCTCGGCACTGATGCCCCAGTCGTGGTCGCCCGCCGGGTCGGCGAAGATCTGGCGGACCTTCCACAGCCCGTGCGCCGCGTCCTCCTCGATGATCAGCAGCTTGGGGCCGCGCGCGTCCGGGCCCGTGCCCAGGTCGTCGTGCTCGTCCCAGTAGGCGTCCATGGCCTCCCCCCACGCGTCCTCGTCCCAGCCGGACTCCGCGTCCAGCTCGCCGAGCGCGTGCACGTTGTCCAGCGCGGCCAGCTCCACCCGGCGGAACATGGCGTTGCGCACGAGGACCCGGAAGGCGCGGGCGTTCGACGTGACCGGCTTGACCTGGTCGGCCCGCTCCTGCGCCTGCTCGGCGGTCTCCACCTCGGGGTTCGCGAGCTGCTCCCACTCGTCGAGCAGTGAGGAGTCCACCTGGCGCACCAGCTCGCCGAGCCACGCGATGAGGTCTTCGAGGTCCTCCGACTTCAGGTCGTCGGGGATGGTGTGCTCCAGGGCCTTGTACGCGCCCGCCAGGTAGCGCAGCACGATGCCCTCGGTGCGCGCCAGCTCGTAGTGCGAGGTGAACTCGGCGAAGGTCATGGCCCGTTCGTACATGTCACGGATGACCGACTTCGGCGAGACAGGGTGGTCGCCGACCCACGGGTGGCTCTTGCGGTACACGTTGTACGCGTGCCACAGGAGCTCCTCCAGGGGCTTGGGGTACGACACCTCCTGGAGGCGCTCCATCCGCTCCTCGTACTCGACGCCGTCCGCCTTCATCTGGCCGACGGCCTCGCCGCGCGCCTTGTTCTGCTGCGCCCCCAGGATCTGCCGGGGGTCGTCCAGCGTCGACTCCACGACGGACACCATGTCGAGCGCGTACGACGGCGACTCGGGGTCGAGGAGGTCGAAGGCGGCCAGCGCGAAGGTCGACAGCGGCTGGTTCAGTGCGAAGTCCTGCTGGAGGTCGACGGTCAGCCGTACGATCCGGCCCTCGGCGTCGGGCGTGTCGAGCTGCTCGACCACGCCGCCGTCGAGCAGCGAGCGGTAGATGGCGATGGCCCGGCGGATGTGGCGGAGCTGCGCCTTGCGCGGCTCGTGGTTGTCCTCCAGGAGGTGGCGCATCGCGTCGAAGGCGTTGCCCGGACGTGCGATCACCGACAGCAGCATGGTGTGTGTGACCCGGAAACGGCTGGTCAGCGGCTCGGGGTCGGAGCCGATCAGCTTGTCGAAGGTGGACTCCGACCAGGCGACGAAGCCCTCCGGGGCCTTCTTCCTGACCACCTTGCGGCGCTTCTTCGGGTCGTCGCCCGCCTTGGCGAGCGCCTTCTCGTTCTCCACGACGTGCTCGGGGGCCTGCGCGACGACGAAGCCCGCCGTGTCGAACCCGGCCCGGCCGGCCCGCCCGGCGATCTGGTGGAACTCACGGGCGCGCAGGGTGCGGACCCGGGTCCCGTCGTACTTGGTCAGCGCCGTGAAGAGCACGGTGCGGATCGGTACGTTGACGCCGACACCGAGGGTGTCCGTACCGCAGATGACCTTGAGCAGACCGGCCTGCGCCAGCTTCTCCACCAGGCGGCGGTACTTCGGCAGCATGCCCGCGTGGTGCACGCCGATGCCGTGGCGGACGTAGCGGGAGAGGTTCTGGCCGAACTTGGTGGTGAAGCGGAAGTTGCCGATCAGCTCGGCGATCTTCTCCTTCTCCTCCTTGGAGCACATGTTGATGCTCATCAGCGACTGGGCGCGCTCGACGGCCGCCGCCTGCGTGAAGTGCACGATGTAGACCGGCGACTGCCGGGTGTCGAGCAGCTCGGTGAGCGTCTCGGTGATGGGCGTCATCCGGTACTCGTACGACAGGGGGACCGGCCGGGTCGCCGACCGTACGACCGCCGTCGGGCGGCCGGTGCGCCGGGTGAGGTCCTTCTCGAACATCGAGACGTCGCCCAGCGTGGCCGACATCAGGACGAACTGCGCCTGCGGCAGCTCCAGCAGCGGGATCTGCCAGGCCCAGCCCCGGTCGGGCTCCGCGTAGAAGTGGAACTCGTCCATCACGACCTGGCCGATGTCGGCGTACTTGCCGTCACGCAGCGCGATCGAGGCCAGCACCTCGGCCGTGCAGGCGATGACCGGGGCGTCCGCGTTCACCGAGGCGTCGCCGGTGAGCATGCCGACGTTCTCGGTGCCGAAGAGCTTGCAGAGGTCGAAGAACTTCTCCGAGACCAGGGCCTTGATCGGCGCCGTGTAGAAGGTGACCTTGTCCTGGGCCAGCGCCGTGAAGTGCGCACCCGCCGCGACCAGGCTCTTTCCGGAGCCGGTGGGCGTGGACAGGATCACGTTCGCGCCGGTGACCACCTCCATCAGCGCCTCTTCCTGCGCCGGGTAGAGGGCGATGCCCTGCCCCTCGGCCCAGGTCGAGAAGGCCTCGAAGAGGGTGTCGGGGTCGGCGTTCGGCGGGAGCTGATCGATGAGGGTCACGCCCCCCATCTTGCCCGGTGCCGGTACGGATCGCGGAACCGGAGGGTATGTGCAAGATCATCCCGGATAGGGTGGCGGACCAGCCCATCGGCGGCCGCGACTCAACTCGGCCGCGCCAGGGAAGAGATGGGGGAACACACAACAAATGGGGCGGGAACGACCATGATGGGACCGGCGCACTCACTGTCGGGAGCGGCCGCCTGGCTCGGGGTGGGAGCCGCGGCCGCCGCAGCCGGCCACGCGATGCCCTGGCCGGTGCTCGTCGTCGGCGCACTGATCTGCGCGGGGGCCGCCCTCGCCCCCGACCTCGACCACAAGTCGGCGACCATCTCGCGCGCCTTCGGGCCGGTCTCCCGGCTGCTCTGCGAGATCGTCGACAAACTGTCGTACGCCGTCTACAAGGCGACCCGCACCAAGAAGGACCCGCGCCGCACGGGAGGCCACCGCACGCTCACGCACACCTGGGTGTGGGCCGTGGCCGTCGGCGCGGGCTGCTCGGCGGCGGCCATAGGGGGCGGCCGCTGGGCCGTCCTGGCCATCCTCTTCGTGCACCTCGTGCTGGCGGTGGAGGGCCTGCTGTGGCGGGCCGCCCGGGTCTCCAGCGACGTGCTGGTGTGGCTGCTGGGCGCGACCAGCGCGTGGATACTGGCGGGCGTGCTGGACAAGCCGGGCAACGGCGCGAACTGGCTGTTCGAGGCCCCCGGCCAGGAGTACCTGTGGCTGGGCCTGCCGATCGTCCTGGGGGCGCTCGTGCACGACATCGGGGACGCGCTGACCGTCTCCGGCTGCCCGGTCCTGTGGCCGATCCCCATCGCGGGCAAGCGCTGGTACCCGCTGGGGCCGCCGAAGGCGCTGCGGTTCCGGGCCGGGAGCTGGGTGGAGCTGAAGGTGCTGATGCCGGTGTTCATGCTGGCCGGGGGAGCGGGCGGGGCGGCGGCGCTCGGCTACATCTGAGCCGCCGACCACGCTGCGCGCCGCCGCCCGCCCCGGGTGCGGCGCTACGGTGGGGCCGGGGCGCGCCCGCCCCGCCCACCGTGCTGTCCGACGCCAGGAGGCCCCGGCCGATGCCCGCTCCGTACCCGGTCCTTCCGCCCCACGACCACGGTCTGCTCGACGTCGGCGACGGCAACCGCGTCCACTGGGAGGTCTCCGGCAACCCCGCCGGTCGGCCCGCCGTCGTCGTGCACGGCGGCCCCGGCACCGGCAGCAGCCCGCGCAACCGGAAGCTCTTCGACCCCGACCGCTACCGCCTGGTCCTCTTCGACCAGCGCGGCTGCGGCCGCAGCACCCCGCACGTCGCCGACCCCACGACGAGCCTGGAGCACAACACCACCGCGCACCTGGTCGCCGACATGGAGAAGCTCCGCGAACACCTGGGGGTGGAGCGGTGGCTGCTCTTCGGCGGCTCCTGGGGCTCGACGCTGATCCTCGCGTACGCCCAGGCCTTCCCGGAGCGCGTGAGCGGGATCGTCCTCGCCGGGGTGACGACGACGCGGCGCTCGGAGACGGCCTGGCTGTACGGGGGAGTGGGCCGCTTCTTCCCGGAGGCGTACGCCAGGTTCCGGGCGGGGGTGCCGCAGGACGAGCGGGACGACCTGGTGGCCGCGTACGCGCGCCGGGCGTCCAGCACGGATCTCGCGGTACGGGACCAGGCGGTGGCGGACTGGTGCGCCTGGGAGGACGCGGTGCTGAGCCTGGAACCGGCGAAGCCGGCCGCCGCGCCCTACACGGGACGCCCGGAGGCGGGCCGGATCTCCCTGGTCCGGATCGCCTCGCACTACTTCGCGCACGGCGCCTGGCTGGCGGAGGGCGAACTGCTGCGCGGCGCGGGCAAGCTGTCGGGCATCCCCGGGGTCCTCCTCCAGGGCCGCCACGACCTGGGCAGCCCGCCGCACACTGCCTGGGAACTGGCCCGGGCCTGGCCCGACGCGAACCTGCACATCTTCGACGACTCGGGCCACATGGGCGGCACGGGAATGGGACGGACCCTCCAGCAGACCCTGGACCGGCTCGGCCGGGCGCCCCTCTAGCGCCGCGGGGAACCGCGCGAGCGACCCACCGCGAAGCCGCGCGGCCGAGCGCTTCAGGCGGAGGGGCGGGTCCGGGGCGGGGCCGGGGCAGCGCCGCGGGCGACCGGGACTCCGGGCACGGCCCGCGACGCGCCCGCACCGCAGCGACCCCGCCTGCCCTCGCCCGCCCCCCGCCCGACAGCGCACGTCCGCCTGCCCTCGCCCGGCAGCGCACGTCCGCCCGGCCGGGAGCGGGCCCGGGGGCCCGCACACCCCCCCGCCCGGCCTATCCGTGCCACGACCTCCACAGCCCCGCGTACGCCCCCTCCGCCGCCACCAACTCCTCATGGCTGCCCAGCTCCGCGATCCGCCCGTCCTCGACGACCGCGATCACGTCCGCGTCGTGCGCGGTGTGCAGCCGGTGCGCGATCGCGATGACCGTCCGCCCCTCCAGCACCTTCGCCAGCGACCGCTCCAGGTGCCGTGCCGCCCTCGGGTCCAGCAGCGACGTCGCCTCGTCCAGCACCAGCGTGTGCGGGTTCGCCAGCACCAGCCGGGCCAGCGCGATCTGCTGCGCCTGGGCCGGCGTGAGGGCGAAGCCCCCGGAGCCGACCTCGGTGTCCAGCCCCTCCGCGAGCCCCCGCGCCCATCCGTCCGCGTCCACCGCGCCCAGCGCCGCCCACAGCTCGGCGTCCTCGGCGCCGACCCTGGCCAGCCGCAGGTTGTCCCGCAGCGAGCCGACGAACACGTGGTGCTCCTGGTTGACCAGCGCCACGTGCGCCCGCACCCGCTCCGCCCGCATCCGGGACAACTCCGCCCCGCCGAGCGTGAGTTCCCCCGTGCGCGGCGCGTAGATGCCCGCCATCAGCCGCCCCAGCGTCGACTTCCCAGCACCCGAGGGGCCGACCAGGGCGACCCGGGTCCCCGGCGCCACGTCGAGCGTCACCCCGTGCAGGACGTCGACGCCCTCCCGGTACCCGAAGTTCACCTCGTCCGAGCGCAGCCGCCGGCCGTCCGGGGCGAGGGTCTCGTCCCCGGCGTCCGGCTCGATGTCGTGCACCCCGACCAGCCGGGCCAAGGACACCTGGGCGACCTGGAGTTCGTCGTACCAGCGCAGGATCAGGTTGACCGGGTCCACCAGCATCTGCGCCAGCAGCGCACCGGTCGTCAACTGACCCACCGTCAGCCACCCCTGGAGCACGAATACTCCGCCGATCACGACCGACCCGCACAGAATGGTGACGTGGGTGGCGCTGACCACCGGGAACAGGACGGTGCGCAGCCACAGCGTGTAGTTCTCCCACGCCGTCCACTCCCGCACCCGCTGGTCGGACAGCGCGACGCGCCGCTCGCCGAGGCGGTGCGCCTCGACGGTGCGGCCCGCGTCGACCGTCTCGGTGAGCATCGCCGCGACCGCCGCGTACCCCGCCGCCTCCGAGCGGTACGCCGAGGGCGCCCGCTTGAAGTACCACCGGCAGCCGGTGATCAGCACGGGCAGCGCCAGCAGCACGGCCAGGGCCAGCGGCGGCGCGGTCACCGTCAGGCCGGCGAGCAGCAGCACCGCCCACACCACGCCGATGGCGAGCTGCGGCACGGCCTCCCGCATCGCGTTCGCGAGCCGGTCGATGTCGGTGGTGATGCGGGAGAGCAGATCACCGGTGCCCGCCCGCTCCAGCACGCCCGGCGGCAGGCCCACCGAGCGGACCAGGAAGTCCTCGCGCAGGTCGGCGAGCATGCGCTCGCCGAGCAGGGCGCCGTTCACCCTGGTCTGCCGTACGAAGAAGGCCTGGACCAGCAGCGCGGCGGCGAACAGTCCCGCCGTGCGCTCCAGCCGCAGGTCCTTCGCGCCCTCGGTCAGATCCTCGATGATCCCGCCGAGCAGGTACGGGCCGGCCATCGACGCGATCACCGCGAGGGTGTTGAAGCCGATCAGCGCGGCGAAGGCCTTCCGGTGCCGCCGCAGCAGCCCGGTGACGTAGTCGCGCACGGTCGCCGGGCTGCCCACCGGCAGCGTCGTCGCCGACTCGGGGGCGGCCGGGTCGTACGCGGGGGGAGCCACCCCGATCCTGGGGGCGCCCTTGGCCGTCGTGGCGCTCATGCCGATTCCTCGATCTCTTCTCGTACGGTCGTCTCGCGGGCCGACAGTTCGTGTATCCGCGCGTCCGGGGCGGCCTCGTCGTCCGTCTCACGCGTGACGACCGCCCGGTAGCGCGGCTCGGTGCGCAGCAGCTCGCGGTGGTCGCCGACCGCCGCCACCGTCCCGTCGTGCACGAACACCACCCGCTCGGCCTGGTCGAGCAGCAGCGGGGAGGAGGCCAGGACCACGGTCGTACGGCCGGACCTGAGCCGGGAGACGCCCGCTGCCACCCGGGCCTCGGTGTGCGAGTCGACGGCGGACGTCGGCTCGTCGAGGACCAGCACCTCGGGGTCGGTCACCAACGACCGTGCCAGTGCCAGGCGTTGGCGCTGGCCGCCCGACAGCGACCGGCCGCGTTCGGTGATCCGGGTCTCCATCGGGTCGCCGTCCCCGGTGGCCGACGCCTGGGCGAGCGCCGCGAGGACGTCCGTGCACTGCGCCGCGTCGAGGGCCTCCGCCGCGGACACCTTCCCGGACGCGGGTACGTCCAGGAGTTCGCGCAGCGTGCCCGAGAGCAGCACCGGGTCCTTGTCCTGGACGAGGACCGAGGACCGCGCCGCGATGAGCGGCAGCTCGTCCAGGGCCACCCCGCCCAGCCGCACGGACGCGAGCTTCTCCGCACCGTCCTGCGCCCCCGCCGGATGCCCGCCGAGCCGCTCCGCGAGCCGCCCCGCCAGGTCCGGGTCCCCGCACACCACGGCCGTGAACACCCCCGAGGGGGCCAGCAGCCCGGTCACCGGGTCGTACAGGTCGCCGGTCGGCGACTGCGCGGCCTCCTGCCCGTCGCCGGGCGCGGTGCGGCGCAGGGCCAGCACCCGGGCCGCCCGCTTGGCGGACGGCTTCGAGAAGCTGTAGGCCATCGCGATCTCCTCGAAATGGCGCAAGGGGTACATCAGGAGCGTCACCGCGCTGTACACGGTGACCAGTTCGCCGACGGTCACCGTGCCCTGCCGGGCGAGCCCGGCCCCGTACCAGACCACCGTGACGAGCAGCAGACCCGGCAGCAGCACCTGGACGGCGGCGATCAGCGCCCACATCCTGGCGCTGCGGACGGCGGCCTTCCGGACCTCCTGGGAGGCCTCGCGGTAACGCCCGAGGAAGAGCTCCTCGCCGCCGATGCCGCGCAGCACGCGCAGGCCCGCGACCGTGTCGGACGCCAGCTCCGTCGCCCTGCCCGCCTTCTCGCGCTGCACGTCGGCCCGCGCGGTGGCCCGGGGGAGCAGCGGCAGCACGGCGAGCGCCAGGGCCGGGACGCCGACGGCGACGACCACGCCCAGCGCGGGCTGGTAGACCGCCAGGCCGACACAGACGACCACGAGCGCGAGGACGGCGGCGGCGAACCGCGACAGTGCCTCGACGAACCACCCGATCTTCTCGACGTCACCCGTGGAGACGGCCACCACTTCGCCCGCCGCGACCCGCCGGGTCAGCGCGGCCCCCAGCTCCGCCGTCCTGCGCGCCAACAACTGCTGCACCCGCGCCGCCGCCGTGATCCAGTTGGTGACCGCCACCCGGTGCAGCATCGTGTCGCCGAGCGCGAGTGCCACCCCCATCAGCACCAGCAGCCCCGCACCCAGCGCGAGCCCCTTGCCGGACCGGTCGACGACCGACTGCACGGCGATGCCCACGCCCAGCGGCAGCCCCGCCACGCCGAGCTGGTGCAGCAGCCCCCAGCCCATGGCCCTGACCTGTCCGCCGAGCTGGTTGCGCCCCAGCCACAGCAGGAACCGGCCCCCGGAGCGGACGTCGGGCTCGCCGGGATCGTGATACGGAAGATCCTTGATCTGCATGAATTCCTACGGGTCGGCGCGCCGCCGGTACACGGCGGGGTGCGGGTGCGGACGACGGGGGACGCGGACACGGGCGACGGCGGAGCGGAACCGGTCCGCCGCCGCAAACCGTGCAAGGTTCGCGCTTTTCGAGGCCCGCGGGCAATCGAATTACCCGCAGGCCCCCACAGAACCCGCCAAAAAGTCCGCGCCCCGCCGCCGGCCGGGCCCGGCGTTCCCGCCGGTCCCGCGACCCACCCCGATCGCAGCGCGCCGGCGCACACCGGGGACGGCGCGGCCACCCGGCAACCGGACCGGGCCCGGCAGGGCCCGGCCCGGTCCACCGCCTCAGGCCTTCGGCTTCGCCGAGTCCACGCCCGGCCGCGCCTTCTTCCACTCGCCCCGGGTGAAGTCCGGGATCTGCTGCGGGGCGCCCTTGGCCCGGATCGACAGATGGCTCAGCGGCACCGGCGCCGTCCACACGGCGGCGTCGTACACGTCGAAGTCCGGCACCAGCCCGAGCTGCATGCACTGCATCAGCCGGAACAGCATCAGGTAGTCCATGCCGCCGTGGCCGCCGGGCGGGTTGGAGTGCTCCTTCCACAGCCAGTGGTCCCACTCGGCGTACTTCTTGAAGTCGTCCCACTGGTCGTTGGTGTTGGCGGGCTCCAGATAGATCCGCGGCGGGTAGTCCTCGAAGAGGCCGAGCGTGCCGCCGAGGCTGTTGATCCTGCTGTACGGGTGCGGGGTCGACACATCGTGTTCGAGGCGGATGACGCGGCCCTTGGCGGTCTGGACGAGGCTGATCGTGCGGTCGGACTCGATGTACGACTCCTTCCAGCTCGGGTCGCCCGGCGGCATGTGCTTCTTGCGGTACTCGGCCAGGCCCAGCGCGGGGGAGCCCACGCTGACGACGCTCACCGCGCGGTCGCCGCGGTTGACGTCCATGTAGTTGCCGACCGGGCCGAAGCCGTGGTTGGGGTAGAGGTCGCCGCGCAGCCGGGTGTGCCACAGGCGGCGCCAGGGGCCCTCGTAGTAGTCGGGGTCGAACATCAGGCCGCGCAGGTCGTGGTTGTAGGCGCCCGCCCCGTGCAGCAGGTCGCCGAACAGGCCCGCGTGCGCCATCCGCAGGACGCGCATCTCATTCTTGCCGTAGCAGCAGTTCTCCAACTGCATGCAGTGGCGTCTGGTGCGCTCGGAGGTGTTGACCAGGTCCCAGATCTCGTCCATGCGCATGGCGAGCGGACACTCCACGCCGACGTGCTTGCCGTTGAGCATGGCGGTCTTGCACATCTCGTAGTGGAAGTCCCACGGGGTGGCGACGTACACGAAGTCGATGTCGCCGCGCTTGCAGAGGTTCTTGTAGTCGTCCTCGTTCTTCGCGTAGACGGCCGGAGCCGGCTGGCCGGCCTTCACGACCTTCGCGGCCGCCTTCTCCGCCTTGGCGCGGACCGGGTCGCAGACGGCCACGACCTTCACGTTCGGCAGGGCGAGGAAGAGGTCGATCATGCCGTCGCCGCGGTTGCCGAGGCCGATCATGCCGACGCGGACGGTGGAGCGCCGCTCGAAGGGGACGTTCGCCATGGTCTTGCCGTGGCGCCGGGGCGCCTCGTCGGGGACCGGGGCGGCGTGCGCGGCCCCGGCCGCGCCGAGCATGCCGCCCGCGCCGAGGCCGAGCCCCGCGCCGACCGCGCCGGCGCTGCGCAGGGCGGAACGGCGGGTCACACCGTCGGGCCCGGGGGTGTCGTCAGGGGTCGGTGTCGCCGTGTCGTCGTACATCGGACCTCCGTGAAAGGCAATCAGGTGTCGATCACCCTCACGGAGGGTCCGGGTGGGGCACAAGGGGCCCGTGGGTAAAGGGATTTGCACTTGTTGGACTTGTCTTCCGTGGTTCATGGATTCTTGTGCGGGGAGGTTTGCGGGCCCGTCCCGCCCGGTCGGGTGGCGCGCTCCAGCTCCAGCAGTACGGAGCGGTAGGGGTGTCCCGTGGCGTGGTCCATGCCGACCTCGCACATCCGGTTCGCCGAGAGGTACGCGTCGTACTCGCGCCGCCCCACCTCGGCGGCCTCCCGGGCGGTGGCGGACTCCGTCAGCTCCCGGTGCAGCAGCCCCCGGTCGCCCGCGAACGCGCAGCACCGCAGGTCGTCCGGGACCACCACCTCCTCGGCGCACGCCTCGGCGACCCGGCGCAACTGCGCCTCGTCGCCCAGGTGCTGCATCGAGCAGGTAGGGTGCAGCACCGCGGACGCCACGGTGCGGTGCACGGTCAGCTCCGGCAGCAGCTCCTCGGCGGCCCACACGACGGAGTCCACGACGTCCAGCTCGGCGTGCAGCTCCCGGTTCTCCTCGGTGAGGTACGGCGCCACCTCGTGCGCGATGCCCAGCGTGCAGGACGACGCGTCGACGACCAGGGGGAGCCGGCCGCCGGCCGTCCAGCCCCAGGCCGCCTCGACGATCCGGTTGGCCATCACGGTGTTGCCGTCCGCGTACCCCTTGGAGTGCCAGATGGTGGCGCAGCAGGTGCCGCGCACGTCGGCGGGGATCCACACCGGCTTTCCGGCGCGCGCCGACACGGCCACCACCGCCTCGGGGAGCGAGGGCCCCGGGTGCCCCTTCGGGTCGCCGAAGATGCGGTTGACGCAGGCCGGGTAGTACACGGCGTGCGCCGCGGACCGGGAGGTGCGGGGCAGGGTGCGGGCGGCGGCGCCCGGGATCTCCGGGAGCCACCCCGGGACGAGGTCGGGGCGCACCACCTTGCGGGCGAGGCCCGTCACAGAGGTCAGCAGCCGGTCGGAGATCCTGTCCGCGGCGGCCACCGCGAGGCGCGCCGAGGCCTCCACCGCCGCGAAGTTCCGCGCGGCGAGCGCCGCGACGCGCTCCTCGCGCGGTGAGTGCCTGCGGTGCCGGAAGTCCTTCATCAGCGCGCCGGTGTCGATGCCGACCGGGCAGGCGATCCTGCAGGTGGAGTCGCCCGCGCAGGTGTCCACGGCGTCGTACCCGTACGCGTCGAGGAGTTCGGCGCCGACCGCCGTGCCGGCGGGCTGGCGCATCAGCTCCCGGCGCAGCACGATGCGCTGGCGCGGGGTGGTCGTGAGGTCGCCGCTGGGGCACGTGGGCTCGCAGAAGCCGCACTCGATGCACGGGTCGGCCTCGGCCTCGACACGGGGGATGGTCTTCAGGCCGCGCAGATGGGCCTCGGGGTCGCGGTTGAGGACGACCCGCGGGGCGAGCACGCCGTCCGGGTCGATCAACTCCTTGGTGCGCCACATGAGGTCGGTGGCCGCCCGGCCCCACTCCAGTTCCAGGAAGGGGCTCATGTTGCGGCCGGTGGCGTGCTCGGCCTTGAGGGAGCCGTCGAAGCGCTCGACCGTCATCCGGCAGAAGTCGTCCATGAAGTCCGCGTACCTGCGGACGTCGGCGGGGTCGCCCGCGTCGAAGGCGAGCAGGAAGTGCAGGTTGCCGTGGGCGGCGTGCCCGGCGACGGCGGCGTCGAAGCCGTGCCTCTCCTGGAGGCCGAGCAGCGCCTCGCAGGCCTCGGCGAGCCGGGCGGGCGGAACCGCGAAGTCCTCGGTGATCAGCGTCGTACCGGACGGGCGGGCGCCGCCGACCGCCGTGACGAAGGCCTTGCGGGTCTTCCAGTAACCGGCGGCGGTCGCGGCGTCGCGGGTGAAGGCGTTGGTGACGGAGGGGACGGGCGCGACCAGGTCGAGGCGGCCGAGCACCTCGGCCGCCGCCCGCTCGTGGGCCTCCCGGCCCGCCTCGTCGGGGGCCCGGAACTCCACGAGGAGCGCGGTCGTCTCCTTCGGCAGGTCCGCCCAGTCGGCGGGGACGCCCGCCACGCTCACCGAGGCGCGCAGCGTGTTGCCGTCCATCAGCTCCACGGCCCGCGCGCCCGCCTCGTTGAACAGCGGCACGGCGGCCGCGGCGGCGGACAGCGTGGGGAAGAACAGCAGGGCCGAGGAGAGGTGGCGGTCCAGCGGGAGCGTGTCGAAGACGACCTCCGCGATGAAGGCGAAGGTGCCCTGGGAGCCGACCATCAGCCCGCGCAGGATCTGCACGGGCGTCCCGCCGTCCAGGAAGGCGTCGAGCCGGTAGCCGCTGGTGTTCTTGAGCTCGTGCTTGGCGCGGATGCGGCGGACCAGTTCCGGATCCGCCTCGATCTCCCGCTTCAGTGCCAGCAGGCCCTCGCAGAGCGCGGGTTCGGCGTGGGCCAGGTCCTCGTCGGCGTTCGGGTCGGCCGTGTCGACGATGGTGCCGGACGGCAGGACGAAGGTCAGCGACGCCAGGGTGCGGTAGCTGTTGCGGGTGGTGCCCGCGGCCATCCCCGACGCGTTGTTGGCGACGACCCCGCCCAGCGTGCAGGCGACGGCGCTGGCCGGGTCGGGCCCCAGGACGCGGCCGTGCCGGGCGAGCGCGGCGTTGGCGCGGACGACCGTGGTGCCTGGCCGGACACGGGCGCGGGCGCCGCCGTCGAGCACTTCGACGCCCGACCAGTGGCGCCGCACGTCGACCAGGATGTCCTCGCCCTGGGCCTGCCCGTTGAGCGAGGTCCCGGCGGCCCGGAAGACCACCTCGCGGCCCTTGCCGTGCGCGTACGACAGGACCGCCGAGACGTCGTCGACGTCCTCCGCCACCACCACGACCTGCGGCACGAACCGGTACGGGCTGGCGTCCGCCGCGTACCGCACCAGGTCGGAGACCTTCCACAGCACCTTCTCCGCGCCGAGCAGCGCGCTCAGGTCCCGGCGCAGCGGCAGCGGCGTGCCCTCCGCGAGCGCGGCGGGCACCCGGTCGGGGGCGGGGGCCTGCGGGGCGGCCGGGGCCAGGGCCTCCGGCTTCGGCTCCAGGAGCGGCATGGGGCGGGTCCTCTCGCGGCTGCGGCGGTACGGCGGCCCCGCTCAGCAGGGCGGCGGGCCCCCGTCCACCAGGGTGGACAGCAGACCGCCGAGGACCTTGCGCTCGTCGGCGGCCAATGGAGCAAGGATGTCCTCCACGGCGTCGCGGCGCGCGCTGCGCAACGCGTCCAGGGTGTCGCGGCCGGCGGCGGTGAGCTCGATGCGGACCGTCCGGCGGTTCTGCGGATCGGGCACCCGGCGCACCCGGCCCTGCTGCTCCAGGCCGTCCACCAGCGTGGTCACGGCGCGCGGCACGACCTCCAGGCCGCGGGCCAGGTCGGTCATCCGCGGCGCGGCGCCGTCGCGCAGGCAGTAGCGGGAGACGACGCGCAGCAGGCGGGCCTGCCCGGGGGTGATGCCGATGGGCTCCATCTGACGCTTCTGGGCGCGGTGCAGGCGCCGGGTCAGCCGCAGCAACTGCTCGGCGAGCAGGCCGTCATCCGAATGTGTGCTCATGCCGGGAACAATAACAGGACCAAGTGCATTGTGAGTATAGGTAACAATCAACTAGGCTCGATCGAAAAGACATGAATCCGCACCGCCCGTCCCGACGCCCGCACCCCCGAGGGAGCCCATGCACCCCGACCGCCAGCTGACCCCCGAAAAGCTCTGGACGCCACCCGATCCGGAACCGGGCGGGCAGCAGCCGCCCGCCGAGGTCCGCCGCATCCTGCGGCTCTTCCGCCCCTACCGCTTCCGGCTCGCCCTCGTCGGCCTGCTCGTCGGCGCGTCCTCGCTGGTCGGCGTCGCCTCGCCGTTCCTGCTGCGCGAGATCCTCGACGTCGCCATCCCCCAGGGACGCACGGGCCTGCTGACCCTGCTCGCCCTCGGCATGATCGTCACCGCCGTCATGACGAGCGTCTTCGGCGTCCTGCAGACCCTGATGTCGACCACGGTCGGCCAGCGCGTCATGCACGACCTGCGCACCGCCGTCTACGCCCGGCTCCAGCGGATGTCGCTCGCCTTCTTCACTCGCACGCGCACGGGCGAGGTCCAGTCCCGGATAGCCAACGACATCGGCGGCATGCAGGCCACCGTCACCTCCACCGCGACCTCCCTGGTCTCCAACCTGACCGCCGTCGTCGCCACCGTCGTCGCCATGCTCGCCCTCGACTGGCGGCTCACGGTCGTCTCCCTGCTCCTGCTGCCGCTCTTCGTGTGGATCAGCCGCAAGGTCGGCCACGAGCGCAAGAAGATCACCACCAAGCGCCAGAAGCAGATGGCCGCCATGTCCGCCACGGTCACCGAGTCCCTCTCGGTCAGCGGCATCCTGCTCGGCCGCACCATGGGCCGCTCCGACTCCCTCACCAGGAACTTCGCCGAGGAGTCCGAACGCCTCGTCGACCTCGAGATACGGTCCAGCATGGCGGGCCGGTGGCGCATGTCCACCATCGGCATCGTGATGGCCGCGATGCCCGCCGTCATCTACTGGGCGGCCGGCCTGACGATGAACGCGGGGGCGCCGGTGGTCTCCCTGGGCACGCTGGTCGCCTTCGTCTCGCTCCAGCAGGGCCTGCTGCGGCCCGCCGTGAGCCTGCTCTCCACGGGCGTCCAGATGCAGACCTCGCTCGCCCTCTTCCAGCGCATCTTCGAGTACCTCGACCTCCCCGTCGACATCACCGAGCGCGAGAACCCGGTCCGGCTGAGCGCCCCCCGGGGCGAGGTCCGCTTCGAGAACGTCGACTTCGCGTACGACGCGGCGTCCGGCCCCGCCCTCACCGGCATCGACATCACCGTCCCGGCGGGCGGCAGCCTCGCCGTCGTCGGCCCCACCGGTTCCGGCAAGAGCACCCTCAGCCAGTTGGTGCCCCGGCTGTACGACGTGACCGGCGGCCGCGTGACCCTCGACGGCACGGACGTGCGCGACCTGGACTTCGACACGCTGGCCCGTGCGGTCGGCGTCGTCTCCCAGGAGACCTACCTCTTCCACGCCTCCGTCGCCGACAACCTGCGCTTCGCCAAACCCGACGCCACCGACGACGAACTGCGGGCCGCCGCCGAGGCCGCCCAGATCCACGACCACATCGCCTCCCTGCCCGACGGCTACGACACCCTCGTCGGCGAACGCGGCCACCGCTTCTCCGGCGGCGAGAAGCAGCGCCTGGCCATCGCCCGCACCATCCTGCGCGACCCGCCCGTGCTGATCCTGGACGAGGCCACCAGCGCGCTGGACACCCGTACCGAGCACGCGGTGCAGCAGGCCATCGACAGCCTCTCCGCGGGACGCACCACCATCACCGTCGCCCACCGCCTCTCCACGGTCCGGGACGCCGACCAGATCGTGGTCCTGGACGGGGGCCGCATCCGCGAGCGCGGCACGCACGAGGAACTGCTCGCCCGAGGCGGCCGCTACGCCGCCCTGGTGCGCAGGGACGCGCGGTTGACCACGAAGGCCGCCACCCCGGACGTCCTGGCCGCCCCGTGACGGGACCGGCCCCGTGCGCGGGACCGGCGGTGTCGGCGAGCCCGCGGGACCCGTCCCGGACATGCGGCGGCGCCGCCCCTCCCCTGGGACGGGGGAGGAACGGCGCCGCGGCGGGACCTCGGTCAGACCATCCAGCCCAGGAAGTGGAAGACGCCGGCGAGGAGGTCGGTGATGAGGTTCATGATCTGGGTTCTCCTTGTGCTGCGGCACCCGTGTGCCGCGTACTCGTACATGTGTGGGACAACGCGCGAACACGGTCTGCAGCCCGTCGCTTGCGCCCCGTAAGCATCGTGCGCCACAAGGGAGTTGAGCAAGGAAAGCCGGTACGATCACGCGTTCCAGCGAACACCCGATCCCCTGTTCGTGTGTTCCAGGGGGTGCACCCATCAGGCCGAGGCGACAGCCGCACGCCGTCGCCCCCGGGTTAGCGTTCCGGTATGGAGTTCGAGTCCCGGGAAGTCCCGCCCCCGACGACGCGCCGCGGGTCGCGGCGGGGCGGCCGCATGATCGTGCTGGTGTGCACCTTCGTGGTGCTCGGCCTGGTGGCGGGGGCGGTGGTGCTGTTCCTGCTGTGGAAGAGGGAGAGCGGCCACGCCACGTCCCTGACCGTCCCCGAGGGCTGGCGTTCCGCTCAGGTGTACGACGCCGTGGACCGGGCCGTCGGGGCGGAACCCGGCACCGCGAAGAAGACGGCCGCCACCGCGGACCTGGGCCTTCCCGCCGCGGCCAAGGGCAACCCGGAGGGCTATCTGTTCCCGGCGACGTACCCGGTGAAGGACGGCACCACGGCGCAGAGCCTGCTCACGTACATGGTGAAAACGGCGAAGGAACGCCTGGGCACGGGCCCCGGCGCGCACCGCGACCTGGTGATCGCCAGCATCGTCCAGGCGGAGGCGGACACCCCGCAGGACATGGGCAAGGTGGCCCGCGTCATCGACAACCGCATGGCCAGGGACATGCCGCTGCAAATGGACTCGACGCTCAACTACGCGATGAACCGCAGCACGCTCGACACCACGCACGAGGACACCCGGCTCGACAGCCCGTACAACACCTACCAGCGCAAGGGCCTGCCGCCCACCCCGATCGGCAACCCGGGCCTGGACGCCCTGCGCGCGACCCGCACGCCCCCGCCCGGGGACTGGCTGTACTTCGTCACGGTCAAACCGGGCGACACGCGCTTCACCCACGACTACGAGGTCCAGAAGCGGAACGTGGCGGAGTTCAACGAGAACCGCCGGAGGTCGTAGCACTCGCGGCGGCCGAAGGGGGCGCGGGCTCGTTTCGGAAGCCCCCGGCGGGTGCCGCTGCCGGACCCCGGCCCGCCCCCCGGCGAGGCCGGTTCAGACTGCCTCACCCCCCGCCCGGCCCCCGCCGCTACACCCCGGCCCGCACCCCCGCCCCCCGTACCACCCGCAGCGCGTTGCGCACCGCGACCCGGCCCGCCCGGTTCGCTCCGACGGTGCTGGCCGACGGGCCGTACCCGACGAGCTGGATCCGGGCGTCGCGCACCACCCGCGTCCCCTCCACCCGGATCCCGCCCCCGGGCTCCCGCAGCCGCAGCGGCGCCAGATGGTCGACGGCCGCCCGGAAGCCGGTCGCCCACAGGATGACGTCCGCGTCGACGGTGCGCCCGTCGTCCCAGGCGACGCCGGACTCCGTGATCCGGTCGAACATCGGCAGCCGGTCCAGCACCCCGCTCGCCCGCGCCGCACGTATCGCGTCGTTCACCGGAAGGTCCGTCACCGACACCACGCTCTCCGGAGGCAGCCCCCGCCGCACCCGCTCCGCCACCCGCGCGACCGCGGCCCGCCCCCACTCCTCGGTGAACTCCCCGTCCCGGAAGACCGGCGGCCGTCGCGTCACCCAGGTGGTCGCGGCGGCGTACGGGGCGATCTCCATCAGGTGCTGCGTCCCCGACGCGCCCCCGCCCACCACCACGACCCGCTGCCCCGCGAACTCCTCGGGTCCCGGGTAGTTCGCGGTGTGCAGCTGACGCCCCCGGAACAGCTCCTGGCCCGGGTAACGCGGCCAGAACGGCCGGTCCCAGGTGCCGGTTCCGCTGATCAGCGCCCGCGTCCGCCACACCCCCTGCGAGGTCTCCACCCGGAGCCGCCCGTCCTCGCCCTCCCGCACGGCCTCCACGTGCACCGGCCGGCGCACCCGCAGGCCGAAGGTCTCCTCGTAGGCGGCGAAGTACTCCGCGATCACCTCCGACGAGGGCCGCGCCGGATCGGCGTCCGTCAGCTCCATGCCCGGCAGCGCGTGCATGCCGTGCACCTTCGCGTACGTCAGGGACGGCCACCGGAACTGCCAGGCGCCACCGGGCCCCGGGGCGTGGTCCAGGACCACGAAGTCCCGGTCCGGCACCAGCCCGGACCTGCGCAGGTGATATGCGGCCGAAAGCCCGGCCTGCCCCGCCCCGATGACGACGACGTCCACGTCCCGCACCCCGAAGTTGTTCATGTTTCTACCAACAGGCAGCAGGTCACGGATCTTCCCGCCGTCCGGCGCTCCTCCGGCGCGCTCGACGTCCGGCGACCGCCTCCAGAACCCCACGGGCGGACATGCGCGAACATGGCAGCATGGCCGACACCTTCAGCACCCGCGTCCTGCACCTCACCACGGGCTCGACGGAGACCGTCACCGACCTGACCGAAGCCTGCGCCGACTTCCTCGCCGACGCCGCGTCCGGCCGCGACGGCCTCCTCAACGTCTTCGTCCCGCACGCCACCGCCGGAATCGCCGTGCTCGAAACGGGCGCGGGCAGCGACGACGACCTGCTCGCCGCCCTGCGCACGCTCCTGCCCGCCGACGACCGCTGGCAGCACGCCCACGGCACCCCCGGCCACGGCCGCGACCACGTCCTCCCGGCCCTCGTCCCCCCGCACGCGACCCTCCCGGTCATCGCGGGCCGCCTGGAACTGGGCACCTGGCAGTCCGTCTGCCTGGTCGACACGAACATCTCTAAAGACAACCGTCAGGTTCGTCTGAGCTTCCTCGGCTGACCAAGATCGTTCAGCAGGGGCGTGGCCGCCGATTCTCCGTACGATGCGCGCTCGAACGGAGAGAAACATGCGCGGTACGGACCTCAACACGATCGAACAACCCTACGACGGATGCGGCAAGTGCCTGCTCGGGATGCGGCGGCTGTCACGCGTGAAGCTGGCGACGTCTTCGCCTGAGCGCCAGCGAGAGAACGTGCTCACGGCCGCCGCCGTCGGGGCCCACATCATCGGCTGGGCGGACGACTGGGAGGTCTCCGGCGCCACGGATCCCGTGACCCGCCCGAGCCTTGGCCCATGGCTCCGTGACGAGAGGGGTCCGTACGACGGACTGGTTGCGGCCGCGGTGGACCGGCTCGGCCGCAACGTCGTCGACTGCCTGAACACCGGCTACAAGATGCGGGACGAGAAGAAGGTGCTCGTCACGTACGGGCACGACGGAGCCTGGAACCTCGACGATCCCGCCGACGAGAACCGCTTTACCATGGAAGCCTGGGGTGCGCAGATGGAACTGCGCGCGATCCAGCGCAGGAACCGTGACGCCACCGTCAAGACGCGTGCCGCCGGCCGCCCGAAGGGCAAGCCGTCGTACGGCTTCCAGTACGTGCGGAAGGTCATGGGAGGAAGGATCGAACAGGTCGAGCTGCATCCGCATGCCTCCGAAGTGCTGCGGAACGTCGCCCGCCGCATTCTCGCCGATCCGGAAAGCGTCACCTGCAGCAGTGAGGCCGCGCGTCTCAACCGTGCCGGGGAACTCTCACCCGCGGATCACCTGGCTGCGATGTACGGGAAGCTGGCAGGGGGCCGACCGTGGTCTCCGCAGAGCCTGAAGAACATCCTTCTGTCAGAAGCCACTCTCGGGTACCTGATGCACCGCAACAAGCCTGTCCTCGGGAGGGGAGACGGTCACCCCGTAAGGCTCTGTGAGGGGCTGTGGGACCGGGCCACACACGAGGCGCTCAGGAGCGCCATCCTCTTTCGGAAAGCGCCTTGGGTCCGCCGTTCCAACCGCGAGTACCTGTTGACCACGGTGGCCCTGTGCGGGCAGTGCCACACGCGTCTTTACACCCAGACCTCGAAGGACGCCCCACCGCGCTACACATGCACGGCGCGGAACAAGGGCTGGCTTCAGGCGCAGCACTGCCGACCCGCACCTCTCATCAACGCTCACCTGCTGGACGCCTACGTTGAGGAGTGGTTCGCGCCCACCGCGCTCGCCTCCGGCCTGGGCGCGAACAAGTTGGTCTTCGACAAGGTCATCGTCATCACCGACCGGCGGGTACTGGACAAGCAGCTCCAGGACACCATCTACCAGTTCGACCACAAGGCCGGCGTGGTCGTGCGGATCGACGAGAACTCCCAGCAGCTCGCGGACGCGCTGACCGGGCCGACGGCCCGGATCGTGATCACCACGTTGCAGAAGTTCCCCTTCGTCCTGGACAAGGTCGCGGGGCTGGGAAGTCAGCGCTACGCGGTGATCATCGACGAGGCGCACTCCTCGCAGGGCGGGGAAAGCGCGGCGGCACTGAAGAAGGCGCTGGGACGTCTCGGCTCGGATGCGGTCGACGAGGACGGCGACCCACTAACGGCCGCGGCCCTGGCGCGCGGCAAGCAGCCGAACCTGTCCTTCTTCGCGTTCACGGCCACCCCCAAGGCGAAGACGATCGACCTCTTCGGTAACCCTTACGCCAATCCCGGCTCGGGGGAGCAGGAGAAGGGGCCGTTCCACATCTACTCGATGAGGCAGGCCATCGAGGAGGGCTTCATCCTCGACGTGCTAGGCAACTACATCACCTACGCCACGTACTTCAAGCTCCAGGAGGCTGCCGCCGAGGAGGCGGAGCAGCAGGTGGACCCACGCAAGGCCCGCTCGCGGCTGGTGAGGGCCGCGCTGATGTCGGAGGCGTCGATGGCCTCCCGCGCGAAGATCATCGTCGACCATTTCCGGTCGCACTCCAGCCCGCGCCTCGGCGGCCGGGCAAAAGCGATGGTGGTCACCTCCGGCCGTGACCACGCCGTACGGCTCTACCAGGCCATGCGGGCCTACATCGACCAGCGGGGCTTCACCGACTGCGGCACGCTGGTCGCGTTCTCCGGGGCCCTGACCCTCGACGGGATCGAGTACACCGAGGCCAAGCTCAACGGCTTCCCCGAACGCGAACTGCCGGCGCGTTTCGGCTACACCCGCGCGGACGACCCGAACCCGCCTTCCGTGCCGAAGCCCGAGCACCGCATCCTCGTCGTCGCCGAGAAATACCAGACCGGCTTCGACCAGCCGCTGCTGACCACCATGTACGTGGACAAGGTCCTGGTGAAGCTGGCCGCGGTGCAGACGCTTTCCCGGCTCAACCGCACCCACCGGCTCAAGACCACCGAGGACCTTTTCATCCTCGACTTCGCCAACCGGCCCGAGGACATCGAGCAAGCTTTCCAGCAGTACTACGAGGCGTCGGTCAGCGAGCCCACCGACCCCAACCTGCTGTTCGACCGCGAACGCGAGGTGATGGCCTACCAGCTCCTGGTGGAAGCCGAGATGGATGCCTTCGTCACCGCGTACTTCGCAGCCTTCCAAGGCGGCTCGGCCACCGACATCGCCATCATGAAGGCCCACGCCCGCCTCTACGGCTACCTGCAGCCGGCCCTGGACCGCTTCAACGCCCTCAACGCCACCGAACCGGACACCGCCGCCGAATTCCGCCGCGCCCTGGACTCCTACACCAAGGCGTACGGCTGGCTCTCCCACGTCATCGGATTCGAGAACCTCGAACTGGAACGGCTCTACCAGTACGGACGCTTCCTGCTGCGCCGCCTGCCCGCGCCTGCCCGCAGCGCCGGCGCCGACATAGGGACGGCCGCCCCGAGTCACATGCGCATCGCCCAGACGGGGACCCCAGAGCTGCGCCTGGAGGCAGCGGGCGCGCAGGTACTGCCCGGCCTCGTACCCGAGGCGGCCGGAGCGGTGGCCGAGGCGGAGGAGATGTCGCTGGCCGAGGTGATCCAGTCCGTCAACGAGGAGTACGGGACCGGGCTGTCCACCACCGACCAGATCCTGCTTGGCCAGCTCGTCGTCGCCGTCAGCGAGGACCCCGAGCTCCGGGTCATCGCCCTGCACCAGGACCAGGATGTCTTCGGCGGGGAACTGGAGAAGGACCTCGACCGGATCGTCATCGACCAGGCTGCGTCCAACGATGCCCTGATGGTCCGCTACTTCGACGACGCCGACGTCAACCGCCTGTTCAAGCAGGTCGCGACCCAGCAGGCGTACCAGCTCATCCGACGCCCGGTCCGACGTGAGGCGGAGCGCCGGGCCACCGAGCAGCGGGCCGCCGAGCTCAAGTCGTCCGGAAGCCGTCGGGCGGAACCGCCGACCGCATAGCCTGTGCTCTGCAGCAGGTCAGACAAGAGGCCGAACGGGGTGGTTACGCTCCGACCACACAGAGGGGACCTCGCATGGTGCAGGGCGGTATGCCGAGCTTCGAAGCCGGCGTACCGGCCCGCGTGGTCGCGGGCCGGTACCGGCTGCACACGCCCATCGGCGCGGGCGGCATGGGCGAGGTCTGGCAGGCGTACGACGAGCGACTGGACCGCCGGGTCGCTGTCAAGATGATGCTGGCCGAGAGCCCGGTCCCGCCCGGGTTCCAGGGCGTGGCCTTCGAGGAGACCCTGCAGACTCGCCGTGCCCGCTTCCTGCGCGAGGTACAGATCACGGCCGACATCGAGCACCTGGGTGTGCCAGCCGTCTACGACACCGGCACTGACGAGGCCAGCGGACGGCTGTTCGTCGTCATGCAGCTCCTGCAGGGACGCGAACTACAGACGTTCATCGACGAGACCGACTACGAAAGCGAGACGGTCTCCGTCTCCTGGGGTGCGGCTGTCGGCGCCCAGATCGCCTCTGTCCTTGACACCGTTCACCGTCACGACGTCGTTCACCGCGACATCAAGCCGTCCAACCTGATGCTCACCCCTGGAGGCGTCGTCAAGGTCCTCGACTTCGGCGTCGCTGCCCTGCGCGGAGTCGGCACCCTGCCCCGCCTCACCCAGGTCGGCATGACCGTAGGTACCCCGCCCTACATGTCCCCCGAACAGAGCCTGGCCAACGCTGTCGGCCCCGCCGCAGACGTTTACGCCCTCGCCTGCGTGCTCCACGAACTGCTCACAGGCAAGCCGCCGTTCACCCCCGACGACAGCCGCTCCCACATGTGGCACCACGTCCACACCCCGCCCCCGCCCATCCGCACCCTGCGCCCGGACGTGCCGGCCGAGATCGAGAAGCTCCTGCTGGCGATGCTCACTAAGGAAGCCGAGCAGCGTATGGACGCGATGGCGGTCTACGACACCCTTCTGCCCTTCGTCCACGCCTCCACCGGTGTGCCCGCCGCGACCGACGAGAGCACCCTCGACCCCGGGCTGCCGTTCCTTCGACCCTTCGGCGGCCGGGCGCCCAGCCTCAGTGTTGCCGCTTCGTACACACCCACAGTTGTCGTCCCGTCGCCGCTCGCGCCCTCACCGGCAGCAGCCGCACCTCAGGGGCCGGCATCAGGCCCCGCTGCACTGACAGAGCACGAGGCGGACGCGGTCTCTGATCGGGCAGCGCGGCTCGCTCGGGATGGCCAGTTCACCCAGGCGGCCGACGCGCTCGCCGAGGCCATCGCGAGAGCCGCTGACCCGGAGCTCAAAGAAGGCATGCAGTTCAGCCTCGCCCAGGCGAAGTTCCTGGCCGGAAGCCACCGCGAGGCCCTCGCGCTCTTCGAACCGCTCGCCCACCACTACGCCGACCGCTACGGCGACCACGACGAGCAAGCCCAGCTGTGCTGGTACTACGCCGCGCAGTGCCGGGTGGAACTTGGCGAGGCCACCGCCGCCATCCAAGCCTTCGACCGCGTCAGTGAGGCCACGCCCGCACCCGATGACGAGGACGCCGTCAACCGCTACTTGGACGCCCTCGCACGATTGATGAGTCTGCACGCCGCGGCGGAAAGCCTTCCGCAGGCACTGCACGTAGGCGAGCGGCTCCGATAGGAGACCTCCCGCTTCCGGGGAAGCGACCGGCCCGGCTTGGGGCAAATCGACGCCTATCTTCGCCGCCTTCGCCAAGACCTGGGCTAATTGCTGGAGAAGAGCTATCGCGCCATTGATCGGCCCCACCCCCTGGAAGCGAGTGGAGCAGTAGAACTGGGTCTCGCCTTGGTAGCCAAGCTCGCCGACCGGATATCCGCCGGCGTAGGTGCAGTTAGAGAATAGCTCCCGAAGGACCGACCTATGGAGGTACGTGATGGTGAGAAAAAGAGTCGAGATTGAGTATGAAGAAGGCGTGCAGCTTGGGCGATCAAGAGACGGTGATGGTGCATCGAGTCCAAACCTGTTTATACCTGGCTCGAAAGGAGTCAAGGGGCAAGTTAAGATTTATGAAATCGACGAGGGTGAAGGAGATTCGCTGAGGGGTTCGCCGTCGGTTGTCTATGTCACCGGCGAGTACGGGTCGGATTCCCGAGCGCAGGAGCGCTTGGAACCCGAGGAGATAATCGAGGCCCTAGTTATTCTCGTCAAAGCTGCCGAGAGGGCTGCACCCCACCTCAAGAAATGGTGGAATGATCAGGCCCGCCCGTTCATGAAATCGACGCGTAACAGACTTGTCCGGACTCGCAAGGCTGACAGTCAAGCCGTCACTCCTGAGCCGTCCACCCTGGTCGAATTTGCATTTTCAGAGGATTCGCAAGAATTGGCTACCGCCCTCGACGGGCGTAGAGTCAGTATGAGTAGCACGGAAGCGCAGGAGCGCTTCATTGTGGCTCTAGTGGCCAGACTGTTCAGTGAAGAGCAGTTGAGGATTCTGCGCAATGCTCGGATCGAGGATATAGATGATGCTTTTCAACTGAATTTCCCAACGGAGACGCTTACGCCTAAGCAGGTTGAGGACAGCATCATGCTGATGCTTGAGGCCAATCCTTCATTGCTCGGTGAAGAGACGTTGGCTGAAATCGGGAAGATTCTTGGGGGCGAGTCGAGCGGGCGCCTTCGATTGAGAAGCGAAACGGGGAGAAGGGCACGACGTCTGGCTGACGGTGATGGGTTTCCCTCCCGTTGAAGTACCGAGAGCCTCTCCCGCGCAGCTGTTGCACAGTCGCCGGCGCACATAATAGGAGCGTGCCTGTGGCGGGAAAGTGAGTCCTCCTCACAGTCCGACCTCGGCCCATGAGGGGTCCGAAACGCCTCTGTGCTGGCCTGTCGTTGGTCAGGGGCAGCCGGGGAATCGGGGTACAGACAGCGGGTTCGGGAGCGGGTGGCGCGTCCAGCCGGTGCTGTGGTCCCAGTGCAGGACGTGGGTCTGGTCCAGCAGGCAGCCGACCCAGAGGCCGGTGATGCCGGCCGGCACGTTCGGAGACCGCGGGGGCAGCAGGCCCGGGGCGGCGAGACGGTGCCATGCGGAGGAACGCATCCATGTGAGCCAGAAGAACACCTCGCGGCGCGGTCGGTCGGAAGCCGCGTTGAGCTTCAGGGCCAGGTCCTCGTGCAGCCCGAACTCGACTTCCAGCAGGTCCACCAGTTCCGTTCCGCCGTCGGCGTAAGCGATGGGCGGCGGGTTCGCCGGGAGCGCGGTCCGCCAGGTCAGGGATCGTGCGAGGTTGATCCGTTCGCTCACGTCCCGGCGGGCCAGTTCGGCGAGTTCGGCATCGGTGTGGCGACCGGGGAAAAGGGCTCGCGTCGTCTCGGCCGATTTCTGTTCGTCCTCGGCCCGGCGCTTCTCCAGTGAAGCGAGGAAGCCCGGATCGAACGACCACAGCACCGGGCCGATTCGGAGTGGTTTCGGGAGGGGAGAGGGCGGTGGGGGCTTTCCCTGGCGGCGGTTCTCCTCGGCCCTCCCGGCCCAGTGGTCCGGGTTGAAAGCCGGTATCTGGTCGTACCCGGTCAGCAGGCTGGCGCTGATGTAGCCGGTGGTCGTGTCGCTGGGCACGGAACAGCCGGAAACTACTCCGGCACTGCGCAGGATGCCGTACGGGCACGCCGCCTCGTGGAACGGATGCTCGATACAGGCCGTGCCAGGGGTGAAGCGGTGCACACCACGCCGTTCCAGCTCGGCCAGGGCCGGGCTGATGACGGTTAGGGCATCCCTGAAGCGAGGGTTCCCCTTGCGGCCCCCGTAGGTTGCCTTCGCCGTACTCTCGAACACCATGTGCCAGCCCAGATTCAACTCGGGTACCGCACGCTTCTTGAGGTACGGCTCCCAGGAGCGCCGGTTCCGCTCAGCCACACTGCTGGTCACCTGTGTGACCTCGACTGCCCGATCATCGCCGCACATAAGGTCGAAGCGCCCGTCGGGGGCAGCGCGCACCTCGTGGAAATCACCGCACCGAGGGCAGCGGTCATACGGTTCGACGGTCTCACCCGTGCAGTACTGCAGGACGCCTGCCGCTCTCAGCTCCACATGATCACTTGCTCGGGGCATGAGCCTCGTCCGTCCCGGCAGGCGCGTCCCAAGGAAGTACCAGCTGTTCCAGCGGCAGACGGGACAAGGTCTTGAACAAGTCGTCCCGGCGGTACCCGAGCCCCGCGGCAAGCAGAATTCGCACGTGCTGATCCAGTGCCTCGATCATGGTCGAGGGCAGGCCGACGGCCTGCGGGATGACCCACGCATCCCGCAGGAGCAGCGCCAGATCGGTATCGCCAACCGGCAGATGGAGATGCAGCTCCCACGGAGGGACGGTCCGCAGAGGGCCCCGTACCGCCCGGCTCCGCCGCGCGAGCAAGCGCCGACCGGCCACTTGGAGAGCACGCAGCACCGCCATTTCGGCCATGGCCGCCGCCACGGTCTCACGAGGGTTCTGGATCATGATTCTCCTACTGGATCCCGGAGACGTGCCGCGGTTGGAGGAACGGGATCAGCGGGGCTGGCAGCACGGCGGGGGATTCGAGAAGCTCCCATTGGCAGTCCGGTACTTTGCCGTCGAGGTCGCGCAACGACCGCCGCATCATCAACAGGATCAGGGTGTCCGACGCCCGGTCTGTGGGGGACCAGTGGCGGTCTCCCACCTGGGCCATCAGCACGAGCCCCGACACGAAGGCTCTGCCCATCAGCCAGGCGAGGGCCGCGTCGCCCAGCTCGCCGGCCTCGAGCTCCGCCTCGACCCGTGCGCACAGGTCCAGCGCCCACTCGCGGGTCGCCCCGCTCACCTCCCAGGCGTCCTGCAGGTCTTCCAGGGTGGCCGTCTCCGCCAGACTCAGCAGGGCGCCGCGGACGTCACCGTCGGGAACGGTGCTCATCCCGCCGTCCGGGAGGAACACCTCCTGGGCGGCATCAGGGACGTCATCGACCGTGTACTCGGCCAGTGACGCCCCCGGGTTGCCCCACCCCATCGGCTGCACGGCCCGCAGCACGTCACCGATCCCTTGCGGCGTGACGGCGGCACCTCCACGCAGCACCGTGGTCACTGCGGCAGCCGTGACCTCCCCGCCGGACAGGCTCGGAGGTTCCGGGTTCGCGTCCAGGCCGGCCAGCTCGGGAGGGGGCCAAACCACCCCCCGGTCACGCATGTACCGGGCGATGCCCTCATCGATCCGACGCACCCGCGCGGGAATGAGCCGCACCCGCTGTCCCGAGGCGACCACCTCGTCGGCGACGCGCTCCGCCCACTCCTCCTCGTTCTCTCCCTCTTCCGGACCTTCCTCGCCGAGTCCGGCGCTCAGGCCCCGGACCGCCTTGCCGAAGGCGTCCCGCACGGTCTCCTCCGGCACCGGGTGCCCTTCGCCAAACAGCGCCAGCGCCAGATGAGAGGGCCGAGCGCCCCTCCGCGCCAGCCGGCCGAGCGCCACGACCAGACCGAATGCCTCATCGCCCGGAACCGACGTGCTCCCACGCCCGCGGCCCAGCGCCCGCTTCGTGTGTCCCGGCAACAGCCCCGCCCGCCGCCACGACGCAAGCTGCTTCGCTGACACCACGAAACCGTGCTGACGCGCGTGCTCGACGAGCTGCTGATCAGCGGAGCCCGGACCAGGAGAAGACATGCCGCGAACCTACCTACTTCCGTCGGAAGAGGCTGTGCCTTCGGGAATTAGAGACCCCCCACCTTTACCCGGGCCGGGCGCACCGGGCCTGGTGACCTGGGGGGAACCGCCGCAGCACACGGCCCGGCGACACATTAGGAGGAACCATGCTCACTGCACTGACCGCCCTGCTCCCGACCACTGGCCCCTTGCTCTGGGTCCTGATCCCCGTCCTGCACATCTGGATCACCGTGTACGTAGTCATCGTCGGAGTCGCCCTGCTGCACCCCCGCCGCTCCCGCCGGAGGGAAGCCCGCCAGATCCTCAACTGCCACCTCCTCATTTTCAGGCCTCTGTGACCCTGCTGGAGAAGTGGCCGCGGGGTTGTGGCAAGGGCGGGCCCCGGCCCTTGCCATCCGGATAGGCTGGTGTTGCCTTAACGGAGGTTGGTGGAGTCGAGGGTTAGCAACTTAGACAACTCAAGTCCCTGGGTCAGCTGAATCCTCAACTGCCGGTCAGCCGCCGCCGAGTGGGTCCGCGACACGGTCCGGTTGATTGAGGTGAGGCCGCTCGTCCGGTGACGGGCTGCTGGCTCGCGAGGTCTGGGAGCCTGGCCAGCAGCATCGTCTGGGAGACGCGTCGCAGCGCGAAGGACGATTCCTCACCGCCGCGACAGTCTCGACCGCGGCAGCTGTTCGACAGTCCGGCCGCGGCCGAGGTCGCCGTCAACCACCCGGCCGCCGGGGGAAAGGACCTGGACGCGGCGCACTACCCGGCGCTGTACCTTCGTGTTGCCGAGTACTCCCACCAGCGGCAATGGCCGATCACCTGGAGATGATCGGCCATTGCGGCGAGGTTCTCCATCTGCCAGGAGGCGATCCACGGCCAGCCGGGAAGCGATCTCCCAGAGACATGGTTCCTTGCTGGCCAGACGCACATGTGCTGCGGCGCGAAGGTGGGTGTGAAAGGCAGCGCCTGCGCACTCCTGGAACCCGCCCGAGCGGCCACGCCCTCTACGGCTCCGCTGTGTTGGGTCCGTTGTCCAGTGAAGCGTCGAGCACGCATACACGAGCGGCGATGCCGCCATCGGCTGGGGTTGCCGCGTGCTGATGGAGGTCTCTACGGAGCCGCTCAGGTGTGTGGCGGGCAGACTTGGCCCGGCGGCTGTCGCCGTTGCTCCAGGCATTGCCGCCGAAGTAGACGGCGATGTATACGCCTGCTGACCCCAGTGGGCCTTTGAGGTAACGCCAGCCGAGCTGGTCGGTGATGGCGGTGACGACTTCGTCGTGCCAGCTGCATTTCACCTCGCCAGGTACCGTCAGTAGCTGGCTACTGGTGGTGCGGGCCTCAACCAGGAGGTCGGGGATGTCGCCAGGTGTGTCACCCAGGCGCGGGTTGATTTCTACCTCACGCAGCACGGCGGCCCGCTCCCGCAATCTGCGCTGCATCTCCCGGGCGAGCCAGGTCGACACCTCGCGCTCTTCTGCCGGCACATACCCGATCCAGACGTTGTCTCTGCGCTGGCGGTGCCACAGTTGGGCGCGCAGGGCGCGGTCGGCACGCAAGCTCTTCCCGATGTCGTCCAGGACTTCGGCTGTGACCCAGGCGAGTTGCTCTCTGGATGCGATGATCCGACGCGAGGGGTCGGTCAGCATCTCGCGTACTTCTGCTACGGACGGCGGTCGCCACTCCCGGGCGCGCATGGTGTTCCGCATGTCGACAGCTTCGGCACGCAGCCACACGCTACCGGTCTTGTCTGCGAGCTCCTCCAGGATCGTGGCGTGCTCGATCGAGGCATGCTCGGTCAGCGGGTGCAGGATCTGGGAGGAGAACTCCTCGGCGGGATCGCTGCGCACTACGCGCCCGGAGGCGACCGGTTTCCGTGGCAGGGCGTGGTGCGCCCAAAGATAGAGCTGCCCGCGCTGGGACGAGGTGAGGGTCGACCACGCGTCGGAGGCGTTGTGATGGGCCTGGTAGATGATGTCCCGCGCGAGAGTCTGGTCGTTTTCGAAGACGGTCAGCAGGCCGTCGAACTGTATTGGAGTCATGGGACATGCGGCGAGCCGGCTGCCGGCTGTCACCGCAGTGTCTCGGTGGATCGACTCGCCGACGCCTTGTTCAGGGGGCGTAGGTGCGTTTGCCTGCAGGAGAGTATGGGCCAGCTCTGCGGTGGCAGAAGGAAGCATCGTAGCAGCGATGTCGAAGAGGCCGCTGAGCGTCTCTGCGGGGTAGACGCCTTCGCTCAGGCGCGCCAGCGCTTGTGAGCTGAGCTCCGGGCTTTTGATACGCCGTTTATGGAGGGCGACAGTGAGGGCGTCATGGTGCATGTTGCGGATAAGGAAGGCGTCAGTGGCGTCCCTGTCGTGCGCGGTGGCCCGTTCGAGCGCTTGGAAGACGACCGTGTATCCGCCGGGCAGGCGCCAGAGGCCGGGCAGCCATGCCAGCCAGTGGTCCGCCGGGACACGGTCGAGCCAACTCTGGTCGACGGCTGTGAGCAGGCGGCAGGCGACTTCGATGAGGCTGGCGTTCACCTCGTCCTCGGCGTCCGGGCCGGATGACAAGAATGACATGGCTCGCTCGGCCACGATGTGGTGCTGCGCGGCCGTCAGTGCCGCCCAGGCGGGAATGGGATCCGACGAGCGGGTCCCCTGAGCAGGATGCTGCAGGCCGTGCACCATGGGAGCAAACTGTGGCTCCGCCAGTACCTGATCGGCGGACCACGATTCGCTGTTGCGCGCATCCTCGTCAACAGGCACGACCCGCTCGGCACGGGATGCCGCGAACCGCTCTGCCAAGACATGCCATCGCGGCTCCACCGCTTCTGCCGCGGCCACGACGCTCGCGGCGCCTTCGTCATCGACCACGTTGGCCAGCGCATACACCGCGAAGAACGCCGGCACGTTTGTCGCCTGCTGCACATCGGTACTGCGCAGGTCCTCCAGCCACCATTCGAAATCGTCCGCACGGAGCAGGCCCGCGTCGTGAAGGCGCGTTGCCGTCATGTGCCCGGAGCCACTGTGCTGCAGCAGGTCCTTGACTAGTTGCCGGCGTCGCTGCGGCTCCAATGCCGAGATCTCTTCAGGGCTGACCCCGTGCAGCGCTCGGTGGGCGGCCCATTGCGCCTGCAGCATCCGTCCGCCGGACCGCCATGTGGCAGAGCCGATAGCGCTGGTGGTGACAGAAGCCCACGCGGCGCTGCTGAGCATACGCCGCACCCTTGGATCACCGTGCGCAGCGGAGGGAAGGGACGCGGCCCACGCATCCAGGTCGTCGATGCCGCACTCACCGGCCGCGACACGACGGGCCAGCATGGTCACGAATCGTCGGCCCATAGGGCTGTGCGGCATCCGGTCCGCCTCGGCGATCGTCTCCAATAGCCAGGCCATGTCCACGTGTCGCGGCCACAGTACAGGCAGCAGCTCAGCCCGCACCGGCCACGGGCAGGCGGCGTCGGCTGCAAGGCGCTTGACCCGTTCGAGGAGGGCCGTTTCCTCAGTCCCGCACAGGGCGCGGGCGGCCCACTCTGC
This sequence comes from Streptomyces sp. NPDC088745, assembly GCF_044751045.1. Classification (NCBI taxonomy): domain Bacteria; kingdom Bacillati; phylum Actinomycetota; class Actinomycetes; order Kitasatosporales; family Streptomycetaceae; genus Streptomyces; species Streptomyces sp. NPDC088745. The sequence continues at coordinate 194,602 of NZ_JBIVLB010000014.1, forward strand.
AGTACGGACATGATCGTCGTATTTGTCGCGCTCCCGGCCGGTGACCGACTCCTCGAGCAGATCCACAAGAGGTCCGTCGAGTTCCCGCAGACCGGTCGCCTGGATGATCAAAGCAACCTCCTGCTGGCGCCAGGCCGGCTCGTCGCTTCCCAGCAGAGGGGCAATCTGCGACGCCAGACCCGAGAGAAGCAAGCCTGCATAGCCGGAACGGAGGCGCGGCGCCGGAGCCAGAGCCGAGGCAAGTCTCGCCACGATCTTCTCGGCGACCTGTGCCCGTACATGATCGGTGAAATCCTGCAGGTCAGCCTGCATTAAGACCTCGGGATCAGTGTCCACCAGCCAAGCGGCCACATCCGCTCGCAGAGCGGCCAGCCACATTGCCGTGCCAGCCAGTTGAGGAAGAACGCGCTCAGGATAGGCAGGATCGGCCAGCAGGCTGCGCACGCTGGTTAGAGGCAGCTCTTCGCACTGCTGGGCAGTGAGGAACTCTTGGACGCTTCGATGCATCCACTGCCTGCCCTCGCCGCCGTCGGTGAGGAGAGCGCTGTCGAAGACAGCATCAAGCGCTTTGAGGTCCTCCTCACTGTCATCCACCCTGTCCAGCGCCAGCAGCATGTCGCGCTGCAGGGGTCCGAAGCGGCGGACCACCTCTGGTCGCCCTGACAGCAGGCTGACCGCTGCCAGTCGTCGAGCTGCCTTGAGCCGTCTGGCCAGCGGAGGATCACCCTGGCCGCGCTCCACCCGGCCTGCATTGAACTCGGTGACCAGACCCTCCACCCCCAGCGCGAAGATGCGGTGACGTTCCGGCGGCATGCTTTGCCGCCGACTCGCGGCCAGCAAGAGGCGCAGGGTAATGGGAGCGGCTGCCATCAGCAGAACGCCTGATGCTCTCAAAGAGGCGATAAAGCCATCTGCATCGTCGAGTTCCGTAGCAGCTGCCTGCCAGATGTCGCGCTCCGTCAACGGAGCCAGAACCAGCCTGCAAGTCGCATTCTCATCAGGCCACCACCGGGCAAACGTCTTCGTGAGTGCCTCCTGCCAGACAGACCCTCTACTTGTGATCAGTACCCGAAGACGGCTCCGGTCGAGCCGGCCCAGGGCACCTTCCAGCGCTGAGGCCAAGGAGGAGGCGGCGAACAATGGCTCGTCGAATCCGTCTAGGGCCAAGACTAGATCACCTGGCGATCCGGCAGACCGCCACCCGGCGTCCGCCTCCCTCACTCCATCACGCACCTCGCCGGGTGTATGGAAGTTCCGCAGTAAAAGATGCTCGACGTGCTCACCGGCATGCCGACGCCGATCAACCTCCGCCTCCAGTTCCGAGGACTTACCCATCCCCGGATCCCCCATCAGCACCAGGGCGCGGCACGCTGCATAATCCTTCAGCTGCCGAACATACCGGTTGAGGAATTTCGTGTACTCGCCCTGCGGGTCCGGGAGCACACCACTGAACAGCGTGTTCTCCACCCCCTCCGGCCCCCACCAACGGCTCCACGCAACACGGTCACCGGCGACAAAGCCCATCGAGCCCCCTCGACTCCGACTAATCCCGACCTGTGCATTCAAACGCACTGCGCCCAGAACAGGCCACCTTTCTACAGACTTCCGCATGGGCACCGTCGCGGCATCGGCTGTCTGGCGGACCAGTACGACAGAGACACTTCCTAGCGACGATCCCATGCCCGTCTCGATGACCCTGTGCGCCGCGGGTTAGGGATGCACCACCAGGCAAAACACTCGGCGCGGGCTAGGGCGTTTCCTTCGGATCATCTGATCGTTGGTTGATGTGTGTCGTTGACTGACGCTCAGTGGGCCCGGATTGAGCCGTTGCTTCCCGGCCGGACTCCTCGCCGGGGTGGACGATGGCGGGATCACCGGCAGGTGATCGACGCGATCGCGTTCAAGTACCGCACCGGGACGCCGTGGATGGACCTGCCCGAGCACTTCGGGTCCTGGAAGGGCGCCCACAACCGGCTGCGGAAGTGGGCCGCTGACGGCACCTGGGAGAAGGTCTTCACCGCCCTGCTCGCCCAGGCCGACACCGAGGGCGACCTGGACTGGGTTGTCGCCGTCGACTCCACCGTCGTGCGTGCTCACCAGCACGCCGCCGGGGCCCGGCAAAAGGGGCCCCGGCAGGCGAGCCCGCCGACCCTGCCCTCGGACGCTCCCGCGGCGGACTGACCACCAAGATCCACCTCGCCGCAGACGGCCACTGCCGCCCGCTGGCCTTCGTCCTCACACCCGCCAGGCTGGTGATGCCCCCGCCTTCACCCAGGTCATGGCCCACTTACGAGTACCGCGCCCGACCGGCCGCCCCAGGACCACACCGGATGCAGTCCTGGCCGACAAGGCATACTCGTCCCGCGCGATCCGCACCCATCTCCGCCAGCGCGGAATCAGGGCAGTGATCCCTCAGCCCGCGGACCAGGTGGCCCACCGCAAGCGCCGCGGCAGCTACGGCGGGAGGCCGCCGGCCTTCGACCGCGACGCCTACACACAACGCAACACCGTCGAGCGGTGCATCAACAAGCTCAAACAATGGCGCGGCCTGGCCACCCGCTACGACAAGACCGCCACCATCTACCTCGCCGGACTCCACCTCGCCGCCATCTTCATCTGGTCAGCGAGATGATCCGAAAGAAACGCCCTAGTACTGCAACGGTGCTTTTCCTGATGGTTGGGCAGGTTCGGGTGGTGTGTGGCCGCGGCATTTGTAGTGGCTGATCCGGGCTTGGTGCTGTCGTCG
>NZ_JBIVLB010000015.1:0-176265 GCF_044751045.1 Streptomyces sp. NPDC088745
CCAACCCCAACCCTCCGACTTGCAGGTTCGTTATCGCCACCCCCCCCGCCTGGTGGGCGCCCCGTAACCGGGGTAACCGTTGCCCCGCGGGGGGCGGGGCCCCCCCCCCCCCCGCCTCGTAGTACCGCAGGGTCCGGGTGCTGACCCCGGCCCGCTCCGCCAGCTCACCGATGCGCATGAGGACGACGCTAAACGTTGACCCCGGCGTCAAGGCAACGGCCAACGGCACCGGAGAAGCCCCGGAACCTCCCCGAAACATGTCCCGGGCACAATGCACGCCCATGACGACCACGAAGCCCCTGACGCCGACGGGACCCGCGAAGCCCACAAGGCCCACACGGATCGAGCAAGTCGGCTGGGACGACCCCGACGCCACCGCCCTCCGCGCCCGGCAGCGCGCGGAGATCGCCGAACGCTACGGGACCCCGGACAGCGAACCGGGCACGCCTCCGTCGGCGGACGACATCGCGGTCTTCGTCGTCGCCCGCACCGAGGACGGCACCGCCGTCGGCTGCGGCGGGCTGCGCGACATCGGCGCTGGCACCGGCGAGGTCAAGCGCATGTACGTGACCCCGGACCAGCGCGGCGCGGGCGTCGCGCCCCTGGTCCTGGCGGCGCTGGAGGACTGGGCGCGGGCCCGGGGCTGGACCCGTTTGCGGCTGGAGACCGGCCTCGCCCAGCCGGACGCCGTCCGCTTTTACACCCGTCGCGGATATCGCCGGATCCCGAACTTCGGGCCGTACGAGGGTCTGAGCACCTCCCTTTGTTACGAGCGCGAACTGACGCCCTCACCCGCCTCCGCCTGACACCGCTGCCGGTGCACCGCCAGGCCGAAGCCCTCCGGAACCTCGGACGGGCGCGTCCCGGCCCAGGGCGTCCAGACGGCCCCCGGACCGGCCCGCTTCCGGTATGCGAAAAGGCGGAGCAGGACAGGGCGTGCGCATGTGACACTCCCCCCATGCTGGGTGTAACCGATCTCCCGACCTACCTCATGGGTCTCGTCCTGATAGTTCTGCTGCCGGGACCGAATTCGCTGTACGTACTGTCCGTCGCGGCTCGCCGGGGCGTCCGCTCCGGGTACAGAGCCGCCGCGGGCGTCTGGTGCGGCGACGCCGTACTGATGGTGCTCTCCGCCGCCGGCGTCGCGTCCCTGCTCCAGGCGAACGCGCTCCTGTTCGGCATCGTGAAATACGCGGGAGCGGCCTACCTGACCTGGCTCGCGATCGGCATGATGCGGGCCGCGTGGTCGATGTGGCGCACCCGGCACGAGAACACCGACGCCGTGGCCCCGGCGGCCGAGGCCCCGACCGCGGTCGAGCGCCCGTACCGGCGCGCTCTCGTGATCAGCCTCCTCAACCCGAAGGCGATCCTCTTCTTCATCTCGTTCTTCGTGCAGTTCGTGGACCCGTCCTACGCCTATCCCGCGCTCTCCTTCATCCTGCTCGGCGTGCTCGCCCAACTGGCGAGCTTCCTCTACCTCACCGCGCTGATCTTCAGCGGCACCCGGCTCGCCACGGCCTTCCGGCGCCGCAAGCGGCTGTCGGCGGGGGCGACCACGGGTGCCGGGGTGCTGTTCCTCGGGTTCGCCGTGAAGCTGACGCTGGCCGGCGCCTGACCTGGGCCGACACCGCCCTCGTACCGCACCGAAGTCCCCCCGTGCAACGACCGGACGCCCGCAGCGCCATGACGCTGCGGGCGTTCGCCGTCCTTCCGGCGCCGGGGCCGTTACCGCTGTTCCGGCCTGCGGGCCACCCACAGCGTCCGCGACGTGACGACCGTGAGGTCGTCGCGGCGCAGGATGCTCTGCGGACCGTCCTCGTCGAGGAGCGCGGCGAGCGCGGCCCGGTCCTCGGCACCCAGCAGGTCCACGAGGCGGTCCCGCAGCCGCCGCAAGGTGGCCTGCGCGTACCGCCCCGTCGCGTCGGGCAGCGGTGCGGTCAGGCGGATGTCGAAGCGCCGCTCCGACTCGACGGCGAACCCGGCGGCCGCCAGCCGCGCACCCCAGTCGGTGCCGAGGTGCGGTACGGCCTCGGCGTGTTCCCCGGCAACGGCGGTGTACAGCCGCTCCTCCAGCCCCGGCCGCCCGAGCGCGGCCTCCGCCGCCGCGGAGAGGAAGCGCGGGAACGGCGACGCGTCCATCTCCGCCACGGCCAGCAGCCCGCCGGGCCGCAGCACGGCCAGCAGTTCGGCGAGGGCACGGTCGGGGTCGGCCATGTGGTGGAGGGACGCGGAGGCCCACACCAGATCGACGGGTCCGAGGCCGCCCGGCCAGTCCGCGTCCAGATCGGCTTGTACGGTACGGAGCCGGTCCCCGGCGATCCCGGCCGCGCCCACCTTGGCGGTGACGCGCCGCAGCATCTCCTCGGAGAGGTCGACGGCGGTGACTTCGGCACCCGTGAACTGCTGGAGCAGCGCGAGGGTGCCGGTGCCGGTGCCGCTACCCAGGTCCAGGATGCGGCGCGGCGGCGTGGCCGCGGTCAGGCCGGCCAGCAGGGCCATGACCTCGGCGAGGTAGGAGTGCAGGACCTCGGCGTCGAGGTCGAGGACCTCGGCGAGCCCGGCCTCGTCCGCCGCGGAATGCCCGCCGTGTCCGTGCTCATGGCCGTGCCCGGCAGAGTGCTCATGGCCGTGCCCGGCAGAGTGACCGTGACTGTGCCCGGCCGAGTGCCCGTGCCCGGCCGAGTGCTCGTGCCCCGCACCGTGGCTCGGCAGCCCACCGGGCCCGTGCCCCGCCCCCTTCCCGTGGTTGTCCGGAACCTCGTTCTGCTGCGCCATCGTCCTGCTCCCGACTCTCGTTCCAGCTCCTCTTCCGACTTCCGACCGTACGCCGCCCTTGCGCACTGGACATACAATCTTGCGCATGACGCAAGACGGAGAGCTCGACAACCTGGTCCGCAAGAGAATCCGGGGCCTGCGCGTGGCCAAGGGCTGGTCCCTGGACGAACTCGCCGCCCGCTGCTATCTGAGCCCGTCCACCTTGAGCCGCATCGAGACGGGCCACCGCCGGATCGCCCTCGACCAGCTCGCCCCGATCGCCCGTGCGCTGGGCACCTCCCTGGACCAGCTCGTGGAGACGGTCTCGGACGACGACGTGGTGATCCGCCCGCAGCGCGACGAGGCTCGCGGCCGGACGACGTGGATCCTGAGCCGGGAGCCGGGCCCCCAGGGCATGAGCGTGGCCAGGATGCGGCTCACGCAGCCGGCCCCGCGCGGCAGCGCGGACTCCCAGCGGGTCCACCCGGGCAAGGACTGGTTCACCGTGCTGTCCGGCACCGTCGAGCTCCTGCTCGGCGAGCGGACGATTCTGGTCGAGGCCGGCGAGGCCGCCGAGTTCTCGACGATGATTCCGCACGCGTTCGGCGCGTACGACGGCCCGGCGGAGATGCTCTGCATCCTCGACCACGACGGCGAACGCACCCACCTGCGCCCGAAGCCCTGATCCGAACCCTCCCTCCGCGCCCTGGCCGGATCGCGTCCCCGCGCCACCCGGCCCCATGACACCCTCGGCATACCGCCCGCCACCTCCCCGCACCCGAAGGAGCAGCCGCGTTGGCCTCCCGCCCGGCAGTCCCCCGGAAAAGACCCGTGCTGCTCCTCCTGCCGCTGGGGCTGGTCCTCTGGCTCGCCGCGGTCTGCGTCGCCATCGCGCACGAGCCCCCGGAGGGCTCCCCGTCGGCCACGGCGCTGAGCACCGACGTCACACGGGCCGTCCGCAACCAGGACGCCGACCGCCTCCAGCGTCTCTTCGCCCCGGACACGGTCGGGGACGACTACGCGACGACCCTCCTGGCACGTCTCACCGGTGCGGGCCCGACGAGTCCCCCGGCCACTGTGCGAACCGCCGACGGCGGACAGTTCCTCCACCTGGGGACCACTGCTGCCGACGGCCGCCCCACCTGTCTGACCTGGCAGATCACGCAGACGGACGACCGGTGGTACGCCGACGGCATCCCGCCCCTCGCCCCTCCGGCCTGCCCGTGACGCCCGCCAGCGCTCCTACGCGACCGACGGCGTCACCCGGTGCCGCACCCATACGTTCGGTTCGACGTACACCGCCCGGTCGTGTTCCAGCGAGCACCGCACGGGCACGAGCGCCCCGGGAACCTCCACGTCCCCGTCCTCCTCGAAGGGCAGCCCGGTCCACTCCCGCCACTGGGCCAACGAGCCGCTCACGGTCATCGACGCGGGCGCGACCCTGTGCACCGTGCCGCCCGCCTTGACGTGCACCCTGAGCCACGGGTCGGCCGGCAGTCCGTCCTCGCGGAGGTCCTGGACGTACGAGGACAGGGGCACCGTCGGCCGCAGGTGCTTGGCATTGGGACGCACCGGTGCGAGCAGGGTGTCGTGCCCCTGCCGGCCGATCGCCCCGCGCATCGCGTCCAGCATGCGGTACGACAGCCCGCGGCCGAGGTGGTCGGCGTCGATCGTGATCTCCAGCGCGCTGGCGACCGTCGGCCGGTTCCCGGACCGCCGGTCCTCGGACGCCCACAGCAGCACCTGGTCCCAGCCCCGGTCCGGCATCTCCTCGCGGCCGTCGAGCACCGCGCTGAACGGCACGCTGAGCCCGCGCGCGACGACGCGGTCCCCGTCCGTCGCGACCACGCAGTACTCCGGGAACTCCTCGACCACCCGGCCGAGCAGCGCGTTGACGACCGGTTCGTGCGCGGTGAACTCCGGCCAGGTGTCGGCGATTTCATACGCTCGCCCGATCAGTTCGGGGCGCTCGGCGAACGAAGTGATGCGAATGCTGTCGTTCTCTTTCACGGAACGGCATTCTGCCCCGCTCGTACCGCCCGTGACCAGCGATATCGGCACGCCGTGCCCCCGACCGCACGCCCCGGAGGCCCCCGGTGCGCGGACGGCGACACCCCCACCGGCGCCGAAGCGCCGCCCGTTCCGGCGCGCCTACCGCACGTCGTCCCACGCCATCGAGCTCATCCGCCAGCCGTCCGGCGTCCTGAGGAACTGGGTCGTCTTGCGGCCCGCCCCCTCGAACCACTCTCCGTCGCGGAAGCCGGACTTGCCGTACTCGCTGAACCGGTGGGCGACCGTCCCGAAGATCTCGGTCCGTTCGGCGACCTCCCACTCCGAGAACTCCGTCAGCGTCCCGTCGCTGAGGATCCTCTCCCGGGGCGCCACGAAGCCGTCCAGGTCGTAGATCACGGTCTGCCCAGCAACGTTGCTGATGATCATCCCTTCCGGAATGAACACCTCCCGCACGACGCCGACGTTCGCGTGCCGTCCGCCCCGGTTGTCGAAAGCGCCGAGGAAGACCTCCATCAACCGGTCGAGCTCCGCCTTCACTCCGGTCACGCACTGCTCCGACGTCCCCGGGTCCAGGGAACCCGCCGGTTCGGTTCCCGTTTGCCCCGCACCTGACTCCACCACGCCGTCTCCCCGTCCGAGGGCCGCGTCCACCACGCGCCCACCGCGCCCGATGTTCGCCCACCGTCACCCCGCGAACAAGCCCCGGTGCTGTCGCGCGCCGGGTCCCTGCCCGGCCGCGCACCCCCGGTGCTCCACGACGGCCGCCAGATCCTGCACGGTACGGGCGACCGCCTGCGGGTCGGACAGGGTCGAGAGGTGTCCGAGGCCCGGCCACACCGCGAGGCGGCCGTCGCGGCAGGCGGCCAGGAAGGCGCGTTCGTCACCGCGGAAGGGGTCCCGGGAACCGTTGACCAGCCAGACGGGGCCGGGGTAGTCGGCGAGCAGGGCGACCGGATCCGTGGCGGTGACGGCGTCCGCCACGTCGCCCATGGCCTCGCAGGACAGCCCGCCCGCGCTCATGGCGGCGGCCGCGGGCGCGGACAGCACGCGCCGGAAGCCCCGGACGCTGAGCCGCTCGGCCGTCTCGGGGTGGCGGGCCCCGAGGTGGAACTGCCGACGCAAGAGGGAGGCGTACACGCCCCGAGGTCTTGCCGTACAGCCGAGAGCCAGGACGCCCGCCACCTTCTCGGGATGCCGGGCCGCCGTGGCGATGGAGACGTACCCACCGGTCGAGAGCCCCACGAGCAGGGCCCGGCCGCCGAGTTCGTCGATGGCCGCGGCCGCCGCGCCGACGGCGCCGTCCATGGTGAAGCGTTCCCCGCGCCGTCGCCCGTGACCGGGCAGGTCGGGAGCGGCCGTCCGGCGGCGCGCGGGGCCCGCGTCGAGGGCCCGCATGACGGGATGCCACATCGTGCCGCTGACGCGGACACCGTGCAGGAAGACGACGGGCAGCACTGAGCCGATGGAGGTCATGGCGGCAAGCTAACATCAAAAGCAACGCTACGTTGCGTTGTTTTTGGACTTCCCGCCTTGCTAGTGTCAGCAGCCATGAACGCCCAACAGCCGCCGCGCGCCTCCGGGGTGGGGAGCGCGCCCGTGAAGCGGACCAGCGGTCCCCGCAAGTCCCAGGAGATCTTCGACGCCACCCTCGGCCTCCTTCAGGACAAGGGGTACGAGGGCCTGACCGTCGAGGGCGTCGCCGAGCGCGCCGGCGTCAACAAGACGACCCTCTACCGCTGGTGGCCCTCCAAGGGCGCGCTGCTCGGGGCGGCTCTCGTCAACAGCACCCAGCTCGGCTTCCCGCTTCCCGACACGGGCTCGCTCCAGGGCGACCTGGAGACGGTCCTGAACTCCGTCGTCACCCTGCTCACCACCCAGCCGACCGCCAACATCGCGATCGCCTCGCTCGGCGCCGTCGCCCAGAGCCCCGAACTCGCTCTCCACGCCCGGAACTTCTTCGCCGACCGGCTGGCCAGGGAGCAGCCGATCCTCGATCGCGCGATCGCGCGCGGGGAGCTCGCCCCGGACACCGATCCGGCTCTTCTGATGCACCTCATGGACATGCTCGCCGGGGCCGCGTGGCTGCGTGTCGCCTTCCGCCAGCTCCCGCTGGACGAGGAATTCGTCACGCGCACGGTCCGCACCGCCCTGCACGGCGCACTAGAACAGCCCCGGCCGCTGGGACATCCCTAGCCGCCCGGACCGCCACGCCCCTCAGGAGGCGGCGGCGTCCATCGCTTCCCGCAGCTTCGCCACCGTCGCCGCGGCCGCCGCCCGTTCCGTCGCGTCCTCGCTGATCCGCGCGCGCTCCTCCAGCAGCACGACCGCCGCCTCCAGCACTCCGACGTGCACCGGTACCGTCCGCACGCCCGCGAGAGCCGCCCGCGCGCGGTCCGCGGCGGAGTCCACGGCCGTTCCGGGGCCGGACGGGATCAGGGTGGAGACGCCGCGCCCGAGCGCGGGACGGTCTCGGTCACGGAACGGCGGCTGCACCGGAGCTGAGGTCACGCGGCCAGTTTCACCCATCGGGGACCGTCCGCGTCCCGCGCTGCCGGCTCCCGGGACACGACACCCCGGAACATCGGGCCATGCTCGCGTATCAGGGCATCGCTATGGCCGCGGCCGACGCGCCCTGCTGCGAGCGCGGGGTCTTCTCGCCGACCTTCTGCGGATCGATCGTGCGCGGATCGACGGCCTCACCGGGCGCGCCCTCCGCGTAGTACCCGCCGGGGGCGGTGTCGCGGTCGTGCGGCAGCAGGAAGAAGACCCGGCGTTTGTGCAGTCCGCTGTCGGGGTCGGCCTCGGCGTGTTCGTCGAGCTCGGTGTAGCCGACGAGGCGGCCGTCCCGGGCGTAACGCGGCTTGCCGCGGCGGCGCGGGGTCTTGTCGAGAGCCTGACGCACATAGTCGAGGTCGTCGGGGCTCTCCAGCCACACCACCGCATTCTCGTGGGCGAGATCGCTCTCGTTCAGTAGCGAGCTCATGGCTGAAGCCCCTCCTCGTTGTGTCCGGCCACGCACCGGCCTCTGTTTTCTCGCTCCGGGCCGGGTCCGGTCTTCGGGTCCCGTGAGTGCGTCTGCCCGGAGGCTCGGTACCCATCGTAAGGCTGCCCGCTGTCACGGCACAGTGCACGAATGGGCGTCATGTGATTGCCAAGCCGTTCGAAGTACCGGAAACGGCCCCCGCGACCGCCGGATCTTCCTCGTCCGTGAGCAGGCCCAGACCCGGGTAGTACTTCTTTCCGCTGGACTTCATCATGTCGTTCGGCGACGCGAGACCGAGTTCCTGACGGATGCGGCTGGCGAAAGAACGCGAGGTCGCGGGCCGGATTCCCTCACTGGCGTTGCACCAGGTGCCGTAAGCCGCGTACAGCACTCCCTGCTCGACCCGGAGGTCGGAGGAGCGGTCGGGCCCGTTGGCGGTGGGCGGACTCTTGACGCAGCACTCCTTGAGGAATCGGCCGATGTGGTCCTCGGTCGACTCGTACGCCTCGGTGGCCATACGTACGGAATCAGGACCCGTGAGCGGGTCCCGGGTCTCCAGGTAGCTCATCGCACCCTCGATCAGCCAGTGCAGGATGCCGGGCCCCTCGTCGCGCACGAGCTCGAAGGCCAGGTTGTCGATCTTGTGCTTGTTGGGCACGACGCGCTCGAACGGGATGAGCCGGATGCGCCGCCAGAAGGCGTGGCCGCCGGTGCCGACCTCGGGGCGGTGGTTGCCGAGCAGCCACAGCTTGTGGGTGGGTGCGAACGAGAAGTAGTCCTGGCGCATCCGGCGGGCCTTGATGCGGTCGCCGCCGGTCAGCAGCTTGACCCGGGACTCGTCGAACTTGTCGTTGGGCTTGAGCTCGGAACAGACCATGATGCGCCGGCCGTGCAGTTCGGTGAGTTCGGTGGAGTGCTCGGAGAACTTGCCCTTCTCCATCAGGAAGCCGGGCGGGGCGGCGTCCGCGTAGTCGCCGAGGATCTGGATCATCACGTCGAGGAGCACGGACTTGCCGTTGGCGCCCGCGCCGAAGAGGAACGGCAGGACCTGCGCGCCGACGTCCCCGGTAATCGAGTAGCCGAGCAGCAGGTGCAGGAACCGGATGGTCTCCAGTCCCTTCTCGTCGTCGCCGAAGGTGTCGTGGAGGAACTTGTGCCAGCGCGGCGTCGGCATGTTCTGCGGGCCGACGCTGGTGGCCCGCGAGTGCATGTCCTTGACCGGGTCGGGCTTGTGCATGTCGCCGGTGTGCAGGTCCACGACCCCTTCCGGGGTGCACAGCGCGTACGCGTCGCCGTCCAGGACGTCCGGGTCGAGCGTCAGCGCGGGAGACGCCTTGGCCTGGGTGAGCAGGGCCTTCATGCCGGGCGTCGACATGGTGCGCTTGCGGTGGGCGTAGAGCTCGCGGTCGCTGAAGAAGCCGCGCGGGTCCTGCGCGGGCATCTGTTCGGCCATGTCTCCGGCAGCCCACAGGGCGGCCTTCTCGCCGCCGGTGCGCTTCCAGCGGTACTGGTCCCAGGAGTACCAGCCGAGGCCCTCGACGTGGCGGAACTGGTCGCCGTACAACTGGGCGAACAGCTTGGCGTTGCCCCGGTCGGTCAGCATGTGCGGCAACTGTCCGAGCGTGTCGTACGACTCGTTCACGGCGAGCGGCCCGGGCGCGCCGGCGGGGCCCGACGCCGGCTGGCCGGGGAGGGGCGTGCTGGCGGTCGCGGTGTCCGAATCCGGTTCGGGAACCGGGAATTCGAGCATCTGCTGAGCGGCGGCAGTGGCGTCGAAGCTCATGCTCTCGGCGCTGCTCATGGGCGTCCTTGGGGGTGGAGCGGTCGGATGGCACCTGCGGCAAGGCCGGAGTCGATGATGGTGGAGTTGCGCTGCGGCTGGTGCGGGCGAGCCGTCTGGGCCGCCTGGGTCAGGAGTTCACGTGCCTGCGGTTCCGCGAAGTGGCCGCCGGCCACCAGACCGCCCGCGGTGTACGCGGCCCTGTTGAGCTTTTCGGAGAAGCTCGCGCCCTCCGGAATCGCCGCACAGGCCGCCACCTCGGCCAGGAGAGGGTCCAGAAGCCTCTGTGCCGCCCTGGGGGCGCTGGGGGCACGTAGACCGCGCAGATGGGCCCCAAAGGCCGCAGAAGGCGCCTGAGGGGGGTTCAGAGCTTCGAGGGGCTGCTGCCCGGGTGTTTCGCGCGCCGGTACGTCGCCGGGGACGCGCGTGGCGACAGGGGTCTGGGCGCGCACCTGGACGACGTGCCCGGTGCGGGTCAGCTCGTCGGCGAGCCAGTCCGGCAGCGGGGCCGGCATCCGGGCGTCGCCGACCGGGGCGTAGGTCCCCTGCGGGATCCGGTTGGTCGGCGCGACGATGTATCCGTTGTCCGCCCGGATGTCGACCTGCCAGGCCAGCGCCACCTTGGGGCTCGAACCGGTGGAGGAGCGGAAACGGGTCTCGGGACGGGTGTTCCGGTACCAGATGTGCAGACCTCCCGAGGGAGTGCGCACACGCAGGGTCGTCTCGTCCTTCGCCGGATCCTGGTGGCCCCGGTAGGCGGCGAGCAGGGCGAGCGTGTCGAACCCGGAGGCCAGTCCCGTCAGGTCGACACGCGGGTCGATGTGAATGCCCGGCAGGAGCCGGTCCCGGTGCGGCACTTCGGCACTGTGCGCGTCCACGTCGAGCACGACCAGTCCTGCGGGGCCACAGGCGACGCCCACACCCATCGTGGGGTGCGCGCCCCACCAGTCGTCGATCCGGGCCGCGTTGGTCGTGGCGGCCCGGAAGCCGTGGCACCACCGTCCTGCGGGGATACAGGGGCAGTCCCGGGTCTGGTGGCCGACTTCCCGGCACGCGTTGCAGTTGGCGGCAGGCGTCTTCCGGCCCGGAGCCAACGGGTGCACCGGCCAGCCGTTGCCTGCGCACCAGCGGGCAACGTCGTGTGCCCGCACAGTCCCTGGAGGGACTGGGGTACTGGTCTCACCGTGGCGCGGCACGCGGTCGTCCTTGTCGGGGTCAGAGGTCGTGCGTTCTGGTGCTTTTCAGTCCCTGTCAATGAAAGCGCTGGTCAGCGCCCTATTGGTTTCTGTATGAGGGACTGAAGGGACTGAACTTTCCTATGAGCTCCTGAGCCTAGCGCAAGGGTGGGCATTCTCCGCGAGGAACTGCCGTTGTATCAGTTCTTCAGTCCCTTGAGTCCCTTTGAGCCCTCGGCGGGTGGGCGGTCTTCCTCCCGGGCCCGTTCACGTGGGCGGCGGGCGACTCCTGCGGGGCGGGCGGGTGCCCCGAGACCGTATGTCGCACACGTGTCCGAGTGTCGGTCATTTCTGCGCCTCCGTGAAGCCAGGGACTGAACGGGCGGGGACGGACAAGTTCAGTCCCCGCCCTTCAGTCCCTCGGTAAACCTGCAGGTCAGCGGGTTGCGCCTGCCGCTGGCAGGGACTGAAAGGGACTGAAGGGACTGAAAATTCTAGTTATGAGCGCTTCAGGCTTATACCTGTCTACTACACGCGTCCGCATACACGCGCGCACACAATTGGGGTGGATACTGCGAAGTTGAGTCCCTTCAGTCCCTCAGTCCCTTGATCAGAACTGGGCTGACTGCTCTGACCTGCGCTTTTACCGAGGGACTGAACGAAGGGACTGAACTTGTCCGTCCCTCCGGGTTCAGTCCCGAGCACCCTGCCGACCAGTCGGGAATGAGCCGCACGACCGAAGGGGGCACGGGTGTTCCTCATTGGGTCGTTCAGTCCCTTCGGACCCTCCTCGCGGTCTCCAGTCCCTCGGCCGGCTCCGATCGTGGCTGTCGGGTCGACCGGATGGATCTCCGGTGTCCGCGCGGCCGGGAGGAAATTTCGTACGCAGCAGCAACCGAGGATCAGGAAGCACGGCGGCCGGTAAGGGCCGCCGCCCCAGGCAGGAAAGCCAGGGTGCATTTTCGGCCACGGTTCGGATGACTCCCTCAGGGGCAGCCCAGTCGACGCCCGGCCAGGACAGCGTGAGATCCTGTCGGGTCGGGAGACGTCCGTGGCGCTGAGAAGCGGTTTTCTCTTTGTACGGGCGGAGTTCCCGGGCATCCAAAACCAACAGGGACCAAGGGACTCAAGGACTGGGAAACTCAACCGTCGTACGGAGGTTTCTTGCCAGTCCGCTCCTGGGACGGTCCTCCGGGCGGGACCGGGCCTCTTCCACCCGTTGGTACAGGATGTCGTCTCCGTCACTCGTACGAGCTGAATTTCGCACCTGCAACGCCTCAGGGATGTTCCCGCGACGACTGAGTGCCGATAGACCGGGCATACGCCTGCCTCAAGGCGGTACTACCGATCACGGATTGGGGCGTACGCGCATGAACAGCGAGCAGTTGGTCCAGCAGACCGTCGAAGAGCGCGGCCGGCGGCGGGCAGTGCAGGCGTCCCCCCAGCGCTTCTCCGGGACGACGAATCCGTTTCCCGCTCGTTCGGGGATGTCCTGGCGTACAGGGGCGGTGCGGACCCCGTCCGACCGCATGCCCGGTCCGACGCGCGGCTGGGGGACCGAAGGCGTCGCCCATGCACGGAGGGCTGCGCGGGACTTCACCGAGGGCCTCTCCCCCGCCCCCGCTGCGGACGCAGCCGATTCCCTCGTTCTCGTCGTGTCCGAGCTGGTGACCAATGCGGTCCGGCACGGCGGGGGCCGCTACACCCTCGCCTTCTCCGCCTCCCCCGACACCCTCACCGTCGCCGTGGGCGACCCCAGCCCGGAGCTCCCCCACGAACGCACTCCCGACCTCGACGACGGGAGCGGCGGCTTCGGCTGGCACCTCGTGCAGCTCCTGGCCCAGGAGGTGACGATCGTGCGGGCCCGTCACCCGCGATCCCGGTGCACGCCGAGGCAGCCCGCCATCACTGAGACCGGGACGGCACCTGTCACCGGCAAGACGATCCGTGCCGTACTCCCCCGGTAGAGGAGTCCCGACGGCGCGGGTGCCCTGCCTGCGGCTTCCTGGCGAGGGAATCTGCCGTATCGCAGCCCCACAGAGCCGAGGCGTCGCTTAACGTGAACGCATGATCGAGCCTGACACCGCAGCGCCCTGGGACGTCGCTGATCCCGGCGTGCTCCGTCTGCCGTCCGGGCGACTGGTCCGGGGCCGGGGGCTGCGCCGTCCGATGCCGCCGGGGACCACTCCGACGTACGCGATCTACCTGCTCGGCAAGCAGCCGCCCGCAGTCGCCTGGGAGGCTGCCTGGTTGCGCTGGCCGGACTTCCGCCTGCCCGCCAACCGGGCCGAGGCCCGCCGCCTGCTCACCGGAGCCTGGGACCGGGCGGGGACCGACCGGGTGGAACTGGCCTGCGAAGGCGGACGAGGACGGACCGGTACCGCACTCGCCTGCCTGGCCGTCCTCGACGGTGTCCCTGCCGCGGAAGCCGTCGACTTCGTGCGTGCGCACTACGATCCGCGTGCCGTCGAGACCCCCTGGCAGAAGCGGTACGTGCGGAACTTCACCGCCTGACCCAGGGCCGGCGTCCGCCCGTCACCCCGGTGGCAGCAACTCCTCGGCGGCGGTGGCGGCCACCGCCGCCGCGACCGCCGCCAGGGCCGGCGAGTCGAGCTTCCACTGCTGCCAGAACAACGGGACGTCCATCGTGCGGTCGGTCGCAAGGAGCGTCAGCGCCCCCGACCGCAGCAGAGGCAGTGCGTGGGCCTCCGGTACGAGCCCCCAGCCGAGCCCGGCGACCACAGAGGCACAGAAACCCTCGGAGGTCGGCATGTAGTGCCGGAAGGCGCCCGCAGTGGGCAGCGGGGCATCAGTCCCGCCCAGCGAGCGCACGAAGACGTCCTGAAGTGCGTCCCGTCGGTCGAAGGACATCACCGGGGCCTCCCGGAGCCGGTCCACCAGCCGTCCCGACGCCAGGTACCGTTCCTCGAACTCCGGACTGGCCACCGGCAGGTACCGGGCCCGACCCAGGGCTCGCACGCTGCATCCCGCCACGGGATCGGGCGACGAGGTCACCGCTGCCATCACCTGGCCTTCGCGCAGCAGGGCGGTGGTGTGGCCCTCGTCCTCACGGTGCAACTCGAAGCAGATCGCGGGTTCCCGCGGAACCCGGGTCAGAGAGGGCAGGAACCAGGTCGCGAGCGAATCGGCGTTCACGGCGACGGCCAGCCGTGTCGGTCCCTGTCGCCCCCCGGGCTCCGACGTCAGTCCCAGCTCGGTGCGCGCACCCCGCTCCAGCAGCGCGAGCTGACGGGCGAACCGCACGATCACCTGCCCCGAATCGGTGGGCCGCACCGGCTTCGACCGCATCAACAGCACGCGCCCGGTGCGCTGTTCCAAAGCCTTGATGCGCTGGCTGACGGCAGAGGGCGTGACGTGCAGGGCGGCAGCGGCAGCGTCGAAAGTGCCCTCGTCGACGACCGCGAGAAGGGTGTTGACCTGGTCCAGGGGAAGTTCTTCCATCACGAGCGCTAATGGTACGTAAGAATCTTTAGCTGGACTGAATCCACGCCGCTCCCTAGCGTCGACACCATGACAGACAGCACCTCAGGGATCGTCGCCGCAGTGCTCGCGGGTTTCGGAACGGGTCTCGCCCTCATCGTCGCCATCGGAGCGCAGAACGCGTTTGTTCTGCGACAGGGAGTACACCGTCATGCGGTCCTCGCGGTGGTCGCGATCTGCGCCGTCTCCGACGCCGTTCTCATCGCGCTCGGAGTGACAGGCGTCGGCGCGTTCGTCACGGCCTGGCCCGCCGCCCTGACCGTGGTGGGCCTCGCCGGCGGTGCCTTCCTGATCACGTACGGAGTCCTGGCCGCCCGACGAGTCCTGCGCCCCTCCCCCGAGGCCGCTCTCACCACGACCGGCAAGGCGACCGGCTCCGCCCGTGCGGCCGTGCTCACCTGCCTCGCCATGACCTGGCTCAACCCCCACGTCTACCTCGACACCGTCCTCCTGCTCGGTTCGGTCGCCTCCGATCACGGCTCTCTGCGGTGGGCCTTCGGCGCGGGAGCGATGCTGGCGAGCCTGACCTGGTTCGCCGGCCTGGGCTACGGGGCGCGCCTGCTGAGCGGTCTGCTGGCAAAGCCGGGGGCCTGGCGGGTGCTTGACGCAGTGGTGGCGGTCACCATGGTGGCCATGGGCGGAATGCTGGTCGCCGGAGTGTGAGGGAATTCTCCGATCTGCGAGGGGCTGTGGCGAACCGGCCAGGACCCCGTTCCTTCGGCCTGGCCAGGGGGTTCCGCACCCCTCACGTACCGTCAAGAACCGGTCCTGCCACCCGACACGCAGCCCGTCGGTCCCACCCATGTCACCCAAAACTCCCCGGAGGTGAGTAAGGTAACCGCATGACCGTCCCATACGCCCCGGACGACCGGGAAAAGGTAGTGGCGAAGCTTCCCGCCTCCCTGCGCCAAGAACTCAAGATCAGAGCAGCCGAGTTGGGCGTCGACATCAAGGACGCCGTCACCGAAGGGGTGCAGGCGTGGCGTTCGGACGCCTCCGAGCACCCCGTCGTCGACACGACCGGCGGCAGCTCCTTCTCGACGTACCTCCCCACCGGCCTGTACGGGGAGTTCAAGGACGACTGCAAGGAACGCGGCCTCCCCTTCAACCAGGGCATCGCCCAGGCCATCCGCCTGTGGCTCGGAGCCCACCCCTCCCCCCGTCGGCCCGCCCGCCCCAACGGCGCCCGGCGCATCATCTTCGGCAACCAGAAGGGCGGCGTCGGCAAGACGGCCACGTCCTCCGGTGTGGCCCAGGCCCTGGCCGAGGCCGGCAACCGCGTCCTGCTCATCGACTTCGACCCGCAGGGCCACCTCACCAAGCAACTCGGCTACCAGCTCTTCGACATCGAGGAGCCGAGCCTCGCCAAGCACATGCTCGGCGAGGCCAAAGGCGACCTGCGCGAGCTCCTCGTCCCGATAGAGGAGAGCGGCTTCGCGGGTCGGCTGTTCCTGCTGCCCGCGTGCAA
The DNA here is from genome assembly GCF_044751045.1 of Streptomyces sp. NPDC088745. Classification (NCBI taxonomy): domain Bacteria; kingdom Bacillati; phylum Actinomycetota; class Actinomycetes; order Kitasatosporales; family Streptomycetaceae; genus Streptomyces; species Streptomyces sp. NPDC088745. The sequence continues at coordinate 15,675 of NZ_JBIVLB010000015.1, forward strand.
GGACGCCTTCCTGCTCGACGCGAAGCTGGCCACCAGCCGCTTCGTGCGGGTCAAGGAGACCGCCCTGGAGAAGGCCATGGAGCCGCTGGAGAAGGAGTTCGACTACATCGTCGTCGACTGCCCGCCCAGCCTCGGCTACTCCATGGACACCGCGCTCTACTACTGCCGCACCCGCGAGGACGAGGAACCGGAGACCTGTGGAGTCTTCGTGCCGGTGCTCGCGGAGGACTCGTCCGCGGACGCCTACGACATGCTCTACGACCAGATCCAGGATCTGACCGCGGACATGGAGGTCGAGATCACCATGCTCGGCTTCATCGTCAACATGTACGACAGCCGCAAGGGCTACATCGCCACCTCCTCCCTGGACAGTTGGAAGGCGATCGGTGACCCGCCGGTCATCGGCATCATGCCGGAGCGCAAGGAGCAGCGCGAGGCCGTCCGCCTCAAGCAGCCACTCCTCAGCTACGCGCCCGACTGCGAACAGTCCGAGATCATGCGCACCATCGCACGGAGGATCACCTCATGAGCGTCGCCGACCGCCTCGGCACCGGTTCCTCCTTCGGTGGCGTACCGCGCGGCCGAAGCGCCCGTGGACGCGCCAAGGCGCTCGTCCAGGGCGATGTGCCGGAGTACGAGCTGTCCCGCATCCGACTGGAAGAAGTCGCCCCGACCCCCCTCAACCCGCGCCGCAACTTCGGCACGGAGGAGGAGATGACCCGCTTCGGCGAAGAGCTGCGCAACACCCAGCTCGCCGCCTGTGTGGCCATCTCCCGCAAGGCCTACCTCAAGGTGTGGCCGCAGCACGAACTGGCCATCGACGACGCTCAGTACGTCCTGATCAACGGCGAGCGCCGCTACCGGTGCGCCCTGCATGTGGGCCTGGAGTCACTGGACTTCGTCGTACGGGACGACCTGGCGTCCTCGCGCGAGGCCTTCATAGACCACCTGCTGAAGGAGAACCTGGAGCGCGAGGACTTCGATGTCGTCGAACGCGCCCGGGGCGTGCAGCAGTTGGTGCTGGTGTGCAGCGAGGAGTCTCCCTCGGGCGCCCGGGCGCGGGCCGCGAAGCGTCTGGGTCGGGACCGCTCCTGGATCACCAATCAGCTCGCGCTGCTGGACCTCCCCCAGGACCTGCAGAACATGCTCAGCACGGGCTCTCTGCCCGAGCGGGACGGGCGGTTGCTGGCACGGCGGTTGAAGGAGGAACCCGGACTCAGCGTGCCGGCCCTTCTCCAGTACCTCCATGACCACCGGGAGCAGGAGGCCCGAGCCCGCGAGGAAGTCAAGGCGGCCGCCGAAGCGATCAAACGCCGGGGCCGGAGCAGCGTCGAAGAGGCCCTCACGCAGAAGAACGCCGAGCTCGCGGCGGAGCAGGCCGAGGCTGAGAAAGTGTTGTCCGCGGACAACATGCCGCAGCCGGTGTGGCAGGACGCCCCTGCTCCGCGTGTGTCCGAGTCCGCCGCGCCCGTACCGACTGAAGCCGCGGCTCCTGTCGCGGTCCCGGCTCCCGCCCCCGAGCCCGTCGAAAGCCCCGCCCCGACGCCCGCCCCCGTGCGGACCGTGCCGGAAGCCGAGTTGTTGTCCGCGGACAACAACTCCCCCCGCGCGGCTGCCCCGACCACCGACAGCGTCGCTCTCCATGACGACAGTGACGCGTCCGGAGACGGCGACGTGGACACTGCATCCGTACGATCCGTCGCTGCCCGACAACTGGTACGGCAGCTCGGTGCCACGCCGAAGGAACAGGCCCGCACCCTGGCCGCAGGGCTCAGCAGTGAAGAACTCATCGCGCTGATCGAGGAACTGCACCAGCACATGTGAGGCGTCCCCACCGAATCGAAGGGGCACGTATCCGGTCGACCATGCCGGGGCGTGCCCCTTCGGCGTTCTCTACGCGGAGCGAGGAACAGGCTTGCCCCTCTCCCCCGCGCACCCCGCAGCAATACTGAGCCGATGGACAACACCACGCTCGTTCTGCCGCCCCGACTCACCGCGTCCGCCCGTACGATGCGTGAGGCCGCGCGGGAGCGTGGACTGTCCACGGAGCAACTGCCCACCTTTCAAGTGCCTCCCGGGTTGCGAGCCGAGCACATCCATGCGGGGCCCAGTTTCGCGGACGTGGTGGCACCCGTACTCGGCATCGCGCTTCTCCAAGCCCCCGAGGACTGGCTGGCCCGGTTGCCCCGTGCTTTCACTCAGCGGGACATCACTCTCATGCCGCTCCGCCAGGCTCGGGAACTGCGGCGGCCCGCGTTCATCAAGTCGCCCAACGACAAGCGGATCCGCGCCATGGTCTACACCGACGGATCACGCCTGCCGGAGGCCGACGAGATCGACGCGGAAACGCCGGTACTGGTCAGTGATGTCGTGGAGTTCACCGTCGAATACCGGCTGTACCTGCTCGACGGGACGGTCCACACCGGAAGCAGGTACGCGGAACACGGGCGGCTGAGCGTCGGCCCGCTGAGCCAGGACGCGTCTGCTTTCGGTACGGACCTGCTGTCCGCGTGCGGTACGACGTTGCCCTCCGCCATCGTCGTGGACGTCGGTCGGACCGATGGACAGTGGGCAGCGATCGAAGCGAACGCTGCCTGGGCGAGCGGTATGTACAGCGCGGACCCGCAACGTGCTCTCGACGTCCTGCTCCGCAGCACAGGCCTGATCGAATCAATGCCCGCCGACGATCACCGCTTCTTCCGGCACTCCTCTCCCCCGGCGGTCCGATCGGCGCGCTGATTCACTTCCCGGGTCGGTCGGCCCGGGCCTCCACGAACTTGCTGGAGCTTGCTGTTGTCCGCGGACAACACCCCAGAGCCTGGTTGCTCGAAGCGCTTCGGCTCTGTTGTCCGCGGACAACATCTCGGATCCGCGCTGCTCTCCTCCGGTGATGCGCCGGTCCTGTTGTCCGCGGACAACGTTTCAGCTCCACCATCGCGCTTGGTGGTGTGCCGGTCCCGTTGTCCGCGGACAACGTTTCAGCCCTGTTGCCGTTCTTGGCGGTATGCCGCTCTCGTTGTCCGCGGACAACAACTCAACCCCGTTATTGCCCTCGGTGGTGTGCCGGTTCTGTTGTCCGCGGACAACGTCTCAGACCCGCCGTTGTCCTCAGCGGTGTGCTGATTCTGTTGTCCGCGGACAACACCACGCGTGCTCAGTCTTCGCCGACGTGGGTGATGCGGGTGTCACCGAGCCGGTGCTGTACGTCCTGGAGAAGGAGTTGGAGGAGCTCCGTGAGCCGGTCCTGTTGTTCACTGTCGAGGCCACCGATCAGCTCGGCCTCCCTTCCCAGCACCTGGTCGACGGTCTCCTCGACCAGGTCGTGTCCGGCCCGGGACAGTGTGACGTCGACCGTGCGAGGGCGTCCTTCGCCCGGACGGCGCGTTACCAGGCCTTCGCGTTCCGCTCGGGCGATTCGCTGGGAGATGGCCCCCGCCGTGACCAAGGAGCGGCGACTGAGCTCTCGGGTGCTGAGGGTGTAAGGGGGACCGCTCCTCCGCAGCACGCTGAGAAGGTCGAGGGTGGCTGCGTCCACTCCCGCTTGCGCGAGAACGCGCCTGCGGTCGTCGCCGAGGAGCTTGGCGAGCCGCCAGATCGGGGTGACGATTCCGATGGAGGAGACGGGTGTGCCGGGGCGTTCACGTACCCAGGCGGCTGCGATGTCCTGGACCGGATAGCCCGAAGCGCTGTCCGTCGGGTACCGCTCGTCCTTGCCCGCCTTCACTGGTTCTCTTGCCAAAGCACCGCTCCTCTGTTTACGTTTAGATCTAAATTTAGGTCTGAACGGCAAGTTCTGGGAGGCATCGTATGTCACGCACCATCCTGGTGACGGGTGGCGGAACGGGCATCGGCCGTGCTGTCGCCGAACACTTCGCGGCCCAGGGAGACACGGTCGTGATCACGGGACGACGGCCCGGGCCCCTGAACGAGGTGGCTGCACGGAACAAGAAGATGCGTGCCGTGTCCTGCGACCACACGGACCCGGAGGCGCTTCAGCGGCTCCGGGAGGGACTTCCTGGGAGGATCGACGTACTGATCAACAATGCCGGAGGCAATACCGACTTCGACCGAGCATCCGAAGCGGAGCCCGACCTGGCGTCGTATGCCCAGGCGTTCCGGGCCAACTTGGAGGCGAATCTGATCAGTGCCGCTCTGACGACCAAGGCCCTGGAGTCACGGCTGTCGGCAGGGGCGGCGGTGGTGCAGATCGGATCCATCGCGGCCGACCAGGCTTCAGGTTCCTACGGTGCGGCCAAGGCCGCGCTCGCCAACTGGAACCTGAACGTCGCGGCAGAACTCGGGCCCCGCGGCGTCACGGCAAACGTGGTGTCGCCCGGCTACATCGCCGACACGGAGTTCTTCCGTGACCGCCTCTTCGACGACCGGCGCAGCGCTCTGATCGACGCCACCGCAACCGGCAGGGCAGGAGTGCCCGCGGACATCGTGGGCGCCGTGGCCTTCCTGGCGTCGCCGGCTGCCCGGCACATCACCGGGCAGGTTCTGAATGTGAACGGCGGCGCGCGCACCACCAGGTGACGTCGAGCAAACAGCAGGAGCGGCCGCCGAGTGAATGAGCAAGGGCACCCGTTGTTGTCCGCGGACAACAAGCGCATGTGTTGTCCGCGGACAACAGCCGGGGTCGCGGTGGTCCATTGGCGACCCCAAAATCGACGAGAGACGCAATTTTCGCGAATCCGGACAAAAATCGGCCCACAGAATGGGCGCTCAGAGGCCCGAACTCACGAGGGCTGGTGTGATGGGGTCATCGCCGCTGCGGGAGGCTCTCAGTGGCCCTCCTGGGCGTTTTTGGCTTCCTGTGAGGGCTTGGTAGTGACTCAGGAGCCTTCAGAGAGGGGGATCACGGTCCGGTACTTGCCACCGGGCGACTGCTGAGGAGGTTCCGGGGCTCGCACGATGGTCAGCTCGCCGAGGTTGTTGTCCGCGGACAACACCTTCAGCTCCGTCTCCACCGAGCCCCAGACTTCATCTGGCAACGCACCCCCGGTCAGTCGCAGTCGAACGCGGAGTACGGAGGGGGCGGTCTGGACGATCTGGAACAACTCCACTCCGGGCGTGCGGTCGAAGAGCGTGCTGAGTGCCAGCGGACTGAGCCGTACTTCTTCGCCGGAGGCACCGGGGAAGGTCAGGATGTCGCCCGCCCGGCCCTGCACTCGGATCGCGGGCAGTGGGCTGCCGCAGCGGCAGGGCGTCGGCTTCAGGAGGACGCTGTCCCCGAGGTCGTACCGAAGGAACGGTTGCACACGGTTGGCGAGGTTGGTGACGAGGACGGTGTGCGAGTACTGGCCGGGTGGGGTCGGCCGGTAGTCCGCCTCGACCGGTTCCACCACGGCCCAGTCGGAGTTGACGTGGTACCAGCCCTGCGCGCAGCTATAGCTGAGATAGGTGCACTCGGTGGCTCCGTAGGCGGTGCGGACAGCGGTGCGGCCGCCGAAGGCTGCGGCTGTCCGGTTCACGTCCGCCGTGGTCATGGTCTCGCCTGCCGGTTGCAGTAGTACGGGGTCGATCGTCAGGCGCCCGGCTTCCCTCTCCGCGGTGAGCAGCATGATCGTGCTGGTGTAGCCGATGATGACGGCCGGCCGGTATGCGTTGAGCTGGGCGACCAGTTCGGGCAGCGGGGTGTGGACGGAGAAGACGCGAAGGATCTTGTTGCGCCAGCCTCCTTCGCGGGCCGCGCGACGGTTGCCGGCGAATCCCACGTAATGCCCGCCCACTGCCACGAGTTGAGCGAATCGGCCGCCTCGGGCCGCAGCCCGCAGGATGCCCGAGGGTCCCAGCCAGGTGGTGAGGGCCTGTGACATGAGTGCGGCACCCACGTTCAGGTACCGGTCGTCGAGTACGAACAGCCCGCGTCGGCCGCTGGTTCCGGAGGTGGTGGCCACCATGTACCTGCCCAGGAAGGGCTGCCCGATCTGTTCGGGGTCGTCGACGAAGGCGCGGATGTTGTCGTACGTGATCTCCCGGTCGGTCGACCAGTCGTCGAACCGCTCCATTAACCGGCGCTTGTCAGTGACGGGGAGGAGAGCTGGGTTGTCCACCCGCCGGGGGAGGCCCCGGTAGAGATCGCGGTAGTACGGGGACCCGGCACGGGCCCGGGCCACGGCGTCGGCCAGCCGGGCGCGTTGACGGCGGGCGAGCCCTTCCGTGCCTTGTCGGCGGGCTCGTCGGATGTCCTGGCTGAGCCATGACATGTCTGCCGGAGTGTTGTCCTGCGTCATCGTGAGGTGCTCCTTCGCGGGGGAGTGGAGTGGGCAGGGGGAGGGGAGGGGAAACCGACCTGCCGGAGGACGGCGAGGAAGTACGCCTCGACGTCCTGGGCGGCGGTGGTGTCGGGATACGCAGCCAGGTGCTGAAGTGCCGCGCCGCTGAGTACCAGTTGGAGGGTCTCCGGGTCGCAGTGCGGGGGCAGCTCACCTGCGGCACTGGCGTGCTCAAGGGTGTTACGGACGGCGCGGCCGCGGTGACTTCCGTAGGCCGCGTCGTAGGCGCGCAGCAGCTCGGGCAGGTCGTCCACCGTTCCGTACAGGCGGCGGACGAGCCGGCGGGAACGGGGTTCACTGAGGTGGCGGGCCCAGTCCCGGACCATGGCAGGCACGTCCGGCCAGCTCAGTGCTTCGGGGGTGGTGTTCCGGTACTCCCACTCGATGGCGTGCACCAGGAGTTCCGTCAGGTTCGGGAACCGGCGGTACACGGTCGCCCGCGTGACCCCCGCACGGCGGGCGATCTGCTCGATGCTGGTCGCGCCGCCACCCCGTTCGATCAGCAGGTCCAGCGCTGCGGCGAGGATCGCCTCGTCCGCCTCACGGCTGCGAGGGCGCCCGGGTGGGCGGGGAGGAGGAGCGGCAGGGTCGATCGTCATGCAGAAACGATACAGTGCTGCTCCGTATTTAATCCAGAGGCGTAGAGGCGTAGAGGCGTAGAGGCGTAGAAGGGAGAACCATGGGTCCGACCGTCATGAAGACCGCAGAAAGGGCCTCCCCATAACCTGTCCGCATGACGGAGAACGGTGGAGCAGGCGGGGGCAGCGGGCTTGATCCGATCGATGGCGTCGAGGTCCGCGCCTTCCTGGACGGGAAGGCCTTCGAAAGCTGGCTGGAGGACAACTTCGGCCGCCAGGAAGGCGTTTGGGTCAAGGTGGCGAAGAAGAAGTCAGGAATCCCATCCGTCACCGACGACGAACTCGTCGACACCGGACTGTGCTTCGGCTGGATCTCCGGACAGCGTCGCTCGCTCGACGGGGACCACTATCTCCAGCGGTACGTGCCGAGGCGGCCGAGGAGCCTGTGGTCGCAGGTCAACGTCGACAAGGTGGCGGTGCTGCTCACGCAGGGGCGGATGCGCGAGCCCGGAATGGCCGAGGTGCGCAGGGCGCAGGAGGACGGCCGCTGGACGAAGGCGTACGAATCCCAGAAGAACGCCGTCGCGCCGCCCGATCTGGCGGCGGAGCTCGACGCCGACCCCGAGGCGAAGAGGGCCTTCGACGCGCTGGACAGGACAACGCGCTACCAGTTGATCCTTCCGCTGCTGCAAGCCCTGACACCGAAGGCGCGGGAGGCCCGCAGGGAGCGTGTCCTGCGCGCGCTGAGGTTGCCCGGGGGAAGCTGAGGGCTTCCCTTCGGCGCGGGCACCGCCGATCGGACGGAGAGCGGGCTGTTGTCGTGTCCCGCGTTCATCATGGGAAGCTCCCGGCGTTGCTCGAACCGCGGGGTCCGAAGCCGGATCGGACCGATCGGGCCGATCGGGCCGATCGGGCCGGCGGATGTCGTCGTAGGCCGGTAGGCCGTGAAGGCGGTCGCACCCCACATGGAGGCACCACGATGAGCAGGGCCAGGAGAGCGGACGCGGGCGCGTCCGTGCCGCACGTCGCCGACAGTCATGACGTGATCCGTGTGCACGGGGCACGCGAGAACAACCTCAAGGACGTCAGCGTCGACATTCCCAAGCGCCGGCTGACGGTGTTCACCGGGGTCTCGGGGTCGGGCAAGAGCTCGTTGGTGTTCGCCACGATCGCCGCCGAGTCGCAGCGGCTGATCAATGAGACGTACAGCGCTTTCGTGCAGGGCTTCATGCCGACGCAGGCCCGCCCGGAGGTCGACGTACTCGACGGACTGACCACCGCCATCGTCGTCGACCAGCAGCGCATGGGAGCCGACCCCCGCTCCACGGCCAGCACCGCCACCGACGCCAACGCGATGCTGCGCATCCTCTTCAGCAGGCTCGGCGAACCGCGCATCGGCTCGCCCAGCGCTTTCGCCTTCAACGTCGCCTCCGTGCGGGCGAGCGGAGCCATCACCGTAGAGAAGGGGGCGAAGAAGACGGTCAAGGCGACGTTCAACCGCACCGGCGGCATGTGCACCCGCTGCGAGGGCCGCGGCGCGGTCTCGGACATCGACCTCACCCAGCTCTACGACGACACCAAGTCGCTGGCCGAGGGCGCGTTCACCATCCCCGGATGGAAGTCGGACAGCTTCTGGACGGTGCGCGTGTACGCGGAGTCCGGTCTCCTCGACCCGAACAAGCCGATCCGCGAGTTCACCGAGGAGGAGATGCAGGACTTCCTCCACCACGAACCGGTCAAGGTGAAGGTCGAAGGGGTGAACCTCACCTACGAAGGCCTGATCCCCAAGATCCAGAAGTCGTTCCTGTCCAAGGACAGGGAAGCGATGCAGCCGCACATCCGGGACTTCGTGGACCGCGCGGTCACCTTCACCACCTGTTCCGAGTGCGACGGCCCGGCTCAGTGCGACGGCCCGGTCCTCGAAGATCAAGAAGCTCAGCATCGCCGACGCCTGCGCCATGGAGATCAGGGACCTCGCCGAATGGGTCTGCGGTCTCCGGGAGCCCTCCGTGGGCCCGCTGCTGACGGCGCTGCAGCACACTCTCGACTCGTTCGTGGAAATCGGGCTCGGCTACCTGGCGCTCGATCGTCCGGCTGGCACGCTCTCGGGCGGCGAGGCCCAGCGCGTCAAGATGATCCGCCACCTCGGTTCCTCGCTGACCGACGTCACCTATGTGTTCGACGAGCCCACCATCGGCCTGCACCCGCACGACATCGAGCGCATGAACGACCTGCTGCTCAGGCTGCGGGACAAGGGCAACACCGTGCTCGTCGTGGAGCACAAGCCCGAGACGATCGCCATCGCCGACCATGTGGTCGATCTCGGTCCCGGCGCGGGTACGCAGGGCGGCACCGTCTGCTTCGAGGGAACCGTCGACGGACTGCGCAAGAGCGGAACGGTCACCGGCCGCCACTTCGACGACCGCGCCTCGCTCAAGGCGGCGGTGCGCCGGCCCACCGGGATGCTGGAGATCCGCGGTGCGTCGGCGCACAACCTGCGCGACATCGACGTCGACATCCCGCTCGGGGTGCTCACCGTCGTCACCGGCGTGGCCGGGTCGGGCAAGAGCTCCCTGGTGCACGGGTCGATTCCGGCGGGGGAGGGGGTGGTGTCGATCGACCAGGGTCCGATCCGCGGCTCGCGGCGGAGCAATCCGGCGACGTACACCGGGCTCCTCGACCCGATCCGCAAGGCCTTCGCGAAGGCCAACGGGGTGAAGCCCGCCTTGTTCAGCGCCAACTCCGAGGGCGCCTGCCCCGAGTGCAACGGCATCGGCGTCATCTACACCGACCTGGGGGTGATGGCGAGCGTCTCCACGCCCTGCGAGGAGTGCGAGGGGAAGCGGTTTCAGGCGTCGGTGCTGGAGTACGAGCTCGGCGGGCGCGACATCAGCGAGGTGCTGGCGATGTCGGTGGCGCAGGCCGAGGAGTTCTTCGGATCCGGGGAGGCGAGCACACCCGCCGCACACCGCATCCTGGCCCGGCTCGCCGATGTCGGCCTCGGTTACCTCAGCCTCGGTCAGCCGCTGACGACCCTGTCCGGCGGTGAGCGCCAACGGCTCAAGCTGGCCACTCATATGGGGGAGAAGGGCGGTGTGTACGTCCTCGACGAGCCGACCGCGGGCCTGCACCTCGCCGACGTCGAGCAGTTGCTGGGGCTGCTCGACCGGCTCGTGGAATCCGGTAAGTCGGTCGTCGTCGTCGAACACCATCAGGCGGTCATGGCGCACGCCGACTGGATCATCGACCTCGGGCCCGGGGCGGGGCACGACGGCGGCCGGATCGTTTTCCAGGGAACGCCCGCCGAACTCGTCGCCGCCCGGTCCACGCTCACGGGCGAGCACCTCGCGGAGTACGTCGGCGGGTGACGGGGGTACCGCGGACACCGGATGTCAGTGGGGGGTGGGAAGGTGTCGCACATGACTGAGACCGATCCCAAGAAGGACCTGCACCGTTACCTCAAGTCCGCCCGGGAAGCGCTGCTGTGGAAGGTCGAAGGGCTGTCGGAGTACGACGTCCGACGGCCTCTGACCCCCACCGGCACCAACCTGCTGGGGCTGCTCAAGCACCTGGCGGGCTGCGAAGTCGCGTACTTCGGTGACACCTTCGGGCGCCCGTTCACGGCCGAGCCGATGCCGTGGCTGGAGGACTTCGACGACGATCCCAGCGTGGACATGTGGGCGACCGCCGACGAGTCCCACGCTTTCGTCGTCGGCCTCTACCGCAAGGCGTGTGCGCACGCGGACGCCACCATCGAGGCCCTGGAGTGGGACGCCACCGGCCATGTGCCGCACTGGCCGAAGGAGCGGAGCGAAGTCTCGCTGCACCGCATCCTGGTCCACATGCTCGCGGAGACGAACCGGCACGGCGGGCACGCGGACATCGTCCGGGAACTGATCGACGGGAGCGCGGGTCTCCAGCAGGGCAACGAGAACCTGTCTCCGGTCGAGGGGGTTTCGTGGGAGACGTACGTGGCACGGCTGGAGGAGGTGGCACGAGAGGCGGCGCAGGCGGCGGGGGAGTCCCCGGGGAAGTAGGGGCTCAGTCCGTCGCGGCGGTGAACGCGTCCGCACGTAACAGCAACAGGGGGACGACGTCTGAGACGTCCGTCTCTCCCGCCACCGCGACGGCTTCCGGGGACAGCGTGCGGGGCCGCCCCGCACAGGAGGTCTTCCCGCGGGGCGGCCAGTACGGCCTCGGCGCCCAGGAGGCCTTCCAGAACGGGGCCGAGGTTGCCGTCCGGCCGGCGTTCGCCCGCCGCTGCGGCGACGACCGAGCCGTCGGGCGAGGGCAGGACCGGTCGAGGGGTGAACGGGAGGGAGCCGGGGGCGGAGGCCCGGGGGCAGGCGTCTCGGATGCCGTGACGATGTGCCGTTCTTCGGTCCTTCAGTCCCTCGGTCCCTGGGCGGCCGGTAAGTGTCCTCGCGGTTCGTCGGCGTCTCAACGGGGCGATCTCGCTCGGCGCACTGGCGACGGGGTGCGCCGCCGGGCGGGGACGGAGGGAGGCCCGGTACGGGGTTCGGTGTGATCCGGGACGAGCGGAATCCAGGGTGAACGTGATCCAGGGTGTACGTGATCCAGGGTGAGCCCGTGCCGACCGGCTGCGAGCCGGGTGGCACGGGCGGGTGATCAGCGCAGGCCGATCGCTTGTGCGGGGCAGGTGCCGACGGCCTCGCGGGCGGCGGCGGCGTCGGGGTCGGTCCGCGGCAGGCGGGGGCGCAGGACCTGGACGAAGCCGTCCTCATGGTCCTGGTCGAACACTCCCGGTGCGGTCAGCGCGCACATTCCGGAGCCGATGCACCGGTCGCGGGAGGCCCGTACCCGCCACTCCGCGGCCGGGGAGTCGTCGGGGCGGGATGCCATCGCCTACACCTCGTCCCAGGTGACGGGGAGGCTGTGCACGCCGAAGATGGTCTGGTCCGTACGGAGCGGGATCTCCTCCTCGGCGGCCGCCAGCCGCAGGGACGGGAACCGGGCGAGCAGGGCGGGCAGCGCCACCTGCATCTCCACGCGGGCCAGCTGCTGGCCCAGGCACTGGTGGATGCCGTGGCCGAAGCCCACGTGGCCGATGGCCCTGCGGTGCAGGTCGAGGGTGTCGGGGTCGGGGAAGCGCCGTGGGTCGCGGTTGGCGGCCTCCATGGACAGGACGACGGTCTCCCCGGCCTTGATCAGCTTGCCGTGCAGCTCGATGTCCTCCAGCGCCGACTTGGCACCCGTGTGCGTGATGGTGAGGTAGCGCAGCAACTCCTCGACCGCCTGCGGGGCGAGGGACGGGTCGTCGCGCAGGGCGGCGAACTGGGCCGGGTGACGCAGCAGGGCGTAGGTGCCCAGGGCCAGCATGTTGGCGGTCGTTTCGAGTCCCGCGCCGAGCAGGAAGCTGCCGACACCGGTGAGTTCCTCGTCCGAGAGATCGGTGGAGGTCAGGTCGCCGAGCAGGTCGTCGGTGGGCTCGGCCCGCTTGGCGAGGACCAGCTCGTGCATGTAGCCGCCGAGCGCGGTCATCGCCTCGTGCTGCGCCTGCTGGTCGGAGACGATCGAGGTCAGCTGCAACGCGCAGCGCTGGAAGAAGTCGCGGTCGGCGGCGGGGACCCCCAGCAGCTCGCAGATCATCAGCGCCGGGATCGGCTGGGCGAACGCCTCGACCAGGTCCACCGGGCCGCCCGCGCGCTCCATCGCGTCGAGCTGTTCGGCGGTGATCTCCGCGACGCGCGCGGTGAGTTCGCGCATCCGGCGGACCGTGAACTTGCCCATGAGCAGCTTCCGGAACCGGGTGTGCTCGGGGGCGTCCATCCCCGTCATGTCGCCGGCCGGTGCGGGCGGCAGCTCGCCGATGTCCGCGAAGGGGTAGTGCAGGAGTTCGTACCGGGAGCTGAAGCGGGAGTCGGCGAAGACCGCCCGGACCGTCTCGTACCCGGTGGCCAGCCAGCCGACGTGGCCGTCGGGGAAGGTCAGCCGTACCAGCGGGTCCCGCTCGCGCAGGGCGGTCATCTCGGCGGTCGGGTCGAAGGGGCACCCGGCGTCGCGGCCGGTGGGTATGCGGGGCACCGGCTCGACGGGATGCGATGACAGGGGGCAGGTGGCTGCGGGCGCGGTCGACGTTTCGTGCTGCACGAATTCCTCCAGAGCGACAACAGACGTGTACCTCACGGGTGGCATCAGAATGGCACCAGTGTGGCATCACCGCAAGGGATTCGTGGCACTAAGCGTGTCGGCTGGGCATCCTTCGGAAGTGGTCGGGTGAAAGTCGGGAACAGGACGATCAGGAGGGCGGGGCGGTCAGCGGCGGGGCTTGCCGCGCTTGGGAGAGTTCCGGCTGTGCTTCGCGCCGGCCTTGCCGCCGCCGCTCTTCGTCCTGGCGGAACCCGTGCTCTTGGCGGCGGGCTTGCGGGCCGGCTGCTTGGCCTTGTCCGTCCGCTTCTGCTGCTTCGAGTCGGCGGAGTTCTTCGGGAGAGCCGGGCCCCGGGTGCTGTTGACCGTGCGGCCTCGTACGATCCCGATGAAGTGCTCGACCAGCTCCGTCGGCTCGCCCGATTCCGTGTGGGGCCAGGACAGGGCGACCCGGGACTCCGGGGCGCCGGTGATCGGCCGGTACGTCAGGTCCTTGCGGTGGTGGAGGCGGGCCAGGGACTGCGGCACGATCAGGACGCCGACGCCCGCCGCCACCAGCTCGATCGCGTCCGCGGTGGTGGCCGGACGCTCCTTGGCGGGCACGCCCGGGAGCCGCTCCCAGGCCAGGGTGTCGTCCAGGGGGTGCAGGACCAGCTCGTCGGCGAGGTCCTCGGCGGTGACCTCCTCGACGGCCGCGATGACGTGGTCCTTGGGGATCACGACGACCGTCGTCTCCGTGTACAGGGGAATCGCGGCCAGGTCCGCGCGGTCCACGGGGAGACGTACGAAACCGGCGTCGGCGCCGCCTTCGCGCAGTACGTCGAACACCTCGGCCGGGGCCGCCGCGACCAGGGTCAGCGGGACGTCGGACAGCCGCTCGTGCCAGATCCGCACCCACTTGGTGGGGGTCACGCCCGGGACGTACGCGAGCCGGAACGAAGGGGAGGTGGGGGAGGGTGCTTCCGAGCCTGTCACGCCGGTCAGGTTACCGGCAGCCACCCGGGCGCACCCACGGCAGCCGTGTGGTCGGCGGTGGCGCACACGCTCGATACCCTTGACACCATGACGTCGCACCAGAACACCCAGACCATGAAGCCCGCCACCGCGGCGAAGAAGCTGGGTGTGTACCTCGATGCCACCCCCGCAGAGTTCCAGGAGGGCGTGGTTTCGCGTGCCGAGCTGACCGCGCTCCAGGCCGACCCGCCGCAGTGGCTCCAGGACCTGCGCGCCAACGGCCCGCACCCTCGTCCCGTCGTCGCCAACAAGCTCGGCGTCTCCATCTCCGGTCTCGCCCGCGGCGGTGTCACCGAGGCGCTCACCACCGAGCAGATCGACGCGCTGAAGGACGAGAACCCGGAATGGCTCCAGAAGGAGCGCGCCACGCAGAACGAGGTCCGTAAGGAGACCGTGCGGATCAAGGAGATGAAGGCGGAGAAGGCCGAGAAGCCGCAGTAGTCCCGGCCCCCCGCGCGGGCGGTCGGCTGTCCTCGGGGCGCTCACCAGGGGTGATGCCACGGAAAGCAGTTTTGTAGGAGTCTACGAAGCCGAGGGCTCAGCCTGCCGGGTTTTCATGTCTTTTACCCCTCGCTGCGAACCCCCGGTTGCCTGTGTACTCCCTCACACAAGGTGAACAGAGCCAAAGGGGAGTCATTGTGACCGCGTACGCCGAAGAGAAGAGCATCCAGGAGCTGGAGCGCACCTGGATGGACGAGGCGATCCGCATCGCCACCACCAGCGTGGCGAACGGCGGCGGCCCCTTCGGCGCGCTCGTCGCCAAGGACGGCGAGATCGTCGCGCTCGGCAACAACCAGGTGACCGCGAACCTGGACCCGACCGCGCACGCCGAGGTCAGCGCCATGCGTGCCGCCTGTCAGAAGCTCAACACCTTCTCGCTGGAGGGCTGCGTGCTGGTCACCTCCTGCGAGCCGTGCCCGATGTGTCTGTCCTCCGCGCTGTGGGCGCGCGTCGACCGGATCGTCTTCGCGGCCGACCGGGACGACGCCGCGGTGGCCGGCTTCGACGACCGCAAGTTCTACGACCTGTTCGAGAAGCGGCCCCAGGAGCTGTGGCCCGCGACCATCGAGCGGCTCGACGTGCCCAACCGGAACGAGCCGTTCGAGGCGTGGCTGGCGAAGTCGGACCGCATCGACTACTGAGGCCCGGCGCTGGGGGTGTGTGGAGGGGATGCGGCCCGCACCCCCTCCACACACCCTTCCGTGCTACTTCTGGCAGAACGCGGAGTCCAGCACCTTCACCGCGTTCTCCGGGCCGTCCTTCGTCGGTGCCAGGTTCGCCGTGAGGGCGAGGGACGCCGCCCGGCCGTCGTCCGTGACGCCGTTGCGGGTCGCATGGCCCGGGATGTCGCCGCCGTGGCCCCAGATGGCACCGCCGCAGCTCAGCGGCGTACGCGTCACCCCGAGGCCGTACCGCACGCCCTTGCCGCCCCACTTCTCGGGCACCGGGACCGTGGTGCGCATCTGCTTCAGCTCCGCGGGCTTGAGCAGCTTCCCGTCGAGCAGGGCCGTGAAGAAACGGTTCAGGTCGCTGGGCGTGGAGACGATCTGCCCGGCCGCCCAGCCCCATGAGGGGTCCAGCTCGGTGAAGTCCACCAGCGGCGCCCCGGGCTTCTCCGCGTGGTACGCCTTGGGGTGCTTGCCGCGGATGCGCTCCTCGCCCACAGCGGGGAAGTACGTCTTGCGCAGTCCGGCGCGGTCGATGATGCGCTGGTGGATCTGCTCGGCCAGCGGGCGGCCGGTGACCTTCTCGATCAGCAGCCCCAGCAGCACGTAGTTGGTGTTGCTGTACGCCCAGTCGGTGCCGGGGGAGAAGAGCGCCTTGTGCTCCAGGGCGATGTCGAGGAGCGTGCGGGGCTGGAGGTAGGTGTGCCGGGCCTTGCCCAGGACGTCGGTGAACATGTACTCGGTGTAGTTGGGCAGGCCGCTGGTGTGGTTGAGGAGCTGACGGACCGTTATCTTCCGGCCGTCGATGCCCTCACCGCGCACCAGGCGGGGCAGGTAGCGCTCAATGGGGGCGTCGAGGCCGACCTTGCCCTCGCCGACGAGTTGCAGGACGGCGACGGCCGTGAAGGTCTTGGTGTTGCTTCCCGCTCTGATCTGCCCGTCGACGGGCGCGGGGGCGCCGGTCTTCAGGTCCCCCTTGCCGACCGCGTAGTTGCGGGTGCGGCCGTCGCGGTCGGTGGTGGAGGCGAGGACGGCGGGGTACTTGTCCTGCTTGACGAGGTCGTGCAGGCCCTGGCGGAAGGCGGAGTTCCGGGTGTCCTGGGCGGGAGCGGCCGGCACCGCGTTCGCGGGCAGCACGCTGCCCACGGCGAGCGCGGCGGAGAGTGCGGCCACGGCGGCGATGCCGCGTCGGCGGCGGGTGGCCGTCAGAGTGCGTGCGGGCCGCTGAGGAGAACGTACGGTCATCGGGAACCTTTCCGAGGTCGTGTGCGTGGGTCACGGTCGGACTCCTTCAGGTTCCCTGGGCGAGATCCATCGCCCCATAGGGGCAACAGGCGCATCAGGACGGGGGGCAGCTCCCCGCGGCGAGGGGGGTCAGGTACACCAAGTCCTCGGACGTGCCCCGGTTCTCAGGCACCCCGGTCCTAGGTCCAGTGGCACGGAGTCCCGCGACCGGAGACCGAGGCGCCGGGCACCGTGTCCGCGTAGCGTCCTGGACATGAAGATCACCCGGCAGCCCGACCGGCAGGCCCCGCAACTCCCCGCTCCCCGCACCCCCGAGCAGCGCAAGAAGGACGTACTGGCCCGGCTGGAGCGGGAGTCGGACATCTGGGTGGCCACGGCGGACGAGGACGGCGTCCCGTGTCTGGTGCCGCTGTGGTTCCGGTGGGACGGGGAGGCGCTCTGGCTGGCGACCCGCACTACCAACCCCACCGGCCGCAACCTGCACACGAGCGGTCTGACCAGGCTGGCGTTCGGGGACACCAGGGACGTGGTGCTGATCGACGGGACGGTGGAGAGCTTCAGCGCGCAGGAGGTGCCGGCCGGGGCGGCGGACGCGTTCGCCGCGCACTGGGGCTGGGACCCGCGCCGCTCGGCCGGTTCGGCCACGCCGTACGCGTACTACCGTGTGGTGCCCCGGGCGGTGCAGGCGTGGCACGAGCAGCACGAGCTGCGCGGGAGGCATCTGATGCGGGAGGGCGTGTGGCTGGTCTGAGGCACCGGGACCGCGGCTGGTGGACGGCGGAACTCTCGGAGCCGCTGTACGTGGTGTGCCCGGGGTGCGGGGGCCGGGCGGCGGTGGTGACACGTCCCGGGCTGCCGGACCGTGTGTACTGCACCGACTTGCTGTTCATGCCCCGGCGGCTGGTCTGTGCCGGATGCGGGACGACGGCCGGCTGGGAGGCGCCGACGGAGGGCCGGGCGCTGGTCGGGGTGACCATGGGCGGCACGG
Organism: Streptomyces sp. NPDC088745; assembly: GCF_044751045.1. NCBI lineage: Bacteria > Bacillati > Actinomycetota > Actinomycetes > Kitasatosporales > Streptomycetaceae > Streptomyces > Streptomyces sp. NPDC088745. Next base: position 33,052 of record NZ_JBIVLB010000015.1, read on the forward strand.
AGGACCCGTACTTCGGGCGGCCGTTGTGGTTGCAGACGCGGTGTGCGGGGCGGGTGCTGTGGGCGTACAACGAGGAGCACGTGGGGGTGCTGGCGGACTACGTCGGTGCGCGGTTGCGGGAGCGGGGCGGGTCGAGTTCCACCGGTGCGATGATCCCGCGCCTGCCGGCCTGGCTGAAGCGCGCCGAGAACCGCTCCGACGTGCTGGCGGGCCTGGAGCGGCTGCGGGACCTCGCGGACCGCTCGGCTCCCGAGGAGCGGTCGGATGCGGCGTACGTGCGGGGGGAGCGGCCCCGAGGAAATCGGAACGTGTACTTCCGGGGCGGGCCGTACTAGGCGGAGGCGGCGGTCACGGGGCGGGCCGGGCGAAGGGCTCGGACGGGGTCGAGGTGGAGACGTACGCCAGACCGTCGTACGCGTCGGTCAGGACGACCGGGGTGCGGTGCAGGCGGTAACTCCAGCGGGGGACCACCGCGCCGTGACTCCGGTGCGGGCGGGCGGCGGCGGCCCATTCGCGGACCGGGGCGGGCGCTGTACGCAGGTCCAGGAAGTGGTCGGTGGGTGTGGCCGCGGCGAGCTGCGCCTCGACGAAGTCGGGTCCCGGCGGACCGATCGGGTGGATGGGAATCGACGCGTCGCGGGACCGGGGGCGTCGCCGCCGCAACGGGCCCGGCAGCGTGCGGTGGGCGCGGAAGGCGCCGCGCCCGAAGAGGAGGGCGAGGGCGTAGTACGCGTCGCCGTGGCGGTCGCGGAGGTGGCTGCCGAGAGGCCGGGTCGCGCCGCCGTACAAGGTGGTGGCGATGTGCCCGTTGTGGGCCCAGAGGGCGACTTTCGCGGACGGGTCGGCGGCCAGTTGGGCGTCCAGGGCGTCGGCCATGTGCCGGTCGCGGACGGCGAAGAGGGTCTGCTCGGGGTCGGGGTGCTGCCGGGGTCGGGTGACCAGGTCGGCGGCGCGGACCAGGTGGTGGGCATGGCGTGCGGCGTCGGAATCGTACGGCTGGAGCAGGTGGAGGAGTTCCTCGGCCTGGCGCATCAGCCGCCGGTCGGGGTCGGGGTGCGATCCGGGCTGTGCCCCTTCGAGTACGCGAAGGGCGGCGAGGAGCGCGGCGGCCCGGGCGCGTTCCGGGAAGTGGGGCAGGGCGGCCCGGAGTGCGGTGAGGGCGGGGCCGCACTTCTGCGGGTCGATGCCGAGGAAACGTACCTGCTCCGGCTCGGGGCGTCCTTCGTTGTACGTACGCATCCACTCGACCATCGCGAGGACTTCGCGGGTCCGCCAGGTCCAGAAGCCGAGCCCGGCGACGGCTGCCGCCGCGCTGCCGGTGCCGTGACGGACGTACGCGTCGACGGCGGGGGCGGCGGACTCGCTGGCTTCCATGGCGAGGGCCGTGCAGCCCGACTCCCTCACCAAGAAGGCGAGGAGGCGGTGCTTCAACCGGAAGAACTCGCGCGTGCCGTGCGTGGCCTCGCCGAGGCCGACGATCCGTACGCCGTCGAGGACGTGGTGCAGGGGCTGGAGGTCGGCGGTGGGGGCGTCGGCGGTGAGGCTGTCGAGCGGGACGGCGGCGCGGGCCAGCCAGGTCGTGGGGTCGGCCGCCGGCTGGGCCGTCGGTTCGGGGGGTGGCGTTGACATGTCACGGGACGGTAGTCGTTTCGGTGTGCGTGGGCGGGAGGACGGTGACGAAGCGGGTGACGCAGCTCGCGTGCTGCGGGTCGGCTTCGTGGCCGGTGCCGCCACCGAGGGGGCCCCGGTCGGGTTCGCCGGGGCCCGGGAGTTGAGGGGCGGGCTCTTCGTCGCGGCCCGGTCCGGGACCGGTGGCCAACAGGGTGGTGGGTTCGGCCCGTCGGTGACGGGGCGGTGGTCGACCGGCTCGGCGGATGGCTGAGCGCGATCGTGAACGGGGACGGGGACGGGGACGGGTGTACGGGCGCGGGGTGTTCTAGCGTCCCTCGCACTCGCATGAATTCCGTTGGCAGTGCCGATACGCGGCTGATCGTTCTGCGGGGCAATTCCGCTTCCGGGAAGTCCTCCGTGGCCGCCGAGATCCGACGCCGGTACGGGCGGGGGCTCGCGATCGTGGGGCAGGACAATCTGCGCAGGGAGGTGTTGCGAGAACACGATGTGCCCGGTGGGGCGAACATCGGGCTCATTGACGTGGTGGCGCGGTATGCCTTGGAACACGGCTTCCACGTGGTCGTGGAAGGCATCCTGTACGCCGATCGGTACGGAGCGATGCTGGAGGCGCTCCGGCGGGATCATCGCGGGACGACGCGCATGTACTACTTCGACGTGCCGTACGAGGAGACGCTGCGGCGGCACGGGACGAAGCCGCAGGTGACGGAGTACGGAGACGTGCGACTACGGGAGTGGTACCGGGGGTTGGACGTGCTTCCGGGGGCGATTGAGGAAGTCGTTCCGGCGTCCAGCAGTCTGGCGCAGACGGTGGGGCGGGTGATGGCGGAGGCCTTCGGGGCGGGGTAGGTGTCTGCGGTGGGTTTGCTCGCGGGCAGGGGGGGTTCCGGTCCGGTGCAGGGTGTGCGGGCTGCGGGCTGTCTGGACAGGGGCCCGGCCTCCACCTGAACCCGTGAGCGGGAGGTCGTCGCATGTGGCCGACGGCAGTGGGCTGTCCGCCCGCGAAGCGGGTATGTGCGTGGAACGCAGAGTTCCGCGAAGGCGAGGGAGCGGTTGAAGACGGCCTCCACGGTTGACCCCGGTACGCCGTGCCAGGCGTGGTCGGCGTCCGGGACGGTCCAGAGGTCGACGGGGGAGGCGGAAGTGTTGCGCAGGGCCGTCGCCAGGGATGTGCTGTGCGAGCAGTCGACCATCGTGTCCGCCTCGCCGTGGATGAGGAGGAAGGGCGGCGCGTCGGGGTGCACCCGGGCCAGCGGGCTCGCCTCGCGGGCGCGGTCCGGGGCGGCGGCCGGGGCGCCGCCCAGCAGGAGGGCCTCGGGGGTCGCCGGGGCTTCGGGGGTGCACGGGCCGCGCGGGGAGGTCAGGTCGCTCGGGCCGTACCAGACCACCGCCCCCGCGAGCCCGGGTGCGGTCAGGGCCGGCAGCGACGCGAGGTGGCCGCCTGCCGACTCGCCCCAGACCACCGTCCTGGCCGGGTCGGTCCCCAGCTCCGGACCGCGCAGCCCGAGCCGGCGCAGGGCCGCGTGCAGGTCGTCGAGCGGGGCCGGGAACGTGGCCTCGCCGCTCAGCCGGTAGTCCGCGCACGCCACCGCGAAGCCCGCCGCCGCCAGGCGGGCGAACGGGCCGGGGGACCGGTCGCGGGTCCGGAAGCCCATGTCGTCGCGCCGCCCGCGCCGCCATCCTCCGCCGTGCACGAAGAGCACGAGGGGCGCGGGTGCGGGCGTCGGCGGCGTGGGAAGCCAGAGGTCGAGTTCGAGCGGGCGGCCGCCGGGGACCTCGGCGTAGGGGATGCCGCGCACCTCCCGCACCGAGGACGGGGGGTCCGGGAGGGGTGCGTGATCGGGATGCGGGGCCGCGATCAGTTCCCGTACGGAGGGCTCTCGTACGGAAGTCCGTGTACGGAAACCCCTTGTGCGGAGGCCTCTTGTGCGGAAAGCCCTCGTGCGGTGGGCGCGGGCGTGCGTCCCGTCACCGGGTCCGCCACTCGTGGTCGCGCAGGAAGCGCACGTCGAACTGTTCCGGCACGCTGCCGAACTTGTGCGGTTCCGGGATCACCGGCTCGCGCGGCAGGCCGAGCGCGTCGGCCGGGGCGCCGAGCGTCTCGAAGAAGCGCTCGAAGGTGCCGCCGGGGCCGGCCGCGACACCGACGACCTGGCTGTGCTCGCGCTCCATGCGGTACGCGTGCTTGCAGTTCTTCGGTACGAAGCCGAAGTCGCCCGGCGTGAGCAGCTTCTCCTGCTGGACGCCCTCGGTGTCCTCGACGAACAGCCGCACCGCGCCCTGCGTGACGTAGAAGACCTCGTGCGTGTCGGCGTGCACGTGCGCCGGGATGATGTCGCCCTTCGGGCCCTCCACGGTGAAGAAGTTGAAGGTGTTCTCGGTCTGCTCGCCGCCCGCGTAGACGGTGATCAGGTCGCCGAAGAGGTGTGCGCGGTCGCCCTCGCCCTTCTCGATGAAGTACGGCTTTGTGGGATCGGCCGGTATGCGCGATGCGGTGCGGTAGCGGGTGGCGTACTCGATGGTCATGCGGGCCCCTTGCGTCGTTCGGCGGTCACATGGAATGTCAGGCAGCCTGACATGTGAGATGGGGAAGAGGCAAGCTCCGCGTGCCGGGGGCCCGTGTGCGGGAGGGCGGGGGGCTGTTTGCCTGAGTGCGGTGTTCCGTGTGCCTGGATACGATTCCGGTTCCGCCCGTGCTCACCCGAGGAACCGACGCAGACCATGCCTCCGACCCGCCGCCACGGCTTCCCGCACCTGTTCAGCGATGCCCGGCGCTGGTTCGAGGAGGGGCTGCTGGCGGCGCTGGAGGAGGCCGGGGTCGTCCCCGTGTCGCCGACGCAGGTGCAGTTGTTCGCCGTACTCGACGAGGACGGCACGACCGTCTCGGAGCTGGCCCGGCGGATGAGCGTCACCCGGCAGACCGCGCATCAGGCGGTGCACGGGCTCATCGCCGCCGGTCTGCTCGAACAGCTTCCCGACCCGGAGTCCGCCCGGCGGCGTCTGGTGCGGCGCACCGCGGAGGGGGAGCGCACGCACCGGCAGGCGGAGGACGTGCTCACCCGGCTGGAGGGCGTGCTCGCGGACCGGATCGGCGCGGAGGCGGTGGCCGCGATGCGGGCTTCGCTGGAGCTGGACTGGGGGAGCCCGTTGCGGGCGGAGGCGGGGCAGCCCGAGGCCAGGCAACCCGAGGCGGGGCAGTCCGAGGCGGGCTGACCGGCCCATGCGGCGGGCCCGTATCGGTCAGGGTGTTCGCCCTCGCCCGTCGCGGCGCGCACCGGCCGGGGGCGGTTCCCGGCGGCGCCGCTCGCCGGCCCACCGATTTAGCCCGCCCTGCCCGGGTACGGTCCCAGGATGACCACCTACGTCGTCACCCTCCCCGGCACCCTGCTCGACAAGCTGACTCCCGCCGCCCACGCGACCCTGCTGCGCGAGCTGAGCCCCGCCGACCCCCGGCACACCGCGCTCGGCGAGGCGGAGGACATGGACAGGCTCACCCTGGACGAGGAGAACTCCACCTTCGTCATCCGCCTCGAAGTGCAGGCCGCCACCACCGGCGAGGCCGAGACCGAGGCCCGCCGGATCGCCGAGACGGCCCTGCGCGCGGCCGGTCTGGACGAGAACGCCGCGCCCATGGGCCCCGCCGCCCTGTCCGGGATCGACACCGAGTGAGCGGGGCAGGGCCCCGGGGCTCCGAGGAGTTCGCGCCCGCCGTACGCACGATGATGCGGGCCAACGAGGCGAACTGGGACGCCCGCACCCCCGTCCACCTCGCCAGCCGCTTCTACGACGTCCACTCGCCCGAAGCCCGCCCCGAGCGCTGGTTCGCGGAGTACGAGTGGGCCGACCTCGGAGACCTCGCCGGACGCGAGCTGGCGCACCTCCAGTGCCATCTCGGTACGGAGACCCTGGCCTTCGCCGCCAAGGGCGCCCGCACCACGGGCCTCGACCTCTCCGGCGAGTCCGTCGCGGCGGCCCGCCGGCTGGCCGCCGACGCCGGGCTGCCCGTGACGTACGTCCAGGCGAACGTGTACGACGCCCAGGAGGTGCTGGGCGCCCACCGCTTCGACGTCGTCTACACGGGCAAGGGAGCCCTCTGCTACCTGCCCGACCTCGACCGCTGGGCGCACACCGTCGCCGCGCTGCTGCGTCCCGGCGGACGGCTGTACCTGGCCGAGTTCCACCCCGTGCTCAGCTCCCTCGGGCCGTCCCCCGCCCCCGGTGAGGGGCCCGAACTCCTGTTGCGGGACGACTGCCTGGACGGGCGGGGCGCCGTCCGCAGGGACGCCACGTACACGTACACCGACGGTCCGCCCGTCCAGGACGCCACCGAGTGCTTCGAGTGGACCCACGGGCTGGGCGAGGTCGTGACCGCCCTCGTCGGCGCGGGGCTGCGGATCGTCCGGCTGCGGGAGAGCGACGAGCTCCCGTGGCCGCGCTGGCCGGACATGGTCCGCACCCCCGGCGGCTGGTGGAGACTGCCGGACACCGCGCCGCGCGTACCGCTGCTGTACGCGTTGCTCGCGGAGAAATGACGAGCGGCGGTATGCGCACGGCTATGGGAACCTCGGCACCCCCGCGCTACCCTCCGCCGCATGATTCCCACGGTCGTCTGGGGCACGGGGAACGTCGGCCGCGCGGCTGTCCGTGCCGTCGACGCGCACCCGGAGCTGGAACTCACCGCCGTACTCGTCCACGACCCGGCCAAGGTCGGGCGTGATGCCGGGCACCTCGCCGGAATGGGGAGGGAGGTGGGGGTGCGCGCGGTCGACGACGTCGGCGCGGTGCTGGCCGCGCGGCCCCGGGCGGTCGTCTACGCGGCCTCCGGCGACCTGCGTCCCGACGACGCCCACGCGGACGTCGTCAGGGCGCTGCGCAGCGGAGCGGTCGTCGTCACGCCCGCGCTGTACGCGCTCTACGATCCGCCGAGCGCCCCGCCCGAGCTGGTCGAACCCCTCCAGGAGGCCGCCGAGGCGGGCGGCGGCGCCCTCTTCGTCTCCGGGGTCGATCCGGGGTGGGGGAACGATGTGCTGCCCCTGCTCGTCAGCGGGCTCGGGAGCAGGATCGACGGCCTGCGCTGCCAGGAGGTCTTCGACTACTCGACGTACGACCAGCCGGAGTCGGTCCGCGATCTGATCGGGATGGGGCGTCCGCTGGACTACGCCGCGCCCATGCTGACGGAGTCCGTGCCGACCATGGTGTGGGGCGGGCAACTGCGGCTCATGGCCCGGGCCCTGGGTGTCGAGATCGAGGAGATACGGGAGACGGTGGCCCGGCGGCCGCTGGAGCGGACCGTCACCACCCGCACCATGGGCGCGTTCGAGGCGGGGACGCAGGGCGCGGTGCGGTTCGAGGTGCAGGGGGTGGTGGGGGGCGTGCCGAGGCTGGTGATCGAGCACGTCACCCGCATCCATCCGTCGTGCGCGCCGGACTGGCCCACGCCGCCGGACGGCGTCGGGGCGCACCGGGTGATCGTCGAGGGGCGGCCCCGTATCGAGGTCACCGTCGAGGCGAGCGACGAGGACGAGAACCGCTCGGCGGGCGGCAACGCCACGGCGGTGGGGCGGCTGGTGAACGCGATCGACTGGCTGGTCGGGGCCCCGGCCGGGATCTACGACGCACTGGACGTGCCCCTGCGGGCGGCGCGGGGGCGGCTGGGGAGGGGTTCGGCGTGAGCGGCATCGAGATCGACGTACCGGAGGGCAAGGACCCGATCGAGTACGTGTGGGGTGACATGGTGCCCGGCATCGGCCCGGCCGCGGCGGACTTCTCGCTGGCCGTGTACGCCCATACGACGCTCGGACTGCGCGAGTTCGAGGCGGCGCGGCTGCGGATCGCGCAGCTCAACGGGTGCCTGTTCTGCCTGGACTGGCGGACCGACCGGAACGGCGAGAAGGTCGAGGAGGGGTTCGCGGGGGCGGTCGAGGAGTGGCGCACGGCCGACTCGCTCGACGGGCGGACACGGCTGGCGGCGGAGTACGCCGAGCGGTACGCCCTCGATCACCACGGCCTGGACGAGGAGTTCTGGGAGCGGATGACGGGGAGCTACTCGCAGGGCGAGATCGTGGAACTGACCATGTGCCTGGGCTCCTGGCTGGCGTTCGGGAGGCTCAACCGGGTGCTGGGACTGGACGCGAGGTGTGTGCTGCCGGGGCACTGAGGGCCCGCTGCCTCCAGCCCGATCGGCATGCCGCGCGCGGCTGCCCTGCGAGGACCACTGCGCGCCGCCGACGATCACCCCCGGGGCGGGGGGATGCGGCGAGCGGTCGGTGTGGGCGGGGAGGAGGGGCGTCAGTCGCGGAAGAATTTTCGGGTAGGGGTGCATGCCCGTCGTGGGCGGGGGAACAAGCCCCTTCGACCCGAGCTCGCAGGCACATCCCCCCGGCCTGCTGAGCACCCTGGATGCCCCTCGGCCACTCCCCCCGGCCGCGGGGCATCCGTCTGTGCGGGCGGCCCGGACGTCTGCCTGGCCGGCGGCGGCGAGAAGTCTTCGGTTTGCCGGTCCCTCCGGTCCCTTCAGTCCCCGCCCGGGCCCCGGCGCACGGTCTGGGACAGGATGGGCGGATGACTCTCGGCGATTCGGGTGCGCGGAGGCGCGGCGGGCGTGCGCGGAACCGTGCCCGGAGGGCCGTGCTGGTGCTGGGCGCCGCTCTGCTGGCGGCGACGGCCTGTGCGGGGCCCGGCGGGGCGGAGCCCGGGCCGGATCGGCCGGTCGTGGGGGAGCCGGCGGAGCGGCCGGTTCTCGCCGTGCGGTACGAGGCGCCGGCCGCCGCCGACCGGCCCGGGGTGCGGTTCCTGCACGAGCGGCGGGTGGTGCGGGCGGCCGAGGCCGCGTTGGGTTCGCTGCTGGACTGGCGGGGGCGCGAGCCGATCGCCCTGCTGACGCGTTCCTGCGCGGGGGACGGCTCTTCGTACGACCCGGAGAAGCGCCGGATCGAGCTCTGCTACGACGAGATCGCCGAGACGCGTACGGCCCTCCGGGAAGGCGGGCAGAGGGCGACCGACGACGAGGTGGCGGCCGTACTCCTCGAAACGCTGTACCACGAGGTCGCGCACGCTCTGGTCGACCGGGCCGGTGTCCGGGTCGCGGGCAACGAGGAGGACGCGGCGGACCGTTTTGCCGCGCTGATGCTGCTGCGGGAGGGGGAGGCCGGGGTGCGGCGGGTGCTGTACGCGGCTGACGGGTGGGCGGTGCTCGCCGAGCTGTACGAGGACGATCCAGAGGGTGCGGGGGAGGGCACGGCTACGGCCGGGGGAGGGCACGGTGGGCACTCGTCCGACCGTGACCGTGCCGTCTCCCTGCGCTGCTACGCCTACGGTGCCGTCCCCGCTTCCCGCCGCCACCTGCTCGGCCTCACCGGCCCGCGCGCCCTGCCCGCCGCGCGGGCGGCCGGATGTGCCGACGAGTGGAAGGGCGTGCGCGAGGGGTGGATGAGGGCGCTGGGGCCGGTGTTGCGGACGGAACCCCCAGTAGCCGGCCCCGGAGACGGGCGGGCCCTCGGGGGCTAGGGCTTCCAGCCGGTTGCCGCAGCCCAGGGTTCCGCGACCGTGATCACCAGGTCGACCACCGGGTCCTTCACGTCCGCGTACACGTCCGTGCTGTCGACCACGCCCGCGAGTTCCTGCTTGAAGCGGGCGTACGACGCGATGGCCTCCGGGTGCGCGCGGAACCAGTCGCGGAAGAGGAGCGCGAAGCGTTCGTTGGGCGAACCTGTGCGGCGCACGTGCAGGTTGACGGCGGAGTGGCCGGCGGCCTCCCGGCGCGTCCAGAGCCGTTTGGTCCAGCGCGCCGGGTCGTCGTCGAGACCTGCCGGGACGTGGTCGTGCCGGTGCGGGGAGAGCTGGAAGCCGCGTGCCGCGAGGGGGCCGCCGAAGGCTGCCTCGGCCGCCGACAGGTCCGCGACGCTCGCCTGGAGGTCGAGGACGGGCTTGGCGGTCATGCCGGGAATCGAGGTGCTGCCGATGTGTTCGACCCGGGCGGCCAGGGGCGCGAGGGCGGTCAGCAGGTCGTCGGTGAGGGTGCGCCCCTGGGCCTGCCAGTCGGCGGAGTGCGGGACGAGGACGGGGCGGGTGGCGCCAGGCTGCGCCGGGGTTCCGGTCATTCGGATGAGTCTAGGAGGGGGCGATCGGTCGGTAGGGTGCGGGCGGTGGTCGCGTCGGCACGGCGGAGGGCGGGGATCGTATGACCGGCGAGTGCGCGGCAGGGGCGACCAGTGGCCCGGTGGCAGGGGCGACGAGCGGTCCGGTGCCGGGGGCGGACGAGCTGACACCGGAGGGAAGGCGGTTCGGGCCCGTACCGGGGGAGAGGCTGCCCGGGGCGGCGCTGGAGAAGGGGGCCGGACTCGTGCCTGAGGGGACGCGGTTCGGGTCGGCGCTGGAGGAGGGGCCCGGACCTGTGCTGGAAGGGAGAGGGTCCGGGCCGCCGCTGGAGGCAGGGGGCGGGGTGGTGCCGGAGCGGCAAGGTGTGGCGGCCTTAGGGGCGGTGCGACATGCCCCACTGGTACGGCACTTCACCTTCCCCTCGGACGGTGAGCTCCTCGCCTGCGCCCAGGCGGTCCCGGCAGTGAAGGCGGCCCCGGCAGCCCCGGCAACCCTGACCCCCACCACCCTCCCGCCCCACGCCGTACTCGTTCTCCACGGCGCCGGCAACGGTGACAAGCAGAGCCCCACCGTCCTCGCCACGGCCTTCGCCGCACGCGGGCACCACGCCCTCGCCTTCGACTTCTCCGGCCACGGCGAAAGCACCGGCACACTGGGCCGGTCGAGCCTGCGGCGGCGGTTCGAGCAGGCCCGTGCCGTCGTCGACGCCTGTCTGCCCGCCCGAGCCCCCCTCGTCCTCGTCGGCTTCAGCATGAGCGGGCAGACCGTCGCGGACCTCGCCGCGCACTACGGGCCCCGCGTCGCCGCCGTCGGCCTCTGCGCCCCCGCCGTGTACGCGGCACGGGCCTGGCCGGTGGCCTTCGGCGACGGGTTCACCGGGATCATCCGTACGCCCGACAGTTGGCGGAACTCCCCCGCGCTGGACGTCTTCCGGAGGCTGCCCGCCGGCGTGCGCGCGGTGCTGGTCACGCCCGCCGTCGACGCGGTGATTCCACCGGCGGTCACCGAAGCGGTCGCGGGGGCGCTCGATGCGTCGCGCGCCGCTTACGTGCGGATGGTGCTGCCCGCGGCGGACCACCGGCTGAGCCTGTGGTTCGCGGCGGAGGCACGGTCCCGGGAGGAGTTCGTGGACGTATTGCTGAACGGCAGGCCGAAGTCCGGCCCGGCCCACAGCATGGCCCCATGGGATCGGCCATAGCGGGGGTGGGACTCGTGATCGCGCCTCGACCCGGCCTGCCGGACGCCCGACGTATCCGGCGGCGGCCTTCGCCTGAGCGGAGCAGACCCCTCCAGAAAACCGCTCCTGAGCTCAGAGCTGGTGCGGCACGGAGTGTCGGGCCCAGCGGGACTATTGGCACCGAGTGTCAGGCAGCGGCATGCTGAGTGCCATGACGCCTACGGATCACGACGCCGCCACCCTGCACGCCTGGACCGCCGTGGGAGGGCGGCCGGAACTCGTCGGCCGGGTCTCGTACGCCGGTGCCGGAGACGTGCTGCCGGCCAAACTGCCGGTGCGGCAGCTCGCGCGGGCCACGGTCGGGGCGTGCTCGCTGGCCGCCGCCGAGCTGGTGGCGGCGCGCGGCGGGACGGGGACGCCAGGAGAGCGGGCGGCGGCGCAGCGGATACCGGAGGTGCGGGTGGCGGAGGGTGCGGTGGCCACCGCCTTCCACAGCGAGCGTCACCTCCGGATCGACGGCCGGGCGCCCACCGCCTTCGCCCCGCTCTCCGGTTTCTGGCGCACCTCCGACAACTGGGTGCGTACGCACGCCAACTACCCGCACCACCGGGCCCGCCTGCTGCGCGCGCTCGGCATTCCGGACGACGGCTCGCGCGACGACCGTGCGCTGGCCGGGGTGCTGGCCGCCGAACTCGCCACCCGGGAGGCGGCGGAGGTGCAGGAGACGGTGTACGCGGGCGGCGGCCTCGCGGTGGCGCTGGCCCCCGCGCCTGCCGCCGCCCCGGACGAATTGGTTCCGCTGGTGGAGACGCGGGAGGCGGCCGAGCGCGGCTCCCGGCGGCTGCCCGCCCGCGCCCCGGTGGCGGCCCCCGCCGACGGCGTACGGGTCCTGGACCTGACCCGGGTGCTCGCCGGGCCGGTGGCCGGGCGGACGCTGGCGCTGCTGGGGGCCGACGTGCTGCGGGTGGACGCGCCGCAACTGCCGGAGGACGCGGACACGTACGCCGACACCGGCATGGGGAAGCGGTCGACGCTGCTGGACCTCGGCGCGGCCGGGGACCGCGAGGTCTTCGAGGAGCTGCTGGCCACGGCGGACGTGGTGCTCTCGGCGTACCGCCCCGGCGCCCTGGACCGGCACGGGCTGGCCCCGGAGGCCCTGCTGGACCGCCACCCGGGCCTGGTCGTGGCGCAGTTGTCCGCGTGGGGCTGGACGGGGCCCTGGGCGGGGCGGCGGGGGTTCGACAGCCTGGTGCAGGCGGGGACGGGCATCGCGGCGATCGAGGCGACGGGCGCAGCGGCCGCGTCCGGCCGGCCGGGCGCGCTGCCCGCGCAGGCCCTGGATCATGGAACGGGGTATCTGGTGGCGGCGGGCGTACTGCGCGGGCTGACGGAACGTCAGGAGACGGGCCGGGGCCGCCGGATGCGGTACTCGCTCGCCGGTACGGCCGCATGGCTGATGCACGGGGTGCGGCGGGAAGCACCGTCCGAGGGCGCGTACGACGCCCGGCGCTGGATGACGGCCTGCGAGTCCCCGTACGGAAAGCTGGACCACGCGCTGCCGCCGGTGGGCTACCCGGGCGGTCCGGACGGCTGGGCGCGGCCGGTGGGCCTGTGGGGCGCGGACGCCCCGGCCTGGCGTTGAAAAGGGCTCCCCGCCGGTCTCACCCGGGGCCGGGCCCCTGCCGCCCGGCCGCCAGCACCGCCGCGAGTCCGGCCCGCAGGTCCTGGACGAAGGGGGCCGTGACCTCCAGGGACGGGAAGTGGCCCCCGGAGCCGGGTGTGTTCCAGCGCACGATCCGCCGGTACCGTTCCCGCGCCCAGGCGCGCGGGTACTTCTCGATGTCATGCGGATAGGTCGTGATCGCCGACGGGACGTCGACCCGGAGCCCGGGGTCCAGTGAGTCGTGGCTCTCGTAGTAGATGCGGGCCGACGACGCCCCGGTCCGGGTCAGCCAGTACAGGGTGACGTTGTCCAGGACCCGGTCCAGGGACATCGTCTCGAACGGGCTGTCCCAGGTGTCCGACCATTCGGCGAACTTGTCCAGGATCCAGGCGAGCAGCCCGACCGGTGAGTCGACGAGCGCGTAGCCGGTGGTCTGCGGCCGGGTGGCCTGCTGCTTCGCGTACGCCGTGCGGTGGCGCCAGAAGTCGTACGTCTCCTCGGTCCACCGCAGTTCGGCCTCCGTCAGGCCGTCCGTGGTGGTTCCGGGCGGCGGCTGCGCGAGTGTCGTGTGGATGCCGAGCACGTGCTCCGGGAACCTGCCGCCCAGCACCGTGGTGACGACGCCGCCCCAGTCGCCGCCGTGGGCCAGGAACTGGTCGTAGCCGAGCCGTCCCATCAGTTCGACCCAGGCGGCCGCGATCTTCTCCGTCCCCCAACCGGTCGCGTCCGGCCGGTCGCTGTACCCGAAGCCGGGCAGCGAAGGGGCTACGACGTGGAACGCCGGCGCGTCCGGGTCCTGCGGGTCGGCCAGTTCGTCCACCACGTCCACGAACTCCGCGATGCTGCCCGGCCAGCCGTGGGTGAGGACCAGGGGGATGGCGTCCGGGCGCGCGGACCGGCGGTGCAGGAAGTGGATGCCCAGACCGTCGACGGTCGTGCGGAACTGGCCGATCCGGTCGAGGCGCTGCTCGAAGGACCGCCAGTCGTACGCCGTGCGCCAGTACGTCACGACCTCGACGAGGTCGGCGAGCGGAACGCCCTGTTTCCAGCGGCCGGGACCGGGCGCGGCGCGGTGGACCGTCTCGGCCTCCGGCAGCCGCGCGTCGGCCAGCCGGGCGCGCAGGTCGGCGAGTTCGGCGTCGGACGCGCGGGCTTCGAACGCGTGGACGTCGTCGGAGCGACGGGGTGAGCGGGGCGGGCGGGGCATGAGACCTCCTGGCCGTGGTGGAGCCGGTCGGGCCGCAGGGGAGCCGAACGGGTCGTGCCGGAGCCGGTTCGGCCTGTGCTGGAACCGGCTATGACGGTTCTACTCGCTCTTGGCGTCCGCGCGCAACCGGCTAAGGTGGTTCCATGTCTGCTGCCTTCCCCGACTTCCGCCTCGGCGCCGTGCTGGCGACCAGCTTCACGGGAACCCTGTCGGAGCGTCACGGCGGCTCCGTGGAGCGCATCCCCACCCCGGGGCGGCTGGCCGACTGGCTGGCGGTGAGCGGTCTCGCCGTGGACGGCTGCACCCCGGCCCAGCTCGACCTCGCCCGGGAACTGCGGGAGGCGATCCATGCCGCCGCCACGGCCGCCGCCTTGGAACAGGCGCTGCCCGCCTCCGCGGTCCGTGTGATCAACGAACGCAGCGTCCGGGGGCGGGCCGCCGCGATCCTGACCGCGGAGGGCGAGCGCCGCTGGCAGCTCCACCCGGCCACCGGCGTGGAGGACGCCCTCGGCGTGATCGCCGCCGACGCGGTCGGCGTCATCGCGGGCGATCGGGACGGAAGGCTGGCCCTGTGCGCCTCACCGACCTGCCTCGCGGCCTTCTTCGACACCAGTCGCAGCCGCACGCGCAGATGGTGCGACATGAACACGTGCGGGAACCGTCAGAAGAAGGCCCGCTTCCAGGCGAACCGACGCGGGTCGACCGCCGCCCCGTGAGCTCGAACACCCGCGTGAGATGCTGCCCTTCCGTGTTCCGTCCACTCCCGAGGCCGTCATGTCCGCACCCGAACACCGCGCCCCGGCCCCCCTCGCGGAGCCCCGCCCCCTGACCCCCGGCGCCCTCCCCGGGCCGCTCCCGGCGCCCGGCGCCGTCCCCGACCTGTGGTCCCTGCGCATCCTGGCGTACGACGCCCCGGACGCCCCGGAGGCTCTGGTCCTCCTCGATCCCGCCGAGCGCCGGCGGCACTCCGCCTTCCGGCGCGCGGAGGACCGGGTCCGCTATCTCGTCGCGCACGCCGCCCTGCGCGGGCTGGCCGGCGCGTACCTCCGCCAGGAGCCCGCCTCCGTGCGCTTCGGGCGGGAGGACTGCCCGTTGTGCCCCGAGCCGCACGGGCGTCCCTCCCTCCCCGGCAGCGGGCTGCACTTCTCGCTCTCGCACAGCGCGGACCTGGTGATGTTCGCCTTCGGTACGACGCCGGTCGGGGTCGACGTCGAGATACTGCCGTCGCCGGGTCAGGTCGATGAGGTCGCTCAGGTGCTGCACCCCCGTGAGCAGCGGGAGTTGGCCGCCCTCCAGGGCGACGACCCCGCCCGCGCCGCCGCCTTCGGGCGCTGCTGGTGCCGCAAGGAGGCCTACCTGAAGGGCACCGGTACGGGGCTCGCCGTACCTCTGGGCGATACGTACGTCGGGGCCGGGGAGCGGCCGGGGGACGTTCCGGGGTGGCGGATCGCGGACGTCCGGGCCCCCGAGGGGTACGCCGCCGCTCTCGCGTACGTCACCTGAGCCCCTTCCGCATGAGCCCCTTTCGTACTAGAGCAAAAGTCTGTTGCTCCTAGGTCAAACCTTGGCTACGTTGGGGATCATGCCTGCCGAGACCCCGCGCCCCGTCACGCTCACCGGACGCCACGTGCGCCTCGAACCCCTCACCGAGCAGCACCTCGGCGACCTCTTCCTGGCCGGTGGCCGGGACGAGGAGGTCTGGCGGTGGCAGGGCGGTCCGGCGCCGCAGACGGAGACGGAACTCGCGGAACTGCTGCGGAGCGTGCTCGACGGGCCGTACCTGCCGTTCGCCGTGATCCACCGGGAGAGCGGGCGGGCGGTCGGCTGGACGACGTACCTGGACGTCTCGGAGGAGGACGAGCGGCTGGAGATCGGCTGGACCTGGTACGGGCGCGCGTACTGGCGCACCCCGGTCAACACCGAGTGCAAACTGCTCCTGCTCGGGCACGCCTTCGACGACCTCGGCATGGGCCGCGTCCAGCTCAAGACCGACCACCGCAACGAACGCTCACAGGCCGCCATCGCCCGGCTCGGCGCCCGGCGCGAGGGCGTTCTGCGCCGCCACCGCCGCCGCCCGGACGGCACCTGGCGCGACTCGGTCTACTTCTCGCTGCTGGCGGAGGAATGGCCGGAGGCGAAGGCGCGGTTGAGCGCCCGCCTCGGGCGGTGACCCGCTCCGCGCACGCCTTCCGGGCCTGCCGGGCCGCCGGGCCGCACCGGAGTCCTCACGGGGAGCCGACGTACCCGGGCCGCACCGGCTGC
Organism: Streptomyces sp. NPDC088745; assembly: GCF_044751045.1. Lineage (NCBI taxonomy): Bacteria > Bacillati > Actinomycetota > Actinomycetes > Kitasatosporales > Streptomycetaceae > Streptomyces > Streptomyces sp. NPDC088745. The sequence goes on from NZ_JBIVLB010000015.1 coordinate 49,087, forward strand.
CCGGGGCCGGCCAGCTCCCGCAGGGTCCGGCCCAGGATTTCCACGCCTTCCGCGACGGCACCGGCCGGGCCCGCCGCGTAACCGAGGACGAGGCCCGGGCGGCCGGGGAGTTGGCGGTGCCAGGACAGGGGCTGGCACTTCACGCCCCGGGCGAGGGCGGCCGAGGCGAGCTCCGTGTCGGGGACGCCGTGGGGGTACGTCACCGTCAGGTGCAGGCCCGCCGCCGCGCCGTGCACCACCGCGCCCGGCAGGTGCCGCCCGACGGCGGCGATCATCGCGTCGCGGCGTCGGACGTGGCGGCCCCGGAGCAGGCGCAGATGCCGTTCCAGGCGGCCGGACTCCATCAGGTGGGCGAGCACCAGTTGGGGCAGGACGGCGTTGCCGAGGTCGGTGAAGCGCTTCGCCTCGGTGAGGGCCCGCAGGTGGCGGGGCGGCGGCACCATCCAGCCGATGCGCAGGGCGGGGGCGAGAAGTTTGGAGACGCTGCCGAGGTAGCAGACCCGGTCGGCGAGGAGGCCGCGGAGGGCGGGCACGGGGGGACGGTCGTAGCGGTGTTCGGCGTCGTAGTCGTCCTCGAGGATCAGGCCGTGTTCGGCCGTCGCCCAGTGCAGCAGTTCGCGGCGGCGCTCCCCGCTCATCACCACCCCGGTGGGGAACTGGTGCGCCGGTGTGAGCAGTACCGCCGGGGCGCCGGTGGCGCGCAGCGCGTCGACGCGGACGCCGTCCCCGTCGACCGGTACCGGCGGGGTGGTGAGGTCGCCGTGCAGCAGGTGCTGGCGGGTGCCGAGCGAACCGGGGTCCTCGACGGCGACGCTGTGGACGCCGTCGGCGCGCAGCACGGGGTGCAGGAGGGTGAGGGCCTGCGCCGTACCGGCGACGACGAGGACGTCGCCCGGCTCGACCCGGATGCCCCGGTTGCGCCCCAGCCAGTCGGCGACGGCGCGCCGCAGCCGGGGCGCGCCGCGCGGGTCCCCGTACCCGAGGTCCTCCGCCGACAGCCCGGCCAGCACCTCCCGTTCGGCGCGCAGCCAGGCCGCGCGGGGGAAGGCGGTGAGGTCGGGCTGCCCGGGCGTGAGGTCGATCCGTGCCCCGGCAGCCCGCAGGGCGTCGAAGACCTCGGGGCCGGGGGCTCCGGTGAAGAGGGCCGGCGGGGTTGGTGCGGGGGGTCCGTCCTGGCCCCCGGGCGTGAGCAGGGGCGGCCGGTTGCGAGCCGGCGGGAGGCCGAGCGGGGCGGCGACGACCGTGGTTCCGCCGCGTCGGCGGCCCTCGACGTGACCGTCCTCGGTGAGGCGGCGGTAGGCCTCGGTGACCACGCCCCGCGAGACGCCCAGTTCGGCGGCGAGGACCCGGGTGGGCGGCAGCTTGGCGCCCACGACGAGCCGTCCGTCGGCTATCGCCGTGCGGAGCCGCCGGGCGAGCCAGTCCGCCTTGCCGCCGGAAGGGGCGTCGCCGAGGTCCAGTTGGAGGAAGTCGGAGCCGTACGCGGCGGGGGCGGGGACGAGGGCCGCCCGGGTGGGCGGTGCGGTCGTGGCGTCGCTCATCCGGTCCCCCCTCGTCGGCCGGGGCCATGGTGTCACGCGGGGGAGTCCGGGGGGCCGAAGGCGAATTCCGGTGCCCCGGCGGTGAGCAGGGCCGACACTGGGGATGTGGGCCAGTGCGTGGACAGTTCGCCGGTGAGGGACTTCAGCAGCGCCGGAACCGTTTCCGACGCGCCGCCCTCGTGCATGGCCTCCGTGACGACCAGGATGCGGGTGGTGTGCGGGCCGACCGCCGAGTGCCCGCTCTGGCGGTTGGTCCAGCGGCGGGCGTGCGCCCGGTTCGCGGAGTCCACGAAGGTGACCTCGCCCGGGGCGGGGTGTTCCGTGTCGCCGCCGAAGGTGGTGTAGAGCTCGTCGCCGCGGGCGGGCCGCACCTCCAGGAGCGGGCCCGAGACGCGGTCGGCGTCCAGGGCGGCGACCGGGATCGCGTACGCGACGGAAAGGGCGTTGCACAGGTCCACCACGGGGTGGATGCGGGGGAGCGACCCCTCCTTGCGCAGGCGCCGCAGGAGGGACTCGGAGGCGCAGCGGTACTGCGTCGGCTTCAGGCCCAGACGGCTGAAGGTCCGCCGCCAGGCGAGCACTTCGGGCAACTGTCCCTCGGCGGAGTCCGCCAGCCGGTCCAGCGCGCGGGCGGTGTACTCCGCGACCCGCGGGCCGACGTCGGCGGCCGGATGAACCCCGGAGGCGTACAGCGCGCCCGCGCTCAGCTCGGGGTGGGCGGCCCGGATCGTATCGGCGTGACGAAAGCGCACGTCAGGCCACCGCCAGCCGTGCGCCCAGGCCGACGAAGGACACGGCGAACACCCGCCGGACCGCGGTCAGCACGCGGGGCCGGGCCAGCACGCGGTCCCGGACGGCGGCCGCGGACATCCCGTACGCCGCGAAGACGACGAAGGTCAGGGCCATGAACACGGCGCTCAACTCCAGCATCGCGCCCACCGAACCCGACCTCCCGGCAGGCACGAACTGCGGCAGGAAGGCGACGAAGAACATGGTCAGTTTGGGATTGAGCAGGTTCATCAGCACCCCGGAGACGACGACCCGCCCGGCCGGGCGGCGCTCGGCCGGCCCCACCTCCAGCGCCTCCCTGTCGCGCAGCGTCGCCCACGCCATGTACAGCAGGTAGCCGACGCCGAGGTACTTCACCGCCTCGAACGCCACCGGACTGGCGTTCAACAGCGCCGCGAGCCCGGTGACCGAAGCCAGCAGATGCGGTACGACGCCGAGCGTGCAGGCGAAGGCGGCCACCAGACTCGCCCGGCGGCCGTGGGACAGCCCGGCGGCGAGGGTGAACACCACGCCGGGGCCGGGGGTGAGCACCACGGCGAGGGTGGTGAGCAGGAACGCGGGACTCAAGGGGGACCTCCTGGTTTCAAGGTCCTCTCACTCTGGCGCGGTCATGGCCCGCCGAGAAGAGCCAAAGACGACCGTCCCGGCAGGTCCAATCGGGCCCGGTGCCGGGGACGGCGGGCGATCCGGAGGCGTCGTCGGCACGGGTGCCGGCCGAGCCCCGTCAGGCCCCGGAGGGAGCGGGGGACGGGTCCGAGGCGAGGCGGGCGTGGAGGTGTTCGTCGTGGTACTCGCCGTCGCCGAAGCGGTAGGAGGCGCGGAGCGTGCCCTCCGCGGGGAAACCGGCGCGCAGGGCCACCCGGCAGGAGGCCTCGTTCTCGACGGCGTGGGCGAGTTCGAGACGGCGGACGCCCGCCGTGCGGAGCGCCCATTCGGCCGCGGCGAGCGTCGCGCGGGTCGCGAGGCCCCGGCCGCGCGCGGCGGGGAGCAGCCAGTACCCGATCATCCCGAGCCCGTCGGAGCGGTCGGTCCAGCGCACGCCGAGCCCACCGAGGAAGCGGGGGCCGGCGTCGGGGCCCGGGTCCGTGCCGGGGTCCGTCGCGGGGCCGCCGAGCAGCGCGAAGGTGGCGAGGGTGCCGGCGTCCCAGGCGTCCCCCCGTACCTCGATCCACTTGACGGCGGCAGCGCGGTCGGCGGTGCGGAGGGGGTTCCAGAGGGCTGTCCGGGGATCGGCCGCGCCGTCCATCAGGCCCTGTACGAGGGAGGGCACCTCGATGTCCTTGCGGCTCCAGGGCCGCAGATGGGCGTCGCCGAGGTCCAGTGTGGTGGGCGTGAAGGCGCGCGGGTCCGCGGCGGGGGAGGTGGAGGTGCTCATGGCAGCTCTTTCTAGCGGGGGTCGCGGGGGTGGGGCCAGCGGATTTCCCGGCGGAGGGCCTTCGTTCCGTCCGTCGTGCCACGCCGTCGGTGCCGTCCTCGACCTCGCGTACCGGCCGCGTGCGGACGGGACCCACGGGGCGGAGGCGGCGGGCGGCACCCGCGATGCCTCACCGTTGCGCGTCCCGCCGGCGGGCGCGGTGCTTGGCGGCGTGCAGGCGGTTGCCGCACAGGTTCGGGATGCAGTAGCAGCGCCGGCCCGCCTTGCTGGTGTCGACGAACAGGCCCGTACAGGTCGGCGACTGACAGGGCCGGAAGCGGCTGTGGCCGAGCGTGTGCAGCACGCCGAGCAGGCCGGTGCCCACGAGGGCGGCGAGCTCGTCCGCCACGGAGGCGCCGGGGGTGGTGGCGATGTGCCACTGGAGGCGGCCGTCGTCGTCCCGGAGGAGGGAGAGGTCCGACGTGGCCCTGGCGGTGAGGCGGTTGGCGCCCTCGGCGACCTCGTCCTCGGTGGCGGCCTCCAGCAGCGCGCGCGTCTCCTGACGGAGGGCCAGTACGGCGGCCAGGTCGTCCTCGGCCGGGGCCGTCCCCGGCGGCAGCGCGTCAAGTCGTACGTCGTGCTCGGCGAGGAAGGCGGTCAACGCCTCGGGGGTGGTGAGGACTTCGCCGATGTCCGTGCGGACGCGGGCGGAGGTGTTGACGAGGTCCGTGGCGACCCCCGCCCCGGCCGCGTAATGCGAAAACTGAATTTTCAAGCCTTACTCCCGCGTTTTCCGTGCTAGCGTAATGCGTGAAAGGGAACCATACCCCTTAGCGCGTCCCGGGTCGGCCGAGCTGCCGGGCGTGCGGGAAGGACCGTCGCCCATGCGTCCCCTCTTCCGCCGTGTCACCCGGACCGTCAAGGACGTGCTGTCCGGCATCGACGCCGGGCACGCGATCCGGCACGGCGCACCGGCGCCTCCCCGGGCCGGGGCCCCGTCCCCGGCGCGAGCCCAGGGCCCGTCCCGGCCGCCCCGCCCGTTACCGGCGTCACCCACCCCGGGAGGAATCGTGAACACCCTCGAACCCACCGGCACCGCGGCCCTCCTCGCCTACCTCGACGGCCGTCAGACCCGCTGGCGCATCACCCTCGACGCGGCCGTCGACGCCGCCGGGGACGACCCGCGCGCCCGGCTGCTCGCCGTCTTCGACGCCCTGCGCGAGTGGGCCTGCGGCTCCTCCGTCGACGGCTTCCGCAGCAACGCCTTCATCCAGGCCCAGTACGAGTCCGACCATCCGCACGGTGTCGTCCGCGCGGTCGTCGCCCAGCACAAGCGCACCCTGCGCGACCGCATGCTCGCCCTCGCCGAGGCCACCGGCACCCCCGACCCCGGCCTCCTGGTCGACCAACTCCTCCTGGTCTACGAGGGGTCGACCGTCAACCACTCCCTCGGTACGGTCGCCGAAGCCGCCGCCAAGGCCCACCGCACGGCCCGCCAGCTCATCGCCGCCGCCACCCCGCAGCCGCTGGACGCGTTCTGGGCGGGGCGGGCCTGACGCGGGCTGCGTACGCTCGGTGCCATGACGAGCGCGAACCCCATGCCGGACCCGGTCCTCCCTGTCACCCCGTACGCCGTCCTGACCACCACCGCCGACAGCGAGGCCGGGGCCGCCGAGCTGGCGGACCGCGTGATCGGCGAGCGGCTGGCCGCCTGCGCGCAGGTGTACCCCGTGCGGTCCGTGTACCGGTGGCAGGGGGCGGTCGAGCGGGCGACGGAGTGGCGCATCGACTTCAAGACACGCGGCGAGCTCCTCCCCGAACTCACCGCCCGGATCGGCGAGCTGCACGACTACGACACCCCGGAGGTGGTCGCCGTCCCGGTGGTCGCGGGCAGCCCGGCCTACCTGGAGTGGGTCACGGAACAGACGCGGGAGGCGCAGGCCCCGTAGGAGACGCGAGGAGCCTCACGCGCTCGTCAGCACCACCAGCCGCTGCGTCGCCCGCGTCATCGCCACGTACCTGTCCACCGCGCCCGCGATGCCCCCGCCGAAGTTCTCCGGGTCGACCAGCACGACCAGATCGAACTCCAGGCCCTTGGAGAGCGTCGGCGTCAGCGAGCGCACGCGCGGCGAGACCGGCCGGAAGCCGGCGTCGCCGATGACGCACGCCACGCCTTCCGGGTGCTCGGCGAGCCAGCCGTCCAGGACCGCGTCCAGGTCCGCCGCCGCGCCGCGCCCCACCGGGATGCCGTTGCTGCGGATCGACGTCGGCACGTTCGCGTCCGGCAGGGCCTCCCGGATCACCGGGGCGGCCTCGGCCATGACCTCCTCCGGCGTGCGGTAGTTGACGGTGAGCGAGGCCACCTCGATGCGGTCCAGGCCGATCCGCTCCAGCCGCTCCCGCCAGGACTCGGTGAAACCGTGCCGGGCCTGCGCCCGGTCGCCGACCACGGTGAAGCTCCGCGAGGGACAGCGCAGGAGCAGCATCTGCCATTCGGCGTCGGTCAGTTCCTGCGCCTCGTCCACGACGATGTGCGCGAACGGGCCGGCCAGGAGGTCGGGTTCGGCCGTCGGCAGGCCGTCCTCGTCGATCAGGGTGTCCTTGATGTCCTGCCCGTGCAGCATGCCGAGCGCGCCCTCGCTCTCGTCGATCTCGACGTTCTGCAGGATGCTCTCCATGACGTCGGCCCGGCGCGCCCGTTCGGCGGCGACGGCCGCTTCGTGGCGCTGCCTGCGCGCCGAGGACTCGGGGTCGCCGAGCCGCTGGCGGGCCGCGTCCAGGAGCGGCAGGTCGGACACCGTCCAGGCGTGCGGGGCGTCCTTGCGCTGGAGGGCGCGCACCTCGTCGACGGTGAGGTGCGGAGCGCACTTGCGCAGGTAGGCGGGCACCGACCACAGGTCGCCGACCAGGTCGGTCGGCTCCAGGATCGGCCAGGCGCGGTGGAGGGCGCCGATCAGCTCGCGGTTCTGGAGCAGCGAGCGGCGCAGGAGCTGGGGGGAGACGCCCGAGGACTCGCCGTCCTCATCCGCGTCGCTGTCCCCGTCCCCGTACTCGTCCGCGTGCTTGTCCATGAGGATCGTGAGCAGTTCCTCGCGGATCTGGTCGCGGGCCTCGTTGTGCGGAGTGCCGGGTTCCACGGCGGCGAAGGCGGCGGCCCAGTCGCTCGCGCTCAGCCACACGTCCGCCCAGTGCGTGGAGACCGTCATGCCCTCGGCGGGCGGCTCCTCGTACAGCGCGACGGCGGGCTCGATCGCCCGCACCATCGCGGCGGACGACTTCAGCCGGGCCACCTCCGGGTCGGCCTCGGGCAGCGCGTCCGCGCCCTCGGCGACCAGGTCCGCCACGACGCAGGTCCGCACGCCCTCCTCGCCCAGGCTCGGCAGCACGTCGGCGACGTAGTCCAGGTACGGGCGGTGCGGGCCGACGAACAGCACGCCGCCGCGCCGGTGCCCCAGGCGCGGGTCCGCGTACAGCAGGTGCGCGGTGCGGTGCAGGGCGACGACCGTCTTGCCCGTGCCCGGGCCGCCGTCCACCACGAGCGCGCCGCGCGAACCCGCGCGGATGACGGCGTCCTGGTCGGACTGGATGGTGGACAGCACGTCCCGCATCCGGGACGACCGCTCGCCGCCGAGGCTGGCGATGAACGCGGACTGGTCGTCCAGGGCGGCGGCATGCCCCTCCAGGCCGTCGGCGGTGAACACCTCGTCCCAGTAGTCGCTGATCAGGCCGTCGCTCCAGCGGTACCGGCGGCGGCTGGCCAGCCCCATCGGGTGGGCGTGCGTGGCGGCGAAGAAGGGTTCGGCGGCGGGGGAGCGCCAGTCGACCAGCAGCCGCCGGCCCTCGCTGTCGGTCAGGCCGAGCCGGCCGACGTACACCGGCGCGGAGCCGTCGTCCGGTACGAAGTGGCCCAGGCACAGGTCCAGGCCGAAGCGGCGCAGGGTGCGCAGGCGGGCGGTCAGGCGGTGGATCTCGGAGTCGCGGTCCATCGCCTCACGGCCGAGCCGGCCGGGCGCCCTGCGGGCGGTGTCGAGGTTCGCGGAGAGTTCGGCGATCGTGTCGGCGAGGCTCTTCGCGATGGCGGCGAAGTGGGCTTCGTCGGCGCCGATCAGCGCGGGGGCGGACTTGGCGGAGAGAGTGTCGGACAGGTTGAACGCGCTGGAGGGCAGGGGGGGCGTGGCGGCAGCTTCGGACAACGTGGCACGCAACTCGGGGATCTCCCATTTCTGCAAGGTTCTGGTCAGCCCTGATTTCAGCCCCCGTCGACTCGCGTCGACGCCGGTCGACACCGGTCGGCTCCGGCTGAGATCCGCGATTCTGCACCAGCACCGGGGCCTTGCCGCAAGGCCCCCCATGAGCTATAAGTTGAGAGTGGCAAGGAGAGCGGTTACCTCCTTGCCTTTCTTTTTTGCCCGCCCACGGGTGCCGGACCCCATAAAACTATCGTTGATTGAACGTCCGACGGTGGAGTGTTAGTTTTGGGGGGTCGGCAAGGCAGCAGCCATGAGGGGACGGGCACGGCCATGAGCAAGGACACGGAACCGGGGCCGCACGCCGCGGTCGGGAGCGTGACGCTCCTGCGCGGGCTTCCCGCCGGGGCGCAGCGGCGGGCGGCCGAGCTGTACTGGGAGGCGTTCGGACGCAAGCTGGGCCCCGCCCTCGACCCGCCCGGCACGGCGCTCCCCTTCCTCGCCGCCCACCTCCACGCCGACCGCGCGGTCAGCGCGCTCGTCGACGGGCGGCTGGTGGGCCTCGCCGGGTATCAGCTCGGCGGGCGCTCGTTGACCGGCGGGACCCTGAGCGACGTGCTCCGGGCGTACGGGCCGCTGCGCGGCCTGTACCGCGCCGCACTGCTCGCCCTCTTCGCCCGGCGGTCCGCCCCCGGCGAACTGGTCATGGACGGCATCGCCGTCGACGCCACGGCGCGGGGCACAGGGGTCGGCACCCTGCTGCTCGACGAGGTGGCGGCGATCGCGGCCGAGCACGGGTGCCGCAGGATCCGGCTCGACGTGATCGACGTGAACCCGCGGGCGAGGGCGCTGTACGAGCGCCGGGGCTTTCGGCCCGTACGGACGACGTCGACCCCGTATCTGCGCGGACTGATGGGATTCGGAGCGGTGACGACCATGCACAAGAGCGTGGCGAAGGGGGCAAGGGCGTGACCGGCCGTATCGAGGACACCGGGGGACGGGACGCGGCCGGCCGCGCCGAGGACACCGGGGAGCAGGCCCTGACCGGCCGTGTCGAGGTTCCCACCCGCATGCTCGTCCACGCCCTCGTCCGCGAGGACGGCACCGTCTCCACCGGTGAGCTCTACGGGGTCGCCGACCTGCTCGGCATGAGCGACCAGCAGGTGCGGCTCTGCATCAAACGCCTCGTCGCCGAGGGCCGGTTCACGCATGAGGGGCGCGGACGCAAGGCCGTCCTGTACGCCACCGAGGACACCGTCCGTGCCCTCGCCCCGCACCCCGGCTTCCTCCGCCACGCCTTCCGGCAGGACGCCGGGCTCGCCCCCTGGGACGGCGTCTGGCACCTGGCCGCCTTCGCCCTCCCCGAGACCGAGCGCGCCGCCCGCGACACCCTGCGCGACACCCTCGTCCACCTCGGCGGCGCGCCGCTGCAAGGGGGCCTGTACGTGAGCGCCAACCCCTGGGAGCCGTACGTCGAGGAGGCCGTCGACCACCTGGGCGTACGCGACGCCCTCACCCTCCTCACCACCTCCGACCTGCGCCGGGGCGAGCACCACACCCCCGCCGGCCTCTCCCGCGCGCTGTGGCCGCACGACGAGATCGCCGCCCGGTACCACCGGCTGGCCGCCGTCGCGCGGCCCCGCCTGGCCCGCCTCACCGCGACGGAGCCCCTGGAGCCGGCGGCGGCGCTCACCCTCGCGGTGGAACTCGCCGCCGAACTCGGCCGGGCCATGGACCCCGACCCCCTCCTGCCGCCCGAACTGCTTCCCGCCCCCTGGCCGGGCCGGGAGGCGCGGGCGCTGGTGGCCCGGTGCTGGGAGGCCCTCGCCGTACGGACGGAGACGACGCGGGAAGATCCTCCGGTCCTCTTCCGCGCGTACGCGCAGGTGGCTCGGGAAGCGGTCGACGGCGTACGCGAACGGGCTCAGGCCGACGGCTCCGCGGCGGCCCGCAGCTCCGCCAGGGCGGCCGCCTCCGGCGTACCCTCCTCGGCGCTGTAGACGTGCACGACCAGGCCCGACTGCCCGGGCGCGGCCGGAACCTGGAGGGTTTCGAAGTCCAGGGTCAGCGGGCCGGTCGCCGGATGGTGCAGGCTCTTGCGGCCCGCCGCGCACATCGTGACCTCGCCGCTGTCCCAGACGGCACGGAACTCCTCGCTGAGGGCGGCGAGTTCGGCCACCAGGGCGAGCAGCGCGGTGTCATCGGGGTGCCTGCCGGCGGCCATCCGCAGCAGGCCGACCGCCTCCCGGGCGCGCGCCTCCCACTCGGGGTGGACGACGCGCGAGGCCGGGTCGAGGAAGAGGAAGCGGGCGTTGTTGCGGTCGCGGCGGGGGTGCGGGCCCTGGAGACCGCCGAGGAGCTCGGCGCCCAGGGCGTTCCACGCCACCACGTCCAGGCGGTGGTTGGTGGCGATCACCGGGAGCCGGTCCAGGGAGCGGAGGATCTGGCGCAGGACAGGGCCCACGCGGGCGGCGGGGACCGCTTCGGCGGTGCCGACGGCGGTGGGGACGGGGCCGGGGCCCGCGCCCGTTCCGGCGAGCGCGCTCAGGTGCGCGCGTTCGGCCGCGCCCAGCCCCAGGGCGCGGGCGAGCGCGTCGAGGACCTCGGGGGAGGGCTGGGTGGCCCGGCCCTGTTCCAGCCGTACGTAGTAGTCGACGCTGATGCCCGCGAGCTGGGCCAACTCCTCGCGGCGCAGCCCCTGTACGCGACGGCGGCGGCCCACGGCGATCCCGACCCGCTCCGGCGCGACCCGGCCGCGCCGGGCACGCAGGAACTCGCCGAGCGCGGGGCGGGCGGGCGCGGGGGCGCGGGAGCTCTCCGTGCCGCGGGTGTCTGCACTGCGGGTGTCTGCCGGGCGGGTCATGCCTCCCAGTATGGGCGGCGGCCCCGCGTGGGTGGTCCTCGCGGTACCAGGAACACCGGTCCGCCGGACGCGGAGGGTTCTGGCTCCGCGGCCGGGCCCGGGAGACCGTAACGGCATGAACTCACGTACCCGCGACGGCATGAACTCACGTACCCGCGACGGCATGAACTCACGTACCCGCGACGGCATGAACGCACATACCCGCGACGCCATGAACGCACGCACCGGCGACGGCCTGGGCGCGCGGCCCGAGGGCGAAGCCCGCAAGGTCCTCCTCGTCACCGTCCACCCCGACCCCCGCTCCCTGACCTCCTCCCTCGCCGCCTTCGCCGCCGGCCACCTGCGTGCGGCCGGACACGAGGTCACGGTCTCCGACCTGTACGCGATGAAGTGGAAGGCCGCCGTCGACGCCGACGACTTCCCGGGCCTGGCGGGCGACGAACGCCTCGCCGTGATGGCCGAGTCCGGCCGGGCCACGGTGGCGGGCACGCTGACCGCGGACGTCGCGGCCGAGCAGGAGAAGGTGCGGTGGGCGGACGCGGTCGTGGTCCAGTTCCCGGTGTGGTGGTTCGGCCCGCCCGCGATCCTCAAGGGCTGGTTCGACCGGGTCTTCACCGCCGGCTTCGCGTACGGGCCCGGGCTGCTGCCGTACTCCGGCGGCGACAGCGCGCTCGCGGGCCGCCGGGCGCTGCTGTCGGTGACGGCGGGGGCCCGCGCCACGGCCTTCTCCGACCGGGGCATCCACGGCAGCCTCGCGGACGTACTGCACCCCTTGCAGCACGGGCTGTTCGCGTTCACGGGGATGGAGCCGCTGGACCCCTTCGCCGTGTACCACGCCAACGAGCTGCCCGAGGAACGCTTCGAGGCGGCGAAGACGGCGTACGCCGCCCGCCTGGACGGCCTCTTCACCGACGCGCCGGTCCCGTACCGCACCCTGACGGGCGGCGACTACGACCACGACATGCGGCTGCTGCCGGGCGTGGAGGAGCCGGGCGTGTCGAGCCTGGACCTGCACGTACGGGCGCGCGGCTGACCTGGCTGACTGCACGTACGGGCGCGGCTGACCTGGCTGACCTGTCCGCACGGGTGCGCGGCCGAGGGTGATGCGGCGACCGGCCCCGCCCCGCCGTCGGACGCAGGGCGGCACGGCTCACGTCCCCGGCGGCGCGTACTGTTCCGCCTGCGTGCGGAACATCGCCGCGTACCTCCCGTCCGCCGCCAGCAGTTCCTCGTGCGTGCCGTGCTCGACCAGGCGGCCGGCGCTCAGCACGTGGATCGTGTCCGCGTGCCGCACGCCCGACATGCGGTGGGTCACCAGGACCACCGCCCGGTGCGGGTCCGCCAGGCGGCGGATGCGGGCGAAGGCGGCGATCTCCGCCTCCGGGTCGAGGGCGGAGGTGGGCTCGTCGACGATGAGGACGCTGTCCGCGGGCGCGGTGGCGGTACGGCGGTGGGTGCGGGCCAGCCCGATCTTCTGCCACTCCCCGCCGGAGATCTCCGACGCCCCGTGGAACATCCGGGACAGCAGAGTGCCCAGTCCCAGGGGGAGCCTCCCGACGACGCCCAGGGCCTCCGCGTACGCGACCGACTCCAGCAACTCGCCCTCCTCGGCGGGCGACCGGGGGCGGCCGATGCGGATGTTCATTCCGGCGGTCACCGGCCAGCGTTCGAAGTCCTGGGTGAGCAGGGAGACCCGGGAGAACACCTGCGCCCGGTCCACCTCCCGCACCTCCTGCCCGTCCCACCGCACCGCTCCGTCCTGCGGCAGCAACAGACCCGCGACGACCTTCATCAGCGTCGACTTGCCGGAGCCGTTCTCCCCGACCACCGCCGTCACCGACCCCATCGGGAGGGTCAACGACACCCCGTCCAGAGCGGGTTCCTCCCGGTCCGGATAGCGGTACGTCACCTTCTCCAGCCGGACGGCCGCCACCCGCTCGGCGAGCGCGCCGCCACCGCGCGGGATCGCCCGCCGCCCGGCCTCCGTGAGGAACTTCTCGTGGTCCTGGACGTACAGGCTCTCCTCGTTGAGCCGGTTCACGTGCATCACCAGCGCCCCCAGGCTCGCCGACCCGGAGCGCACCGCGATCACCGCCGTTCCGGCGACGGCCAGTTCCATGTGCCCGGCGACGATCAGCCAGCCGAGCAGCGCGTACGTGCCGACCATGACCGCGCCCGACAGGGCCGCCGCGACCAGCTCCGTCACCGCCTTGCCGGTGGCCAGGCGCTTCTGCTCGGACTCCGCGCTGTGCGCCATGTCCTCGTACGCGGTGAGCAGGTACGGGCCGACCGCGTGGATGCGCACCTCCTGCGCCGCCGACCGGGAGGTGAGGAGCTGCGCGATCAGACGGCTCGCCCGCAGGTGCTCCATCCAGGCCAGCACCGACACGTACCGCTCCTGCGCCACCCGCATCGCGCCCCAGCCGCGCGGGGCGGCGATCAGGACCAGCATCGGGAGCAGCGCCGGGTGCAGCACGGCGAGGACGCCTCCGGCGGCGGCCAGCGAGATGGTGCCGTTGAGCGCGGCGACGCACGCGCCGATCATCTGCCGGGCGGCCTGCGCCCCGAACTGCGCGACGTCGATGAGCCGCCGGAACTCCGGGTCCTCGATGGCCTCCAGCTCCACCGCCGACGCGGCGGCCAGGTACTCGGTGGTCGCCAGCCGCTCCACCATCGGCTCCAGCCGGCCCGCCCGCGACGTCGACCAGCAGGCGAGCACCGCGCCGACGACGGCCGCGCCCGCGCCCACGCACAGGGCGGGCAACGCCTCGTACAGGCGGTCGGCGGGAGCGGCGGCGCCCAGCAGGGCGTGCATGACGGCGTTCACCGCGAGCAGCCCGACGGCGGCGGCGACACCCTGGCCGATCTCGCTGACGCCGACCGCGACGAGGGCGTTGCGGTCCGCGCGCCAGGCCCGGCGCAGGGTCGCGCCGACCAGACGGGGCATCACCCGGACCGCGCCGAGCATGCTCAGCTCCAGGGGCGCGCTGTCGTACTGGGTCCAGCCCGTGTCGTACCGGAGCGGCCCGCCGAACAGCTCGCGCTCGCTGGCCGAGACGACGGGCTCGCCCACGCGGACCCGGCCGAAGAGGCGGGCGAACGCGCGGCGCGGGAGGCTCGGGTTCCTCCGGGGCTCGGTGGTGGCGATGCCGGTGGTGCCGGTGGTGTCCGTGGTGGCGCTCGTACCGTTGGCGTCGTCGGGGCGGTCGTCGGTGCGGGACTCGGTGCGGGACTCGGTGCGGGATTCGGTGTGGTCGTCCGTGCGGGACTCGGTGTGGGCCGTCGGGTCGGTCACTCGCCACCCCCTGGGTCGGGACCGTTCGAGGGTCCGGCGGCCACCCGTGCGGCGTCAACGGCGCGACCAACGGCGCAGGGAGCAGAGAGACGGCAGGGCGTGTCAGCCCGTCCCGGGTGCGGTGCGGTGGAGCCGGTAGTGGCGGGCCACCCGGGCGCGGTTGCCGCACGAGGGTTTGCAGTACTCCTGGCGGCCGTGCCGCTTCAGGTAGTAGCGCACGCAGCGCGGTGCGGTGCAGGCGCGGAGCAGTTCCCGTTCGGGTCCGGTCAGGAAGCCGATGGCGGCCCGGGCGACGGCGGCGGTGAGGCGCACGCGCGGGCCGGGCCCCGCGAGGGGCAGGAGGGTGTGGGTGAAATCGCCCCCGAGGCATGACAGTTGAGGGGTGACCGGCTGCTGTCCGGCGGCCGTGTTCAGCCGTTCCAGGGCGTCGGGCACGGACAGCAGGCGGTTCGCGTCCGCCGGGCTCGGCGGTGCCGGTGCGACCACCCGCGCGAACAGTGCCCGTACCGCCTGACGCAGCGGCACCAGGTCCTCCCGTACGGCGCCGGACGCCGCGGCGGCGGCGAGGTCGGCGGCCGTGAACCCGTACGCGGACAGCCCGGCCTCCTGAGTCCGCAGCCACCGCGCCGCGCCCTCCTCGCCGCCGTCGGTCAGGTCGTCGGCGATCCCGCCGGCCCCGTCGTGCCGGACGGTGCCGGCCAACTCCAGTGCTGGGCAAGGTTCCACGACGTCCGCCTCTCTTGATCGCTGCCGGGTGCGCAGCCTACAGTCCCCTAACGGAAGAACACTGATTATCCATTAGGGGGATGTCGCATGGCCACCTTGCTCGCCCAGATCAGCGATCTGCACCTGGACGGCAGCGCACGCGCCACCGAGCGGGCCGTCCGCGTCATGGATCATCTGCGCGCGCTGCCGCGCCCCGTCGACGCGCTCCTGGTCACCGGTGACATCGCCGACCACGGCACGATCGCCGAGTACGAGGAGGCCGCCCGGCTGCTGGAAGCGCCCTTCCCCGTGCTCCCCTGCCCCGGCAACCACGACATCCGGTCCGCCTACCGCAAGGGGCTGCTCGGCGAGAGCGCGTCGGACGCCCCCGTCAACCGCGTCCACCACCTCGACGGGACCGCTCTTCTCCTCGTCGACTCGACCCTCCCGGGCCGCGACGAGGGCCTGCTCGACCCGGTCACCCTGCGCTGGATACGGGACACCCTCGACGGGCTCCCCGCCACCACCCGGGCCCTCCTCGCCCTCCACCATCCGCCGGTCGTCCTCCACCACCCCCTCCCGGACGCCCACCTGCTCCAGAACCCGGCGGACCTGGCCGCCGTCCTCGCCGAACATCCCCAGGTCACCGCCGTCCTCACCGGCCACGCCCACACCGCGGCGGCCACCTCCTTCGCGGGCCGGCCGCTGCTCGTGGGCCCGGCGGTGACCTGGACGCTGCGGCTGCCCTGGGAGGGCGCCCGGGCCGCGGACCGCGAGCAGCCGCCCGGCCTGGCCTTCCACGTGCTGGACGACGAGGGGCGGCTGACGACGCACTACCGGGTGGTGCTGTGAGCCGGTCGCCCGACGGCGCTCCGCCCCCGGGCGCACGCCTCGTCGTACCGGTCCAGAACCAGGCGCGCCACCGCGTCGTGCGCGCCCAGCGGGGCGGAGGCGACCGTTCCGGCGGTGGCCGCCGCCTTCCGGGCGAAGAAGCCCGGCGTCATCAGGTAGCTCGCCACCGCCACCTGCCGGAAACCCCGCGCGCGCAGCGCGGCCACCGCGTCGGCCGGTGTCGGTGCGCCCCCGCACAGGTAGGAGGCGACCGCCGGGCGGCCCAGCCGGTCGGCGAGCAGCCCGGCCATGGCGGCGGTACCGGCCCGGGAGCGCGGGTCGGAGGAGCCCGCCGAGGCGAGTACCACCGGGCCGGCCGCCGGGGCCGCCGCCTCGGCGAGCCGGTCCGCCAGCGCCGACGCCAGCCGGGGGTGCGGCCCGAGCGCCCCCGCGATCCGGGCACGCACCTGCGGGGCGGCGGCCAGCGCTTCGGGGACGTCGACCCGCAGGTGGAAACCGGCGCCCAGGAGGAGCGGGACGAGGACCACCTCGCCGTGCAGGGCGGCGAGCACGTCGGCGAGCGCGGGCCGGGCGACGTCCACGTACGCCAGGACGACGGGGAGACCGGGCCGCAACTCCCGCACGCGGGAGAGCAGTTCCTCGGTGGCGGCCGTTCCTTCGGGGTCGCGGGTGCCGTGCGCGACGGCGAGCAGGGGCGGGGGCAGGTGTCGCGGCAGGGGGGCGCGCCGGCTCATCCGGGGTCCACCGCCAGCCGGTAGCCCCGCTTGGTGACCGTACGGACCAGTGAGCCGTACGGGCCGAGGGCCGACCGCAGCCGCCCCACCGCCGCCTCCACCACATGCGCGTCCGGCGGGCGGGGCGCCTCGGACGCGTCGGCGGCGGGCCACGCCCGGCGCAGCAGCTCCGCGCGACTGAGGACGGTGCCCGGACGCTCCGCGAGAGCCCGCAGGACCGCGGCGGGGAGGGGGGTCAGGTGGACCGTCCCGGCGGGGCCGGTGACGGCCGCGCCCTGGAGCGTCAGGTCGCCGCCCGCGGTGGCCAGATGGCGTCGGTGGCGGGCCGGCAGCTCCTGGTCGAGGGTGCGGACCAGCGCCCCCAGCCGCCCCCGTTCCGGCCACACGCACGGTACGTCCGCCGCCAGCAGCGGCCGTGCGCACACCGGGCCGATGCAGGCCGCCAGGACGTTCGTGCGCAGGGCGTCCAGGACCTGTTCGCGGCGGCCCGTCCCGTCCGCCGCCGCCAGGAACGCTTCGATCGCGGGCGCACTGGTGAAGGGCAGCGCGTGCACCTCGCCCCGCACGGTCGCCTCGACCAGCCGTCGTACCGCGTCCGGGTCGGCGGCCGGCCCCCACCGGTACACCGGCACCTCCACCACCTCCGCGCCGCGTTCCCGCAGCGCCGCCGTGAACTCCGGGAGCGGCGCGCCGTGTTCCTGCACGGCGACCCGCCTGCCCGCCAGGTCCCGCTCCAGCAGCCACCCCAGCATCTCGTCCACGGCCTCCGACGCGGGCGCGTAACTCTCCCGCAGTCCGGACGCCCGGATCGCGCCGGTCGCCTTCGGGCCCCGGCTGATCACGGTCGCCGCGCGGCACGCCTCGACCAGGCGCGCGCCCGTGCCCCAGCCCTCCGCCGCGCTGATCCAGCCGCGCCAGCCGACGCCGGTCGTGGCGACGACGTAGTCGAGGGGGCGGGCGAGGCAGGCGTCGGTGGCGTCCCGGACGAGAGCGTCGTCGTCGAGCGGCACGATCCGCAGCGCGGGCGCGGACAGGATCTTCGCGCCGCGTCTGCGCAGCAGGCTTTCGAGTTCGTCGCGGCGCCGGTCGGCCGTGACCCCGACCGTCAGTCCGGTCAGTGAGCCCTCCGGCGGAACGGGCGTGGCGGGCGTCGCTGTCGTCATGGCCCGACCCTGGCCGAGCCGTGTTAAGCCGCTGTTGCGGAGGTGTCTCCTGGGAGTTAGCCCTGCGCTACGGGCATGTGTCCCTCGTCTCGCACGCCCCTGCCGCAGACGTGAACGCTCTGTTCCGTCCGCGCAACGCGCGGGATGCGGGGGTGTAACGGCGCGCGGGCACGGTGGGGGCCATGAACCGGACCGCGACGGCCCTCGTCGACACCCACTGCCCGTACTGCTCGCTCCAGTGCGGCATGCGCCTCGGCGCGGCGGCATCGGGGCCCTCACCCGTGGAGATCGTCGAGCGCCCCGACTTCCCCGTGAACCGGGGCGCCCTGTGCGGCAAGGGACACAGCGCAGCCGCCGTCCTCGCCCCGGGCGTCCGCCTCACCGCTCCTCTCGTACGGGACACCAAGGACGGCCCGCTGCGGGAGGCCGGCTGGGACGAGGCCCTGGACCGGGCGGCGTCCGCCATGGCGCGGACCGGCACCCGGCACGGACGGAACGCGGTCGGCGTCTTCGGCGGCGGCGGCCTGACGAACGAGAAGGCGTACCTGCTCGGCAAGTTCGCCCGGGTCGCCCTGCGGACGGCCAACATCGACTACAACGGCCGCTTCTGCATGTCCTCGGCAGCCGCCGCCCACCGCAACGCCTTCGGCCTGGACCGCGGCCTGCCCTTCCCGCTCGCGGACGTCGCCCGTACCGGCTGCCTGGTCCTCGTCGGCAGCAACCTCGCCGACACGATGCCGCCCGCCGTCCGTCACGTACGCGAACTGCGGGACAACGGCGGGACGTTGGTCGTCGTCGATCCGCGCCGCACCCGCACCGCGGACCTCGCCGACCTCCACCTGGCCCCCGCCCCCGGCACCGACCTGGCCCTCGCCCTCGGCCTGCTCCACCTGGTGGTCGCGGGCGGTCACGTCGACGAGGACTTCGTCGCTTCCCGTACGACCGGGTGGGAGGCCGCGCGTACGGCGGCGACGGCGCACTGGCCGGAGCGCGTGGAGGCGATCACCGGGGTGCCGGTGGCCGACATGCGGCGCGCGGTCGAGCTGTTCACGGCCGCCGGATCCGGCATGGTCCTCACCGCGCGGGGGCCGGAACAGCAGTCCAAGGGCGTCGACACGGTGGGCGCGTGGATCAACCTGTGCCTGGCCACCGGCCGCGCGGGCCGCCCGTTCTCCGGATACGGATGCCTCACCGGCCAGGGCAACGGGCAGGGCGGGCGCGAGCACGGGCAGAAGGCCGACCAACTGCCGGGCTACCGGTCCATAGCGGACCCGGCGGCGCGGGCGCACGTGGCGGAGGTGTGGGGCGTCGACCCCGCGGACCTGCCCGGTCCGGGCGTCTCCGCGTACGAGCTCCTGGACTCCCTCGGCACGGAGGGGGGCGTGCGCACCCTGCTCCTCATGGGCTCGAACCCGGTGGTGTCGGCGCCGAACGCCCGGCACGTGACCTCGCGGATCGAGGCCCTCGACACCCTGATCGTGTGCGACGTGGTCCTCTCCGAGACGGCGGCGCTCGCGGACGTGGTCCTGCCCTCCGCCCAGTGGGCCGAGGAGACCGGCACGATGACCAACCTCGAAGGCCGCGTCATTCTGCGCAGGGCGGCCGTCCCCCCGGCGGGGCGGGCCCGGACCGATCTGCGCATCCTGCGCGGACTCGCGGGCCGCCTGGGCCACGAGAAGGGTTTCCCGGCCGACCCGGAGGAGGTCTTCACGGAACTCCGCGCGGCGTCGGCGGGCGGCCAGGCGGACTACTCGGGCATCGACTACGCGCGCATCGAGGCGGAGGACGGAGTGTTCTGGCCGTGCCCGGCGGGGGCGGGCGGGGTCGGGGCGCAGGGTCCGGCGGGGGCGGGCGGGGCGGTGCATCCAGGGACTCCGCGCCTCTTCCTGGACCGGTTCGCGACCCCCGACGGGCGGGCCCGGTTCGCGGACGTCTCGCACCGGCCCGCCGGGGAGGAGCCGGACGCGGAGTACCCCCTGTACCTGACCACCGGGCGGGTGCTCGCCCAGTACCAGAGCGGTGCCCAGACCCGCCGGACGCCCGAGCTGAACCGGGCCGCCCCCGGCGCCTTCGTCGAGCTGCACCCCCGGCTGGCGGCCCGGCTCGGGGTGGCGGAGGGCGAGCGGCTGACCCTCACCAGCCGCCGGGGGCGGGCGACCGCGCCGGCCCGGATCACCGCGGCCATCCGGCCGGACACCGTCTTCATGCCGTTCCACTGGCCCGGCGAGGGCCGCGCCAACTCCCTCACCCATGACGCCCTGGACCCGCAGTCCCGGATGCCGGAGTTCAAGGTGTGCGCGGTACGGGCGGAGAAGGCGCCCCCGGCCAGAATCGGCACTGCGGCGACCACGGCCGGAACCGCTTCCGTGGAGGCGGCCCGGTGACCGCCGCCCCCCGCCGCGTCGCGGTCGTCGGTGCCGGAATGGCCGCCGCCCGCCTCGCCCAGCAGACCCTGGCCCAGGCCCCGCCCGGCACCCTCGAACTCACGCTGTACGGGCACGAGCCCCACGCCCCCTACAACCGGGCCCTCCTCGCCGGAGTCCTCGACGGCCGCTACCCGCCGGGGGCCCTGACCCTGCCCACGGGCGGGGCGACGGTCCGCACCGGCACGGAGATCGTCGCCGTCGACCCCGCGTCCCACACCCTCCGCACCGCTTCCGGGGAAACCTGCGCCTACGACACCCTCGTCCTCGCCACGGGCGCCAACCCCGTCCTCCCTCCCCTCCGCAACCTCCACGCGACCCCGACCCCGGACCACCCCCACGCCGCCCCGCCCCAGCCCCGCACCCCCGACCTCAAAGCGGGCGTCCACCCCTTCCGCACCCTCTCCGACTGCACCCGCCTCGCCGAGGCCACGGGCGCGGGCACGGCAAACCCACCCCACCCCGTCGGCCGCCAGGCCGCCCCCCGCACCATCGTCATCGGCGGCGGCATCCTCGGCGTCAGCGCCGCCCGCGCCCTCACCGCCCTCGGCCTCCCCACCGAACTCGTCCACCAGGCACCCCACCTGATGGAACGCCACCTCGACGCCGAGGCCGCCGCCACCGTCCGCCACGCCCTCGAAACCATGGGCGCCACCGTCTACACCGACAACCGCGCCCGCGCCCTCCGCGGCACCACCTCCGTCACCGGCGTCGAGCTCGCCAACGGCCACGTCCTGACCTGCGACCTCGTCGTCCTGGCCTGCGGCGTCCGCCCCCGCACCGGCCTCGCCCGGGCCGCCGGCATCGAGGTCCGGCGCGGCATCGTCGTCGACGACACCCTCGCCACCTCCGCCCCCGACGTGTACGCCATCGGCGACTGCACCGAACACCGGGGCGCCGTCCACGGCGTCACCGGACCCGCCTGGGCCCAGGCCGACGTCCTCGCCGCCCGCCTCTCCGGTGCCGACCCGCACGCCGTCCACACCGGCGCGCACGCGTCCGCCCGCCTCACCGCCGGCGCCCTGGAGATCGCCGCGTTCGGCGAGGTCACGGACACCGCGGGCGACGCCCTCCGCCTCGCCGACGGCACCCGTGGCAGGTACGGCTCGTACAAGAAGCTCGTCATGCGCGGGGACCGCCTGGTCGGCGCGATCCTCGTCGGCGACCTCGCCGCGATCGGCGAACTCACCCGCACCTACGAGAGGGGCGAGCCGCTGCCGCCGCGCCCCCTCGACCTGCTCGCCGCCCTCCCCGCCCTCCCCGAAGGAGCCGCCCTGTGACGAACACGCAGCCCACGCAGCCCCGGAAGCTCGTCCTCGTCGGCCACGGCATGGTCGGCCAGCGCTTCCTCGAAGCCTTCGCCGAGCGCGGCGGCCACGCCCCCGCCTGGCGGATCACCGTCCTCGCCGAGGAGCCCCGCCCCGCGTACGACCGGGTCCACCTCACCTCGTGGTTCTCCGGCACCAGCGCCGACGAACTGTCGCTCTGGGAACCGGATTTCGGTGACAAGCACGGCATCGACCTGCGCCTCGGCGACCCCGCCGCGGACGTCGACCGCGAGGCCCGCACGGTCACCTCCCGCACCGGGCAGGTCTTCCCGTACGACGCCCTGGTGCTGGCCACCGGCTCCTACCCCTTCGTGCCGCTGGTTCCCGGCCACGACGCCCCCGGCTGCTTCGTCTACCGCACCATCGAGGACCTCGAGGCGATCCGCGCCGCCGCCGAGCACGCCCGCGTCGGCGCGGTCGTCGGCGGCGGGCTGCTCGGCCTGGAAGCGGCGGGCGCGCTGCGCGCGATGGGCCTGGAGACGCACGTCGTCGAGTTCGCCCCGCGCCTGATGGCGCTCCAGGTGGACGACGGCGGCGGTGCCGTACTCCGGGAGAAGATCCAGGAGCTGGGCGTCACCGTCCACACCGGCGCGGGCACCCAGAGCGTCGAGACCGCCGCCGACGGCACCGTCACCGGCATGGTGCTGTCCGACGGCGCGAGCGTCGACACCGACCTCGTCGTCTTCTCCGCCGGGGTGCGCCCCCGGGACCAGCTCGCCCGCGACTGCGGCCTGCCCGTCGGCGAACGCGGCGGCATCACCGTCGACGCGCACTGCCGCACCGAGGACCCGGCGGTCTGGGCCATCGGCGAATGCGCCCTCGCCGTCGACGGCCGGGTGTACGGCCTGGTCGCCCCGGGCTATGCGATGGCGGAAGCGGTGGCCGCGCAACTGACTGGGCAGCAGGGTGAGTTCACCGGCGCCGACCTCTCCACCAAGCTCAAGCTCCTGGGCGTCGACGTCGCCAGCTTCGGCGACGCGCACGGCGCCACCGCCGACTCCCTGGAAGTGCTGTACGCCAACAGCCGCGAGGGCGTCTACAAGAAGCTCGTCATCGGCGCCGACGGCTCCCTCCTCGGCGGCGTCCTGGTCGGCGACACCGAGTCGTACGACCTCCTGCGCCCGCTCGCCCTGTCCGGCGCCCCCCTCACCGCCCCGCCCGAGCAGCTCGTCCTCCCCGCCTCCATCGGCGCCGCGCCAGGTCCGGTCGCGCTGCCCGACGAGGCCGTCGTCTGCTCCTGCCACAACGTCACCAAGGGCGCGATCCGCTCGGCGGTCGCCGACACCGGCTGCGCGGACGTCCCGGCGGTCAAGAAGTGCACCCGCGCGGGCACCGGCTGCGGCTCCTGCGTGAAGCTCCTCACCACCCTGGTCAACGACGAACTGGCGGCACAGGGCGTCGAGTTGAGCCGTGGCCTGTGCGCGCACTTCGACCTCACCCGGGCCGAGATCTACGAGATCGTACGCGTCCGGGGCATCACCACCTTCGCCCGCCTGATCGAGGAGCACGGCACTCCCGGGTCCGGCTCCTCCGAAGGCTGCGAGATCTGCAAGCCGGTCGTCGGCTCCGTCCTCGCCTCCCTCGGCCCCGCCCTCGGCGACGGCGTGTCGGGCCACATCCTGGACGGCGAACAGGCCGCCCTCCAGGACACCAACGACCACTTCCTCGCCAACCTCCAGCGCAACGGCTCCTACTCCGTCGTCCCCCGCATCCCCGGCGGCGAGGTCACCCCGGCCGGACTCATCACCATCGGCGAGATCGCCCGCGACTTCGGCCTCTACACGAAGATCACCGGCGGCCAGCGGATCGACATGTTCGGCGCGTCCGTCGACCAGCTCCCGCTGATCTGGCGACGGCTGGTGGACGCCGGCTTCGAATCGGGGCACGCGTACGGGAAGTCCCTGCGCACGGTCAAGTCCTGCGTCGGACAGACCTGGTGCCGGTACGGCGTCCAGGACTCCGTCGCCCTCGCCATCGAGCTGGAGCTCCGCTACCGGGGCCTGCGCGCCCCCCACAAGCTGAAGTCCGCCGTCAGCGGCTGCGCCCGCGAATGCGCCGAGGCCCAGAGCAAGGACTTCGGCGTCATCGCCACCTCCTCCGGCTGGAACCTCTACGTCGGCGGCAACGGCGGCATGACTCCGCGCCACGCCGACCTCCTCCTCACCGACGCCGACCACGCCACCCTGATCCGCACCATCGACCGCTTCCTGATGTTCTACATCCGCACCGCCGACCGCCTGGAGCGCACCGCCCCCTGGGTCGAACGGATGGAGGGCGGCCTCGACCACCTGCGGGCCGTGCTCGTCGACGACTCGCTCGGCATCTGCGCCGACCTGGACGACCTGATGAGCCGCCACGTCTCCGCGTACGAGGACGAGTGGCGCGCCACCCTCGACGACCCGGACCGCCTCGCCCGCTTCGTCTCCTTCGTCAACGCCCCCGGCACCCCGGACCCCACCATCCGCTTCGTACCGGAGCGCGAGCAGATCCGCCCGGCCGACACCCTCGTCGCCGGCCCCGCCCTGGAAGTGAGGACCCTCGCATGACCAGCACCCCCGTCGCTTCGGCGATGGTCGAAGTGGCCGTCGGGGACGCGTGGTTCCCCGTCGTCCCCTACGACTCCCTCGTCCCCGGGCGCGGAGTCGCCGCCCTCGTCGGCGGCGAACAGATCGCCCTCTACCGCGACCGGGCCGGCGCCGTCCACGCCGTCGGCAACCGCGACCCGTTCAGCGGTGCGTACGTCCTCTCGCGCGGCCTCCTCGGCAGCCGCGACGGTGTCCCGGTCGTCCTCTCCCCGATGTACAAGCAGGCCTTCGACCTGCGCACCGGTGTCTGCCTGGACGAGGACGCGACCCCGGACGGCACCCCGGCCACCCTCCCCGTCTGGCCGGTACGCACCGACTCCCCGCCCACCCACGGAAACTAGGCGCGCCCCATGACGACCACCGTCCGCCCGCCCCGGGCCACCGCCACCCGCCCTCCCCTCGACCGGTGGGAACCGGAGGACCCCGCCTTCTGGGCCGCCACCGGCGCCGGGGTCGCCCGCCGCAACCTGATCTTCTCGGTCCTCTCCGAGCACATCGGCTTCTCGGTGTGGAGCCTGTGGTCGGTGCTGGTGCTCTTCCTCGGCCCCGAGTACGGCATCGACCCGGCCGGAAAGTTCGTGCTGACCGCCGTCCCCACCCTCTTCGGCGCGGCGCTGCGCATCCCGTACACCTTCGCGGTGGCGGTCTTCGGCGGCCGCAACTGGACCGTCGTCACCGCCCTGGCCCTGCTGCTCCCGACCCTGCTCACCGCGTACGTCCTGGAACCCGGCGTCTCCTACACGACCCTGCTGTGCGTGGCCGCCGTCGCGGGCATCGGCGGCGGCAACTTCGCCTCCTCGATGGCCAACATCAACGCCTTCTACCCCCAGCACCTCAAGGGCCGCGCGCTCGGCGTCAACGCGGGCGGCGGAAACCTCGGCGTGCCCGCCGTCCAGCTCCTCGGCCTGCTGGTGCTCGCCACGGCGGGCGCCGGGCACCCCCGTCTCGTACCGCTCCTCTACGTACCCCTGATCGTGCTCGCGGCGGTCGCCGCCGCCCTGCGCATGGACAACCTGCCCGCCC
Source organism: Streptomyces sp. NPDC088745 (assembly GCF_044751045.1). Taxonomy (NCBI): domain Bacteria; kingdom Bacillati; phylum Actinomycetota; class Actinomycetes; order Kitasatosporales; family Streptomycetaceae; genus Streptomyces; species Streptomyces sp. NPDC088745. The sequence continues at coordinate 73,929 of NZ_JBIVLB010000015.1, forward strand.
TGCGCAACGACCGGGGCGCCCTGCGCGAGGCCGCCCGGCAGCCGCACACCTGGGTGATGTCGCTGCTCTACATCGGCACCTTCGGCTCCTTCATCGGCTTCGGCTTCGCGTTCGGGCAGGTGCTGCTGGTGCAGTTCGCGGCCGACTTCCCGACGGCGGTCAGCGCCGCGTACCTGACCTTCCTCGGGCCGCTGCTCGGCTCGCTGGCCCGGCCCGTCGGCGGGGCGATGGCCGATCGCTGGGGCGGAGCGCGGGTCACCTTCTGGAACTTCACGGCGATGGCGGCGGGCGCGCTGCTGGTGTTCGTGGCGTCCCGGGCCGGATCGCTGCCGCTGTTCCTGACCGGCTTCGTCGCCCTCTTCCTCTTCTCCGGGTTCGGCAACGGGTCGACGTACAAGATGATCCCCGGCATCTTCCACGCCCGGGCGGAACGCGAGACGGCGGCGGGAGCGGATCCGGCCGGGGCCTCGAACCGTTCCCGCCGCCGGGCGAGTGCCGTAATCGGCATCGCGGGCGCGGTGGGCGCGCTGGGCGGGGTGCTGGTGAACATCGCGTTCCGGCAGTCCTTCCTGACGGAAGGCTCCGGGGACGCGGCGTACCTGGCGTTCCTCGCGTACTACGTGCTGTGCCTGGTGCTCACCTGGGGGGTGTACCTGCGGCGCGGAGCGGCCTGACGCCGGATCGGCGCTGGTGGCCCGGACACCCCGAAGCTACGGACGGCAGGTGGTGGCCATGCCTGGATAACGCAACCCGCCAAAACCCCCGAAGCCGGTGCGACTGGGCCTACAGCTACCCCTGTGCCGTCTGCCTCTGCTTCTGCTTGCGGCGCAGCCGGGCCGGCCACTTGCGGGTGTCACGCGGCTCGACGTACGGCTCCTCCTCGACCGGCAGCCCGCCGCTGATGGCCCGCTGCCGGGCCAGTTCCGCGTCGAACTCCAGCCCCAGCAGCACCGCCAGGTTCGACAGCCACAGCCAGATCAGGAAGACGATCACGCCTGCGAGGGTTCCGTAGGTCTTGTTGTACGAGCCGAAGTTCGCGACGTACAACGCGAAGCCGCCGGACGTCGCCAGCCACAGCACCACGGCCAGCACGCTTCCCGGGCTGACCCAGCGGAACCCGCGCCCGCGCACGTTCGGCGCCGACCAGAACAGCAGGGCGATCATCAGCACCACGAGCACCAGCAGCACCGGCCACTTGGCGATCGACCACACGGTGACCGCCTCGCTGCCGAGCCCGATCGCCTCCCCGGCCCACTGCGCCAGGGAACCGGTGAAGACCACGATCACCGCACTGGTCGCCAGCAGCACCATCAGCACCACCGTCAGCCCCACCCGCAGCGGGGTCACCTTCCACACCGGGCGCCCCTCCGGCATGTCGTAGATCGCGTTCGAGGTGCGTATGAACGCGCCGACGTACCCCGACGCGGACCACAGCGCCGCGAACAGACCCACGATCGCGACGACGCCACTGGTGCCGCCGCTGTTCTGAAGCTGCTGCACCGCCTGCGTGAGAATGTCCTTCACGGCGCCGGGCGCGAGGCTCTGGATGTTGTCGAGCACGGTCTTCGTCGCGGACTCGCCGACCACGCCGAGCAGCGAGACCAGCACCAGGATCGCCGGGAAGACGGAGAGCACGCCGTAGTACGTCAGCGAGGCCGCCCGGTCCGCCAGTTCGTCGTCCAGGAACTCCTTGCCGGTGCGCTTGAGCACGGCCCACCAGGAGTGCTTGGCGAAGTCAGTGGGGCTGTCCGCCTCGTCGGCGGAGCGTGGATCTGGTTCATCGGTGGAGCGCGGGACCGGCTCGTCGCCCGGCCGGGGGGCCGACACGTTCTCACGCTCATTGTCACGGCTGTCTGTCATGCCGTGCCGGGTACCCCCGTACAGGGCGCCTGACCCGGAGAATCACCGGCCGCCCGCCGGACGTCGCCTACTTCCCCCACTTCGCCGCGTTGGCGGCCCGCCGCGCGAACGCCTCCTCCTTCGCCTCCTCCATCTCCCGCAGGGCGCTCTTCCGCTCCCGCCGGGCGAGCCGGTCCAGATAGAGGCGGCCGTTCACATGGTCCGTCTCGTGCTGGAGGCACCGGGCGAAGTACCCCCGCCCCTCCACCACCAGCGGCTCACCCTCCTTGTCCCGCCCCCGCACGACGGCCCGGCCGAGCCGGGGCACCGTGCGGTAGGGACCGGGGACCGAGAGGCACCCCTCCGTCTCCTCGACCAACTCCCGCTCGTCCGCCGGGACCTCGTCCAGCACCGGATTGACGATGTGCCCGACGTGGCGCACTCCCCAGTCGTCCGTCATGTCCCAGACGAAGACCCGCAGGTCCACATCGATCTGGTTCGCGGCGAGCCCCGCCCCCTCCGCCACCTGGTTCGTGGCGAACATGTCGTCGATCAGCCGCGCTAGCCCTGGCGTCCCGAACTCCACGACCTCCCGGCACCGCCGCCGCAGGATCTCCTCCCCGACCACGGTGATCCGGCGCACCGCACCCCGCTCCACCTCCGGCGCGATCCTCGGATACGACGCCACGGGCTCGCCCTGCACCCGTACCCGACGGTCGGGCGCGATCTCGCCGAACCCCATCTCCGTCACCCTCCACCACTGCGGCGCGCGACTGCGCGCGGTGAGCTTGCCGATCGCTTTGCAAAGTAGCACTCTTTGCAAAGTGACCGACGAGATCCAGCAATCCGCCGCCCGCGACCTGCTCCGCCGCGCGGCCCCGCTTCCGCGCGCGCCCAGGACCCTCCCCGAACACCCCTTGCGCATCGCCCTTCTCGACCTGCTCGCCGAGGCCGGCACGCTGACCTCCACCCAGGCAGCCGCCCGCCTCGGCGAGAGTTCCGGCCTCTGCTCCTTCCACCTGCGCCAGCTCGCCCGGCACGGCCTGATCGAGGAGGCCCCCCACCCGGGCGGCCGCGCCAAACCGTGGCGCCTGCGCTGGGAGTCCGACGGGGTCCCGCCGCCGGCCCCCGCCGCCCTCCCCTTCCACGAGGTGCTCCACCTGACCCCGCAGGAGTGCGCCGAACTGACCGCCTCCGTACGGGACCTGCTCACCGCCTTCCGGGACCGCGTCCCGGCACCGGACACCACCCCGACGACGGTCACCGTCGCGCCGCACGCCGCACCCCCGGAGCCCCGTCGCTCACGCCCGCACCGGGCTTGACCTCGGTGAGGTGCGAGGCACCACCGGCCTCTGCGCGGACGGGGACTTCCTATAGGTTCATCCCCAGCTTCTCCCATTGGTTCTCGTGCAGGAGGTGGTCCCGTGCAGCGGGTCGCGCAGGTCATTCGGGTCAGGCCCGAGAAGCTCGCGGAGTACAAGGAGCTGCACGCGGCGGTGCCGGGTCCGGTGCTCGCCCGGTTGCGCGCCGCGCACATCGCCAACTACTCGATACATCTGCTCGGCGACCGGCTCTTCAGCTACTTCGAGTACCACGGCGACGACCTCGCCGCCGACCTCGCGGCCATCGGCGAGGACCCGGCCACCCAGGAGTGGTGGAAGCTCACCGACCCCTGCCAGGAGCGGGTGCCGGAGGCGCGGGAGGGGGAGTGGTGGGCCTCGACGGAGCAGGTCTTCCTCATGGAGTGAACCCGACGCCCGCGGGCGAGCGCCGAACCGCGCTCCCCGCACGTGCCCGGTACGCCCGTCGGCGTTCGGCGGTGCGCAGGCCCCCCGCCGGACGCCGGGCGCTTCAGTGCGGCCACAGGGTCGGCTCGACGCAGAAGTGCCCTCCGACGCGGGTCTGCGACGGGTCGTCGTCCGACAGCTCACCGTGCTCGGCGATGAGCCGTGCGGCGTACGGCTCGGAGTCGTCCCGCGGTACGTAGCCCAGCGCCCGCGCGCTCGAAAGGTCCCACCAGAGCCGGGTGTTGGCGGAGGACCCGTACACCACCGTGTGGCCCACGTCCTCCGCGGTGAGGGCCGCGTGCAGCAGCCGGGCGCAGTCGGCGGGGCTCAGCCAGAGCGAGAGCATCCGGACCGACGTCGGCTCCGGGAAGCAGGAGCCGATGCGCACGGAGACGGTTTCCAGGCCGTGCAGGTCCCAGTACAACTGTGCGAGGTCCTCGCCGAAGCACTTGGACAGCCCGTAGAAGGTGTCCGGCCGGTGCGGCGCCGTGACGGGGACCGGATCGCCGCCCGCCGCCGGGCGGGGGGTGAAGCCCACGGCGTGGTTGCTGGACGCGAACACCACCCGCCCGACGCCGGCTTCGCGGGCCGCCTCGTACAGGTGGTAGGTGCCCTCGATGTTGGCGCGCAGGACCTTCTCGAAGGGGGCTTCCAAGGAGATGCCCGCCAGGTGGACGACCGCGTCCACCCCCCGGACGGCCTCCCGCAGCGCCTCCCGGTCCGCCAGATCGGCGACGACCGCGTCCGGCGCACCGTCCACGGGACGCAGGTCCAGCAGGCGCAGCCGGTATCCGTAGGCGGGCAGCAGCTCCCGCATCAACGTGCCGAGGCCACCGGCGGCGCCGGTGAGCAGAACGGTGCGGGGGGCTGGCACGGGGAGGGCTCCTCAGGGCGGAGAAATCTGCTTCAGAAAGCGCTTTCTATGCTTCCTCGCGGGACTCTGTCAATCCCACCGACTCCTCGGGCGCGCGCGGACCCCGGCTCCACCGGCACGACGGAGCGGAGTGGAACGGAGAGGGGTTCAGGCCGACGGGACGAAGGGACTCACTCGGGCGGACGCGGTGAGGAGCAGGACGGATCGCGGTGCCGCGGCGGACGGGCGCCCACCCCGGCGACCGCTTCCGCGCCCGAACGGCAGCCCGCCGCGGCCGCCTCCGCGGCGGTCGCCCCGGCAAGGCGCGCGGCGAGGAAACCGCCGGTGAAGGCGTCGCCCGCGCCCGTCGAGTCGACCGGAGCGCGGACCGGTTCGGCCGTGACGTGCGCGCTCACCGCTCCGGAGACGGCCAGGAGCACGCCGTGGACGCCGAGGGTGACCGCGACCAGAGGGAAGCGGCGGCTCAGTGCGGCTGCCGCGTCGGCAGGTTCGGGCAGGCCGGTCAGCAGGCGGGCCTCGTCGGCGTTGGGCAGGAGGAGGCCCACGCCGTCGACGGCGGCCAGGAAGCGGTCGGCTCCCAGTTCGGCGAGGAAGCCGGCGGAAGCGGGGTCCACGCTCGTCGGGATGCCCCGGTGGCGTGCCTCCCGCAGGGCGAGGAGGGCGGCGGCACGGCTGGCCGGGGCGAAGAAGAGGTAACCGGAGACGTGCAGATGGCCGATGCCGTCGAGGAGGGAGGGGGACCAGTCGGCGGAGGACAGACGCAGGGCCGCGCCGCTGTCGGTGAGGAAGGTGCGCTCGGCGTCGGCGCCGACGAGGGCGACCACGGTGGCGGTCGGCGCCTCTTCGTCGACGACGAGCTCCGCCCGCACTCCGGCGCGGCGCAGGACGTCCAGATGCCAGGCGGCGGAATCGGTGCCGACGCGTGCGAGCAGCCGCACGTCACGGCAGCCCCAGCGCGCCGCCCAGCAGGCGACGTTCGCCCCGGCGCCGCCGGGCAGGGTGCGGATGCGGGCCGCGGTGTCCGTGCCCCGGGCGGGAGGCGTCGCGTGCCGTACGACCACATCCGTGACGACGTCCCCGATGACGAGCAGGCCGCCACCACGGCTCCCCGGGGCACACTTCCCCCGGTCACCCTTCACGGCGCCACGGCTCCCCGCGCCCCCGGTCACCGGGTCGCTGCTCCCTGCGTCCCCGCTTCCCGCGCCTCCGGTCACCGGGTCGCTGCTCCCTGCGTCCCCGCTTCCCGCGCCTCCGGTCACCTGGTCGCTGCTTCCCGCGTCCTCGCTCCCCGCGCCTCCGGTCACCCCGTCGCCGCCGCCGCTGTCGCGATCCGGGCGGCCAGTGCCACGTTTCCGCGTACCGCCGCCAGGTTGGCCTCCAGGGATGCTCCCGCCGTACGCCGCATCAGGTGGTCGAGCAGGAACGGGGTGACGGCCTGGCCCGTGATGTCCTGCTCCCGGCACGCTTCGAGCGCCTCTGCCAGCACCCGGTCGTGGAGTTCCGGATCCAACTGGTCCGCTTCGGCGACGGGGTTGGCGACGATCAGCGCCGACTCCGGGCCGCCGAGCGCGTCCCGGGCCCGCATCACCTCCGCGACGTCCTCGGGGGTGTGCACCGTCCAGTCGACGGGCACGCCCGAAGACGCGAGGTAGAAGCCGGGGAAGCGCGTGGTGCCGTAGCCGAGCACGCCCACGCCGAGCGTCTCCAGGCGCTGGAGCGTGGCCGGAACGTCCAGGATCGACTTGACCCCGGCGCAGACGACGGTGATGCCGGTGCGTGCGAGCAGCCGCAGGTCCGCGGATTCGTCCTGGGTCTCGGTCCACTCCCGGTGTACGCCGCCGAGTCCCCCGGTCGCGAACACCCGCAGCCCCGCCCGGACGGCCAGGAACGCCGTGGCGGACACCGTCGTCGCTCCGCTCGCGCCCGTCGCCAGCGCGGGTGCCAGGTCCCGGTGGCCCAGCTTCCGTATCTCCGGGTCGTCGGCGACCCTCTTCAACTCCCCCTCGGTCAGGCCGACGCGGGCGCTTCCGTCCAGGACGGCGACAGTGGCGGGGACGGCCCCGGCGGACCGTACGAGTTCCTCCAGTTCCAGGGCGACCCGGAGGTTGCGGGGGCGCGGCAGGCCGTGCGCGATGATCGTCGATTCGAGGGCGACGACGGGGCGGTGGGCGGCGAGAGCGTCGCGCACCTCCGCGGAGAGCGTGGGTTCGTACCGTCGACGGCCGGCCGTGGGCGTGTGGGATGCCATGCCCCATCCCTGGCGCGCGTGGGGCGGGCGCAAACCACCGGTACGACCTCCTCAGCCCCCGACCCCCTCCGGGCGGACCGTCCGGCGGTCCGGGGTGTCCTGTTGCTGGAGTTCGCGGAAGGCGTCCCCGTGGAGGTCGGTCATGCGGGAGAGGGCCGCGTCGCGGGTGGCCGGGTCGTTGGCGGAGGCCGCTTCCTTCAGTTGGGCGGCGACGTCGAGGACGCGGCGGGACAGGGCCGAGGAGAGGCGGCCCTGGGAGGCGGAGGCGATGGTGGAGAGGATGCGGTACAGGTCGTGGCCGAGGCGGTCCTTGAGGGCGATGATCTCCTCGGCGACGGCGCACGCGCCCGGGAGGTCGCCGTCCTTGCGGAGGGCGCGGATCTCCGCGTTGCCGCGGCGCATGGTTTCGAGGTCGTCGGCGGACATCAGGTGCGGGACGTAGCGGGGGTAGAGCGCGGAGAGGGCGCAGGCCCAGCGGACCGTGTCCTGCTGTTCGCGGCGGCGGCGGGCGTCGTCGAGGAGGTGGTCCAGGGTGCCGCTGGTGCTGCCCCCGGCGAGGAGGGCGCGCAGGCGCTGTTCCGTTTCCTCGAACCGGGCCAGTTCGGCTTGTTCGAGTTCGTGCCGCCAGTTGGCGAGGTAGGTGACGTAGTCGCGGTGGACGTTCAGGACGCGGCTGCGGAACTTGCTGGTCAGGGGGTTGCGGTTGAGTTCGACCGCGTGCCAGTCGCCGTTGTCGATGCGGAATTCGAGGTCGATGATGCGGTCGCTGTTGAGGCGGGTCCTGATGACCAGGGAACGGGTGCCGGTGATGTCCTCCTCGATCTCGTGGGTGTGGCTGGCGCAGAGGTCGTTGAGGTGGGCGGGCTGTTGGTCGCCCTCGCGCAGGAGGATCTCCAGCATGTCGCCCTTGCGGCCGGTGAGCTGGAAGTCCTTGACGTGCCAGTCGGTGGGGTAGGACTCGCCCGCCTCGACCAGGACGCGCAGGGAGCCGTCCTTCTGCTGGATGCCGAAGGGGAGGGCGGTCACTTCGAGCGGGGAGGAGACCGCGAACTCCCTGTCGCAGTGGGAGCAGGCGCTCAGGCCCGCGGAGTTGACCATTCCGCAGCTCGGGCACTTCAGGCCCGCGAAGCCGGGGAGCGGTTCCTCGCAGAGGGCGCACAGCATCGCCGCCGCCGGGTTCTCCTCGCCGCACCGCGCGCACTCGACGACCGTGGCCCGCACGGGGGGCGGCGTGAGGGCGGAGAGGTCCTCGGCGCAGACGGGGCAGGCCGCGCTGCCGGACGGGGCCGGGACGTGGCAGCCCGGGCAGTCCACCGTCGGCACGCCGACCAGCGGGGCCGCGCAGCCGCCGCAGGCGTCGGCCGCGACCGGGTTGACCGCGTGACAGCCCGCGCAGGTCAGCTCCTCCAGCAGGGCCGACTGCACCGCCGCGCCCAGGGCCACGCAGTGCATGGGGTCGATGTCGGTACGCAGCCGTTCCTCGCCGAACATCGCCGCGAGGTTCTCCCGTACGAGGGGGATCGCGCTCGAACCGCCCACCAGCAGCACCTGTTCGACGTCCTGCGGAAGGTGGTCGATGCGCGCGAGGGCCCGGGCGGTGTGGTCCATGGTCGCGGCGACCGGGGCCGCGATCAGGGCTTCCAGGACGGGACGGTCCACGCGCTGTTCGAGGGTCGCGCCGTGCGCGCCCAGGGGGGAGACGGTGACGTCCGTGGCCTGCGCGAGCGAGAGCCGGATCTTGGCCTGCTCGGCGGCCCGGCGGAGGCGGTGGCCGTCGGCGGGGGCGGGCACGTAGTCCTGCGGGTTCCTGTCGTTGCGCCAGCGCTCCTCGATGCGGGCGGCCAGCAGGTCGTCGAAGTCCGTGCCGCCGAGCAGGTTGTCCCCGCCCAGCGACATGACGTCGAGGTAGCCGGGCGCGGTGTTCAGGACGGACACGTCGAAGGTGCCGCCGCCCAGGTCGTACACGACGAAGGTGGCCGGGGGCGCGTCCTGGGGCCGGGTCAGCCCGTGGGCCAGCGCGGCCGAGGTCGGCTCCACCAGGACGCGTACGACGTGGAGTCCGGCCAGCTCGCCCGCGGCGCGGGTGGCCGCGAGCTGGCGTTCGCCGAAGTACGCGGGGGCGGTGATCACGGCGCGGTCGAAGACGACGCCGAGGCGGGACTCCACGTCCGTCTTGAGCCGGCGCAGGATGATCGCGGAGATCTGGACGGGGGTGTACCGGTGCGGGCCGAGGCGGATCAGGATGCCGCCGTCGCCGCCCTCGCTGAAGCGGGCCGCCGCCTCGCCCATGCGGCCGAGCGCCTCCTGCACCGCCGCCTCGCCGAACGTGCGGCCCATGAAGCGCTTCACCGAGGTGACGACCCTGCCCGGGTCCCGGTCCAGCCAGCGCAGGGCCTCCTGGCCCACGAGCAGACCGCCGTCCTCCGTGACGCCGACGGCGGACGCCGTGCTGAGGCGGTCGTTCGCGACGGGGAGCACTTCGGGGGCGCCGTTCTTCATCCAGGCGACCACGGAGTTGGTGGTGCCGAGGTCGATGCCGAGGGTTCTGTGCACGGTGCGTACCTTCGTTTCCACGGAGCCAGAAGGGGGAGTGGGGGTCAGGTGCGGCGCTTGCGGCGGTTGCGGCGGCTGGGACGACGGGGCTGACGCCGCGGCCGTACGGGGGTGGCCGTCGGCGGGGCGGCATCGGGTTCGGCCGTGGGCTCGGGATCGGGTTCCGGTTCGGGGTCCCGGCCCGGTACGGCGACCACCACGAGGGCCTCGCGCAGCACCTCGCGGTCCGCGTAGAAGCCGGTCACCCGTTCCTCCAGGACCGTGTCGGCGGGCACGGACGCGCGGGGCTCCCTGGCCACCACGCGCGAGATGCTCGGCACCGCCCTGCTCCCGACCAGGTCCATCGGCTCGACCCCCGCGGCGAGGAGACGCCGGCGCAGGACCCGGTGCGCGGCCCCGAGCTGCTCCTCCAGGAGTCCGGGCCCGGCCTGCGTCGCTCCCGGGCGGCCCGTTCCGTCCGCTCCGTTCGCCTCGTCCGCCGTGGTGCGCCGTACGGCGTCGGCCAGGATGTCGTCGACCTCCAGGAGACCTTCGAGGAGGTCGCGCAGCGTGCGTTCCACCGCGGCGCGCTTCTTCTCGAGGGCCTGCGCGCGGAAGGTCAACTGCTGGACGCGGCGGTCCTGTTCGGTGGGCCGCGCCCGTGCCGGGGACTCGGGCCCCCGGGGCGAGGAGTGTTCCGGGGAGGAGGAGTGTTCCGAGGGGGAGGCGGGCGGGGTCACGAATCGCTCCTGGGGAACGGGCCGAACCGGTCGGGTTCCGGCATCAGCGGGGGCAGGTCGTCCACCAGGTGCCGGGCCGCCTCCAGGACCAGGGAGGTCAGCTCCTCCTCCGACAGCGAACCCAGCAGCGGGGTGAGGAGGGCTGCCTTCAGCCGGCCGCTCGGCCTGGCGAGCGCGTTGGCCGCGCGTGACACGTCGCCGCGCCGCTTCGGGTCCGCCATCCCCTTCAGCCGTGCCGCCCTGACGGCCCCGGCGTCGGCCCCCGGAGCGAGGCCGAGCACGTCGTACGGGGTGGGGCCGAAGGCGGCGGGCCCGCCTTCGTCGGACGGGCGGGGGACGCGGGGCGGGTTCGGCTGTGCTGTCATCGCGGGATCACACGCCTTCGGGAGGGTCGACTTCGGGGGTGTCCTGCTTCCTCGGCCGGGCGCGCCCCTGGACGGCCCGGGCGGCTTCGGAGTCCCGCTCCGCCCCCGCCGGGTCGCCCGCCCGGCGCCGCCGCATCGCGCGCAACCGGTAGGCGTGCACCAGGACCTCGTGGAACTCCGTCAGGTCCCCCTCCGCACCCGTGCAGCGTTCCCGCAGCGCGATGATCTCGTCGTACGCGCTCCGTGCCAGCAGCGCGCTCGCCCACTTGGCCAGGACGTCGGGGAGGCCGGTGTTCTCTTCGAGCGGGTGGTACGAGAGGGACAGCCACAGGGTCTCCGCGTGCGCGCGAAGGCTCGGCTCGTCATAGGCCCGGTACGGTCGCCGCTCACGCCACAGCCCGCGCGCCACGTCGACTTCCGGGGACTCCCCGGAGAACCGCGCGTCCGGGCGGCCGGTCAGTCGGGACGCGGCCTCCCGCATCACGGCCAGGGCCTTGTCGCGGCGGCCCGCGCGGGCGAGGCCCAGGGCCTCCTGGTGCAGGGCCTCGGCGATCAGCCACTTCACGGAGCCGACCCCGGACGGCACGTTCCGTGCCCCCGCTCCCGCGCCCACCGGTGCCGTGCCGGTCGCCGTGCCGGTCGCCGGGCGGGACGGCGGCGGGGGCGGCGCGGGGGCCGGGGGCGCGGGCGGGGCGCCGGGCGCTCGTGCGGTCCTGGCCAGGCCGGCTCTCGCCTGGGGGTCCTCGGGGGACAGCTCCCGGGCGCGCCGGTAGCGTCGTTCCGCTTCCTCCCGTTGGCCGCGCCTCTCGGCCTGTTCGGCGAGACGGAGGGAGACGGCGGTCAGGTTGCGCATCAACTCCCGGTCGCCCGGGACCAGCCGGAGCCCCCGCTCCAGGAAGCCCGCCTGCGCGTGCCCTTCCTTGACCTGCCCGCGCACGGTGGTCCCGGCCCCCACGGCGGCCCGGCAGATCTCGTCGGCGTACCGGGTCACGTCCTGACCCGCCCGCAGCGCCTCCTCGAAGTCGCCCAGCGCCTGCGACCACCGTCTGCCGCGGGCGTGCTCCCCGGCCCGCCGGGCATGGGCGGCGCCGAGGAACCTCAGGGCGGCGGCCTCGTCGTCCGCTTCCGTACGGTCCGGGCGCGAGCGGCCGGACCCGGCCGGGGTCCCGCTGCGCGCCGCCGCCGCTCGGACCCGCCAGTCCGGGCGGGTCTCCTCGACCGCGTCGATCACCTCCTGCCAGCGCCCCTCCCGCAGCAGGGTCGCCAACACCGCGTCCGGGCCGAAGAGTTCCGCCGGCACGAGACCTCCCTGCCCGGCCGGCCGCGTGCGAGGCATGGCGTCCCGGAGTTCCCGCACGCGCCGGCTCCAGTTCGCGCCGAGTGCCCCGACCTCGTCCAGGTAGAGCGGCCCGCAGAAGAAGCCCGGGGCGGCGGGAGCGGGCGCGTCCCGCGCGGGAAGCCCGGCCCAGCGGCTCGCGGCCTCGCACTCCAGCCGCCACCTCAGCTCCAGCGACCGGTGGGGGGCGGTTCCCCCGGCCCGGTCCTGGTCGCGGCAGAGCTGCGTGATCCGGCTGCGCAGGTCGTCGACGGCGGTCGCCCAGACGCCGTCCTCGAAGTCCTCCCCGCACACCTCCCGCATGGCGGCGCGACAGGCGGGCGAGTGCAGTGCGGCGGCCCAGCAGGTCACGCTCTGCCGGGTGGCCGCGAGGCGGTCGTCCCGGTCGAGGGGGGCGCCGGAGGCCAGCAGACGGAGCGCGGCGACCCCGAGGCCGTGGGCCGACGCGAGGTCGAACGGCCGGGTCCGCCAGATCGCGAACCAGTGCCGCCACGCGCCCAGGTGGTTGCCTGCCGCGGTGAGGCGGCGCGCCGTACCGGCGGAGGACTGGCCGTACAGGGCGGACGCGTGGCCCTGGATGTCACGGGCGGTGGGGCGTCCGACGCGCTCCCACTCGGGGTAGCCGCCGCGGGTGAGGGCCCGGTGGAGGGCGAGGGTGCACACGTGCTGGCGGGAGGTGCGGTGCGCGGGGGGCGGGGGCGCGGCGCGGGTGCCGTACGGGAAGAAGGCGCTGACGAGTGAGTCGGTCTCGGCGCGGTCGGCGGGCGCGAGGCCGCGCAGCAGTTCGCTCGCCGCCGACGGGTCGCCGGGGCGTGCCCAGGACCGCAGTACGCGCACGGCCTCCGCGGTCCGTGCGGTGAGGACGGCCGCCTGGGCCAGGTTGGTCAGCGCGAGGTTCAGGCAGGGGAGGCAGCGGTGCGCCCCGTCGCCGTGGCGCACGCCGTGGGCGAAGCAGCAGCCCCCGCCGCACTGGCCGCAGCGGGAGGCGGCCACGCTGCCGCAGTCCGCGACGGAGCACGGACCCGAGACCTGGAGGGTGAGCCGGGCGTCGTGGGGGGCCAGGGAGGCGAGGTACCAGTCGTAGCAACGCCCCCAGTCGCGGACCCGGGCGGCGAGCGCCCCGTGGAGGGCCGCGTGCGCTGCCGCGCGGTGTGCGGGCACCGGTCCGTCCCGGTCGAGCAGGCGCAGATGGCCGACGGCCGCGGCGAAGTCCTCGCGCGCGTACGCGGCGACGGCCTTCCCGAAGGCGCCGGCAGCGGCCCGCTCGTCCCCTCCGGCGGCGGCGCCGGAGTGCTGTGATGTCACTGTGCTCCCCCAACACAGGCAACGGATCAGCGCGGTGGGGGCCCGGGAGGCGTCGCTGAGGCAGACGGCACCCTGGGCTCTGCGCACGCAGGCGAAGCATACGTCCTGACGAGGCGCGGAGTAAGGCCGGTCTTCCCCGCGCGCGGGAGGCCCCGCTGAGGCATGCTTCGCCCGCGAGGCCGCGGGAGGGGTGCCCGGTGAGGTGACGTTGGCGCACCTGCCGCGCCGGTGCGCACCGGAGGTCTGCGGCCCGCGCACGTGTTCCGCCCCTGCCGGTGCGTACCGGAGTTCTGCGGTCCGCGCACACGTTCCGCTCCCGGGACACGGGGTGACGGGCCGTCAGCGTCCCGCCTTGCGCTTGTTCCAGATGTCGAAGCCGACCGCGGCGAGCAGGACGAGGCCCTTGATGACCTGCTGGTAGTCGGTGCCGATGCCGACCAGCGACATGCCGTTGTTGAGGACGCCCAGCACCAGGCCGCCGATGACGGCGCCCATGACCGTGCCGACGCCGCCGCTCATCGACGCGCCGCCGATGAACGAGGCCGCGATGGCTTCGAGTTCGAAGTTCAGGCCGGCCTGCGGGGTGCCCGCGTTGAGGCGTGCCGCGTAGACGCAGCCCGCGAGGGCGGCCAGGACGCCCATGTTCACGAAGACCAGGAAGACGACGCGCTTGTCCTTGACGCCGGACAGCTTCGCCGCGGCCTTGTTGCCGCCGAGCGCGTAGACGTGACGTCCGATGACCGCGTTGCGCATCACGTACCCCAGCCCGATGAGCAGCGCGCACATGATCAGCATGACGACGGGGACGCCGTGGAAGCTGGCGAGCGTGAGGGTGAACGCGATCACGGCGGCGGCGATGGCGACGCACTTGGCGATCCACAGGCTCTTCGGCACGACCTCCAGCGCGTACGCCGACTCGCGCCTGCGGTCGCGGACTTCGCGGTACAGGAGCACGACGAGGGCCAGCGCGCCGAGGACCAGGGTCGGGTTGTGGTACTGGGTGTACGGGCCCATCTCCGGAATGAAGCCCTTGGCGATGTTCTGGAAGCCCTCGGGGAACGGGGCCAGGGACTGGCCCTCCAGGACGATCTGGGTCAGGCCCCGGAACAGCAGCATTCCGGCGAGCGTCACGATGAACGACGGAATGCCGACGTACGCGATGAAGAAGCCCTGCCAGGCGCCCGCGACGGCCCCGATGAGCAGGGACAGGGCCAGGGCGAGGACCCAGGGCATGTCCTGTTTGACCATCATGACGGCGGACATCGCGCCGACGAAGGCGACCAGCGAGCCGACCGAGAGGTCGATGTGCCCGGCGATGATGACGATCATCATGCCGATGGCCAGGATGAGGATGTAGCCGTTCTGCTGGATCAGGTTGGAGACGTTGTTGGGCAGGAGCAGCGTGCCGCCGGTCCAGATCTGGAAGAGGACGACGATGAACAGCAGGGCGACGAGCATGCCGTACTGGCGCATGTTCGTGCGCATGCTGTCGAGGAGGGCGGTGAGGGCGGCCGGACGTCCGGACGGCGGCCCGGCCGGTGCGTCCTCGCGCAGGGGAGTGGCAGTGGTCATGGCGGGCCTCAGCTCCGATTCTTCGTCTGCGTCATGTGGCGCATCAGCGTTTCCTGGGTGGCGTCCGCGCGGGACACCTCGCCGGTCAGCCGGCCCTCGGCCATCGTGTAGATCCGGTCGCACATGCCGAGGAGTTCCGGCAGCTCCGAGGAGATGAACAGGACCGCCTTGCCCGCTGCCGCGAGCCGGTCGATCACCGTGTAGATCTCGAACTTCGCGCCGACGTCGATCCCGCGCGTCGGCTCGTCCAGGATCAGCACCTCGGGGTCGGCGTGGATCCAGCGGCTCAGCACCACCTTCTGCTGATTGCCGCCGGACAGCCGCCCGACCTGCTCGAAGACCGTGGGGGACTTGATGTTCATGGAACGGCGGTAGCCCTCGGCGACCTGCCGCTCGTGGTGCTCGTCGACCACGCCGCGCCGCCGCATCCCGGGCAGGGAGGCCAGGGAGATGTTGCGGTTGATGTTGTCGATGAGGTTGAGGCCGTACTGCTTGCGGTCCTCGGTGACGTACGCCAGGCCCGCCCCGATCGCCGCCGGAACGGTGCGTACGTCGGCCTCCCGGCCGCCGACCTCGACGCGCCCGGCGACGTAACGCCCGTAGGAGCGCCCGAAGACCGACATGGCCAGTTCGGTGCGGCCCGCGCCCATCAGGCCCGCGATGCCGACGATCTCGCCCCGCCGGACGGTCAGGGAGACGTCGTCGACCACGAGGCGCTGCTGGTCCACCGGGTGGCGGACGGTCCAGCCGCTGACGGCCAGCGCGGTGCTGCCCGCGTCCTCGCCCCGGTACGTGCTGCGCTCGGGGAAGCGGTGGTCCAGGTCCCGGCCGACCATCGAGCGGATGATCCGGTCCTCGGCCAACTCGGCTGCTGAGCCAATGGACTGACGTACCGTCAGGGACTCGATGGTGCGGCCGTCGCGCAGCACCGTCACCGTGTCGGCGATGCGGCGGATCTCGCCCAGCTTGTGGGAGATGACGATGCAGGCGATGCCCTGCTCGCGCAGCTCCAGGATCAGGTCGAGCAGCTTCGCGCTGTCCTCGTCGTTCAGCGCCGCCGTCGGCTCGTCGAGGATGAGCAGCCTCACCTCCTTGGCGAGCGCCTTCGCGATCTCCACGAGCTGCTGCTTGCCCACGCCGATGTCGGCGATCGGGGTCTGCGGCTTGTCGGGCAGGCCCACCCGCTTGAGCAGGACGCCCGCGCGGCGCAGGGTGTCGTTCCAATCGACGAAGCCGCGTTTGAGGAACCGCCGTCCGCCGCCGGTCTGCTCATTGCCGAGGAAGATGTTCTCGGCGATCGAGAGATGGGGGACGAGGGCCAGCTCCTGGTGGATGATCACGATGCCGCGCTGCTCGCTGGCGCGGATGTCCCTGAACGCCACCGGCTCGCCCTCGAAGAGGATCTCGCCCTCGTAGGAGCCGTGCGGGTGGACCCCGCTCAGCACCTTCATCAGGGTCGACTTCCCGGCGCCGTTCTCGCCGCAGATCGCGTGGATCTCGGCGTCGCGGACGGTCAGGCTGACTTCGGAGAGGGCCGTGACGCCGGGGAAGGTCTTGGTGATGCCGCGCATCTCCAGCACGGGACGGGCCGCCGCCGGAGCCCTCACCGGAGCTGTCCCGCCGTGAAGTACCCCTCGTCCACCAGGAGTCGCGTGTTCGACTTGTCGATGCTCACCGGCTTCAGCAGGTACGACGGCACGACCTTCTTGCCGTTGTCGTAGTCGGTGGTGTTGTTGACCTGCGGTTTCTTGCCGTTCAGTACGGCGTCGCTCATGGCGACCGCCTGTGCGGCCAGCTTGCGGGTGTCCTTGTAGACGGTCTGCGTCTGCTCGCCGCCGATGATGGACTTGACCGACGCCAGCTCCGCGTCCTGCCCGGTCACCACGGGCAGCGGCTGGCTCCTCGTACCGTAACCGGCGCTCTTGAGGGCGGAGATGATGCCGATCGAAATGCCGTCGTAGGGGGAGAGCACCGCGTCCACGCGCTGGTCGCCGTAGTTCTTGCTGATCAGGTCGTCCATCCGCTTCTGGGCGGTGCCGCCGTCCCAGTCCAGGGTGGTGGCCTGGTTCATCTTCGTCTGGCCGCTGCGGACCACGAGCTGACCACTCGCCAGGTACGGCTGGAGGACCTTCAGGGCCCCGTTCCAGAAGTACTTGGTGTTGTTGTCGTTGGGGGAGCCCGCGAAGAGCTCGATGTTGTGCTTCTTCGCGTCCGGGTCCTTCGACGGGGCGCCCAGCTTCAGCTTGCCGACGATGTAGGTGGCCATCAGCTCGCCGACCCGCTCGTTGTCGAAGGACGCGTAGTAGTCGACGTTCGGGGTGCCCAGGATGAGCCGGTCGTAGCTGATCACGGGAATGCCCGCGTCGTGCGCGCGCTGGAGCACCTCGGTCAGCGCCGAGCCGTCGATCGCGGCGACCACCAGCAGCTTGCGCCCCTTGGTGATCATGTTCTCGAGCTGGGCGATCTGGTTCTCGACCTTGTTGTCGCCGTACTGGAGGTCGGTCCGGTAGCCGGCCTTCTGGAACTGCTTCGCCATGTTCTGGCCGTCGGCGATCCAGCGTTCGGACGCCTTGGTGGGCATCGCGAGCCCGATCGTGCCGCCCTTGCCGGTGTCCGGCCGGTAGCGGCTGCCGCCCCGCGCCTCCTGGCCGCAGGCGGTGACCGTGCTGAGCAGGAGGGCGGCGAGGGCGAAGGAGACGAGGGGTCCTGTGGTGCGGTTGTTGCGCATATGGCTACTTCTCCTCTGACGAGAGGGTTGCGTCGACGGGCCCGCCCGGCGCGGTGAACCGGCGCAGCGCCCCCGGCAGCCGTGCGCCCAGCGGCGACATCCCGCCGTCGGCGCCGTGCCGGGCCAGCAGGTCGAGCACCAGCCGCCCGCGCCGGACGCGTTCGCGCGCCGAGGCGAGCGCGGTGTCCCGGAGCTGCGCGCCGTAAGGGTAGATGCCGGGGGAGCGGCTGAGCCCGAACTTCAGGTAGAGCGGAGCGCCGCGCCGGATCAGCTCGGCGACCTCGTACATCCGGACGTAGCCGCCCAGGTCGTCCGGCGCCTCGACGTACATGTCCATGGGCGCGGCGCTGACCCGGCGGATCTCGGTGAGATGGCCGAGGGTGAGGTCGGAGGGCACGTTGAGGGAGTCCGCGCCGAGCTGCTCGTAGACGGCGTACGACGCGGGGTTGACCGGGCCGGTCAGCGCGGACAGCTTGAAGGTGACGTCGGCGGGCAGGACCGAGGCGGCGCGCATCCGGTGCAGGCTCCACAGCACGCCCTCGTCGGCGACGAGCAGGCAGCGCACCCCCAGCTCCGTCGCCCGTACGGCGTCCTCGACGCATCCGGCGAGCGCGTCGTGGCCCCGGGCGCGCAGTCCGCCGCCGCCGGAGTCGCTGCGGGTGGAGCCGCCGATGTCCCAGGTGCCGCGCGGGCCGGTGAACAGGCACAGCTCGATGCCGCGCGCCGCGCACGCCTCGGCCATCTCGGTGATCTCGGCGTCGGTGAGCATCCAGACGCCGGACCCCTGGCTGATCCGGTGCACCGGAACGTCCAGGGCGGCGCTCTCCTTCAGCACGGCGGCGAGCGCTTCGGGCCCCTCGACCGAGGGGATCTCGGTGCGCCAGGTGCCGCCGTCGGGGAAGGCGTGCGGGGAGGCGTCGGCGGGGTCGACGGCGGGGAAGGGATGCCCTATCCGGGCGAGCGCGTGGGCGCCGGGGCGGCGGGGGGAGTCGGTCGCGGGGGGCACAGGGGGCATGGTGCTCCGTAAGTAGCGTTCGGGATGTCGAACAACGGTCGGGGAAGTGGTCACGAGGCACTGCCGAAGCGAGGCATGGGGCGGAGAGTAGCCCCGGAGCGCCGAGGAAGGGATGCGGACGGCGTGAAGCGATCGTGCAGGGGGCAATTGGGGGGCGGGGTGCCCTGAAGGGGACCGCGGGGGCGGCGGGCAGGCGTGCCCCCGCGCGGTCGGCGGCCCGGCGGCCCGGCGGCGCTACGGCCTCAGCAGCACCTTCCCGGTCGCGGGGTCGCCCCCGCCCACCAGCGCGATCGCCTCCCCGAACCGCTCCAGCGGGAACTCGTGCGTGATCAGCGGCCCCGGATCCAGCAGCCCGAGCCCGAACGCCCGCACCGCCTGCGACCAGGCCGACGACGGCGCCCCGAACACACTGCGCACCTCCAACTGGCTCAGCGAGAGGTGCACCGGGTCGATCCCCGCCGCACCCGGCGCGAACATCCCCGTGAGCACCACCCGCCCGCCCCGCCGGGCCAGCAGACAGGACTCGGCGGCCGTGGTCGGCGCGCCCGCCGTCTCGACCACCAGGTCGAAGTGCCCGTACGCCGACCGGGCTTCGTCCGGCGTCAGCGCCCGCGTCGCGCCGAACCTCCGCGCCTGCTCGCCGCGCGGGGCCCGGGGGTCGACCACCGTCAGCTCCGCGGGCGAGAACGCCGCGAGCAGTTGTACGGCGAGCAGCCCGAGGGTGCCCGCGCCCACCACCGCGATCCGTCCGCCGGGGCCCGGCCGGCCGCACCGTACGGCTGCCGCGACGACCGCGGCGGGCTCCAGGAGGGCCGCCGCGCGCAGGTCGGCGTCGTCCGCCAGCAGGTGCAGCAGCCGTGCGGGCACGGTGAGGTGGTCGGCGAAGGCCCCTGGCTCGGTGAAGCCGGTCTCCGCGTACCCGCTGGTGCACAGGCTCGTCTCGCCGCACCGGCAGCGCTCGCACGCACCGCAGGACCTGAACCCCTCGGCCACGGTCCGGCGGCCGGTCAGCGCGGGGTCGACGCCGGGCCCGACCGCCGCCACGGTGCCGGACCACTCGTGCCCCGGCACCAGCGGATAGCGCACGAAGCCGGGGTCGCGGTGGCCGTCGTACACCTCGCGGTCGCTCAGGCAGAGCCCGGCGGCGGCGACCTCGATCAGCACCTCGCCGGGACCGGGCTCCGGCAGCTCGCCTGCCACCAGGCGGTGCTCCCCCGGCCGGTCGACGACGACGGAGCGGCTGCGGGCAGCTTTGGGGCTCACTTGGGCGCCCTCTTCTCCCAGCCCTCGGCCCACAGGTCGAACCGCGCCTGCTGCTGCGGGAACTCGGCCGCCGCGTCCACGTCCAGCTCCACGCCGAGCCCGGGGGCGTACGAGATCTCGAAGCAGCCCGTTTCCGGGTCCACCCGCGGAGCACCCCTGACGACCTTCTTGATCTCGGCGTCGGCGAAGTCGTTGAAGTGTTCCAGGACCTTGAAGTTCGGCGTGGTGAAGCCGACCTGGAGGGAGGCCGCCGTCAGGACCGGGCCGCCGACGTTGTGCGGGGCGATCAGCGTGTAGTGCGTCTCGGCGGTCGCGGCCAGCTTGCGGGTCTCCGCGATGCCGCCGATGTGGCCCAGGTCCGGCTGGATGATGTCGGCGGCCTGCGACTCGAACAGTTCGCGGAACTCGATGCGGTCGTGGACGCGCTCGCCCGTCGCGATCGGCATGTCCACCTTCGCGGCGACCTTCTGGAGCGCCTTGAGGTTCTCCGGCGGCACCGGCTCCTCCAGCCACGCGGGCCGGAAGGGCGCCATCTCCCTGGCGAGGCGCACCGCCGTGGACGGGCTGAAGCGGCCGTGCATCTCCAGCATGAGCTCGGCGTCCGGGCCGATCGCGTCCCGTACCGCCTCGATCAGCGAGACCGCGTACCGGCTCTGCTCGGCGTCGAGTTCGAGGTGCCCGGTCCCGAACGGGTCGATCTTCAGGGCGCGGTAGCCGCGCTCCATCACCCCGCGCGCCGCCTTGTGGTACGCCTCCGGGGTGCGTTCGGTGGTGTACCAGCCGTTGGCGTACGCCTTGACGCGGTCGGTGACCTTTCCGCCGAGCAACTGCCAGACCGGGACGCCGAGCGCCTTGCCCTTGATGTCCCAGCAGGCCATCTCGACGCACGCGATGCCGGACATGACGATCTCGCCGGCCCGGCCGTAGTCGCCGTACTTCATCCGGCGCACCAGGGCCTCGGTGTCGAAGGGGTCCGCGCCGACGACGTGGTGGGGGGCGGCCTCGTTCAGATAGCCGATCAGGGCGTCGGTGTGCCCGAGCATCCGGGTCTCGCCGATACCGGTGAGGCCCTCGTCGGTGTGCACGAGGACGTAGGTGAGGTTGCGCCAGGGGGTCCCGACGACATGGGTGGTGATGCCCGTGATGCGCACGGAAGTTGCTCCTTCTGAGCCGGGGCTCCGAGCCGGAGAGGGAACGTCTGGGATGTTCGATATTTCGACACACGTTCGAAATGTTGGCGTGACCGTAGCCAGCGGCCCGGAAGGTGTCAATGGGTGGCGCGGGAAACCCCGGAGACGCCGCCCGGCCATTGCCCGCCGCGGCCCCCGGGGCTACTGTGCGTTCGTCATACCGGTCAGCGGCCGGAATCTCGAACACTCAAGACGCGGAGAGTGGGTGGACGGCCATGGGGCGCCATGTTCCCGCAGTGACCAGAGCACTGGACATACTCGAACTGTTCCTGGAGGGCGACGGCACGCTCTCCGCCCCCGACATCACCCGCAGGCTGAACCTGCCCCGCACCACCGTCCACGAACTCGTCACCACCCTCGCCGCCCGCAACTACCTGGTGACCGTCCCCGAGCAGCCGGGCCGCTACCGACTGGGCGTGCGCACCCACCAGTTGGGCAGCCGGTACGCCGAGCAGCTCGACCTCGCGGCCGAGGGCCGGCGGGTGGCCCGCGAGGTCGCCGAGACCTGTGACGAGACCGTGCACGTCGCCGTGCTCGAAGACACCGACGTCATCTACATCGCGAAGGTCGACTCCACCCACGCGGTCCGCATGGTCTCCGCCGCGGGCCGCAAGCTCCCCGCGCACTGCACCGCCGTCGGCAAGATGCTGCTCGCCTCCCTGCCCGAGGCCGAACTGCGCTCCCGCGTCGACGGCCGGGAACTCGTCGCGATGACCCCGCACAGCATCACCGACCCCGCAGCGCTCCAACAGGCCCTCGCCGCGATCCGCGCGCGCGGCCTGGCCACCGAGCACCGCGAGTCCAACCCCGACGTGAGCTGCGTCGCCGCCCCGGTGCGCGACAGCACCGGACGGGTGGTCGCCGCGCTCTCGGTGTCCGTCCCGATGATCCGCTGGACCGAGCAACGCGGGGCGGAGCTGGCCGAGTTGGCCGCCGAGGGCGCCGCCGACCTCTCGCTGCGGCTCGGCCACCGGGGCCGTCCCGCATGAGGCCGCGTACGGAAGGGGGCTCCCGCGTGGAGGTCGCGGTACGCGAACACGCGGTACTCGGCGAGGGCCCCACCTGGGACCCGGTCGCCGGCCGGCTGATCTGGGTCGACATCCTCGGCTCCCGCGTCCACACCTACGCCCCCGGCACCGGCCGCCGCACCGTCATGGCCACCGAGCAGCACGTGGGCGCCGCGAAGCCGACCACCGACGGCGGCCTGGTCGTCAACCTCCGGGACGGCGTGGGGAGTTACGGCACCGACGGGGCCTTCCGCTGGCTCCTGCACGATCCCGTGCCCGGCCGGCGCGGCAACGACGCGGCGGTCGCCCCGGACGGCTCCCTCTGGGCCGGCACCATGCGCTACGACGAGGCTCCCGGCGGCGGGCACCTGGTCCGCGTCGACGCCGCCACCGCCGAACCCACCGCGCTCTTCCCCTCCGTGACCGTCAGCAACGGCATCGGCTGGTGCCCGCTGAGCCCCCGCGTCTACTACGTGGACAGCCCCACCCGGCGCGTCGACGTGTGCGACGTGGCGGACCACCTCCCCGTCAACCGGCGGCCGTTCGTCGAGATCGAACCCGGCGCCGGATTCCCCGACGGCCTCACCGTCGACGCCGAGGGCTGCGTCTGGGTCGCCCTCTGGGACGGCGGCCAGCTCCGCCGCTACACCCCCGACGGCCGCCTCGACCGCACGGTCCGCCTCCCCGTGCCCCGTCCCACGGCCTGCGCCTTCGGCGGCCCGGGCCTGCGCGACCTCTACATCACCACCGCCCGCTCCGCCCGGCGTCCCGCGCACCCGCTGGCGGGCTCGCTGCTCGTCCTGCCGGACGCGGGCCGGGGACTGCCGTCCCCGGCCTTCGGCGGGTGAGCGCTCAGCCCTCCCTGCGGCCGTCCACCACGCGCGGCAGGCCCAGCGGGTTGGACTCGCGGAGCTCCGGGGGGAGGAGGGCGTCCGGGGTGTTCTGGTACGTGACCGGGCGCAGCCACCGCTCGGCGGCCGTGGTGCCGACCGAGGTGGAGGTCGAGGTGGTGGCCGGGTAGGGGCCGCCGTGGTGCTGGGCGGGGGCCACGGCGACGCCCGTGGGCCAGGCGTTGACCAGGACCCGGCCCGCCAGCGGGGTCAGCCGGGCGAGGAGGCCCGGGTCGCCCTCGGCGCCCGCCGCCTCCGGGGCGGAGACGTGGACGGTGGCGGTGAGGTTGCCGGGAAGCCGGGCGAGCAGGGCCTCCGCCTCGGCGGCGTCCGTGTAGCGGGCGACGACGGTCACCGGGCCGAAGCACTCCTCCAGGAGCAGGGCGTGCGCACTCCCGTCCCGGGCGAGGGCGGCGGCGGGCACGGTGAGGAAGCCGGGGCCGACGGTGTGGGCGTCCGGCCCGGGGCCGGGCCGTACCGGGGACTCCACCTCGGGCAGCTGCGCGCGCTCGGCCACACCCGCCACGAAGTTCTCGCGCATCCGGTGGTCCAGCATCACGCCCGCGCCCGCCTCGCCCAGCGACTGCCCGAGCGCCGTGACCAGCCGGTCGCCCGCCGCGCCCGCCGGGGCCAGGACGAGCCCCGGCTTCACGCAGAACTGGCCCACCCCCATGGTCATGGAACCGGCCAGTCCCGCGCCGATCTCCTCGGGCCGCTCGGCGGCGGCCGCCTCGGTGACCAGCACCGGGTTGAGCGAGCCCAGTTCACCGTGGAAGGGGATGGGCACGGGCCGGGCGGCCGCCGCGTCGAAGAGGGCACGTCCGCCCCGTACCGAACCGGTGAAACCGGCGGCGGCGACCAGCGGGTACTCGACCAGCGCGACCCCGGCGTCGAAGCCGTGCACGAGCCCGAGCACACCCTCCGGGACCTTGTGCGCGGCCGCGGCCCGGCGCACGGCGGCGGCGGTCAGCTCGGAGGTCGCGGGGTGGTCGGGGTGGGCCTTGACCACGACCGGACAGCCCGCCGCGAAGGCGCTCGCGGTGTCGCCGCCGGCCACCGAGAAGGCGAAGGGGAAGTTGGAGGCCGCGTAGACGGCGACGACGCCGAGCGGAATCTTGTAGCGGCGCAGGTCGGGGACGGGCGGGGTGGCGTCGGCGTCCGGATGGCTGATGATGACGTCGAGGAACGAACCCTCGTCGACGGTGTCGGCGAAGGACCGCAACTGGTAGCAGGTGCGGGTGAGTTCGCCGTTCAGCCGTACGTCGCCGAGCGCGGTCTCCGCGTCGGCCGCCGCCACCAGTTCCGCGCGTGCCTGCTCCAGTTCCTCGGCGACGGTGCGGAGGAAGGCGGCCCGCACGCCCCGGTCCGCGAGGGCCGGGCGGGCGTCGTGCGCGGCCCGGACCGCCGCGTCGACGGTTTCGGGCGTGGCCTCCGTCCCGACCTGCTCGCGCCGTTCGTCGGTCCGGGGGTCGACGCTCCAGACCGCACGCGCCCGGGAGCTGGACGCGGGCCCTGCGGGTATTGCTGACACGGTGGCCTCTCCTCGCACTACATATCCGATATCTCGAACGGCGTTCACAATGTCGGATGTTGGGGTGGTCCCGGCAGATTAGGCACGGCGGAGAAGGCCGGTCAAGGGACGGGGGCGCCACGGGTGCGGGCGGCCTCCGCGGACCTTGCGGACCGGGGCGGTCCGTGCCGTGCGCGCGCTCCCGGGGCGTTGTCGGACCCCCGTGCCACAGTGAGGTCCATGAACACGATGCCCGACGGCCGACCGGTCCCCCCGCCGCACGCGGACGAACGCACCATGCTGGAGAGCTGGCTGGACTTCCATCGTGCGACGCTGGCCCTGAAGTGCCGGGGACTGGACGACGAGCAGATACGGACCGCCTCCGTGCCGCCGTCCTCCATGACGCTGCTCGGGCTGGTCCGGCACCTGGAGGGGGTGGAACGGCACTGGTTCCAGGAGGTCTTCGCGGGCGAGGCGGTCGACCTCGGTGACCTCGTGCGCCGGGACGGCGGCTTCGCACTCGACGCGGAGGAGGGCGACAGCGCGCGGACCGGCACCGGGGAGGCCGGCGGGCCCGGCGCGCGCGGCGGCATCACCGAAGCGCTCGACGCCTGGCGCGCGACGGTCGACCGCAACCGGGCCCTCTCCGCCGCGGCCCCCCTCGACGCCCCCGGCCGCCTCACCGCGGCGGAGGCGGCGATGGCCGGGAGCGACACGGTGTCGCTGCGCTGGATCCTGGTCCACATGATCGAGGAGTACGCCCGCCACAACGGCCACGCCGACCTGATCAGGGAACGCATCGACGGGGTGACGGGCCCCTGAATACCGGCGGAGGGGCCTTCCGGGCTCCTCCGCACCCGCACCGCTTCCCCCTCCCGCCATCGGTGATCAGGCTCGTATCGTGTGCCCATGCGCACCCACGAGGTCCAGAACGCCACCCTCCACTACGACGACCACGGTCCCGAGGACGGCCTCCCGGTCCTCCTCGTCCACGGTCACCCCTTCAACCGCACGCTCTGGGCCCCGCAGGTGCGCGAACTGGTGGCGCACGGCCACCGGGTTCTCACTCCCGACCTGCGCGGTTACGGCGACAGTCCGCTCCCCGCCGACGCGCCCGCGACGCACCTCTCCGCCTTCGCCGACGACCTCGCGGCCCTCCTCGACCACCTGGGCCTGCCCGGTGCGGTGGTCGGGGGAGTGTCGATGGGCGGCCAGATCGCGATGGAGTTCCACCGCAGGCACCCGCGGCGGGTGCGCGGACTGGTCCTCTCCGACACCTCGGCACCCGCCGAGACCGACGAGGGCAAGGCGTTCCGCAACGCTCTCGCCGACCGCCTGCTGGCCGAAGGCATGGCGGGCTACGCCGACGAGGTCATCGACAAGATGCTCGCCCCGTACAACGTCACGGCCCAACCCGCGCTCGCGGAAAGCGTGTTGACCATGATGCGCACCACCGACCCCCGTGGCGCGGCCGCCGCCCTGCGGGGCCGCGCCGAACGCCCCGACTACCGGGAGACCCTTCCCGGCGTCACCGTCCCCACCCTGATCCTGGTCGGCGCGGACGACGTCTACACGCCGGTCGCCACGGCCCAGGAGATCCACCGGCTGGTCCCGCACGCGACCCTCACCGTCATCGACGACGCGGGGCACCTCCCGGGCGCGGAGCAGCCGGTTCGGTTCAACGCTGCCCTGCTGGACTTCCTGCGCACGGTGGGAGACCGCGCGCCCCGCACCGGATGAGGGGTGCTCCTACTTGCCGATGCCCGCCGTCATCCCCTCCACGATCCGCCGTCCCAGCCACAGGTACAGCACGATCATCGGGTACACCAGGATCGTGATCCCGGCGAACAGCGCCCCCCAGTCCGAGCTGTACTGCATGCTGCCGTACAGGCTCAGCAGCGCCGCGGGCAGCGTCCGTTCCTCCGGGAGCGGGGTGATGAGGAGAGCGAGGAGCGTCTCGTTCCAGAGGCCGATGACGTTCAGGACGAGGACCGTCGTCATGGCCGGTTTCGCCAGGGGCAGGACGACCTGGAGGAAGGCGCGCAGCGGGCCCGCGCCGTCCAGTTCCGCGGCCTCCTCGATCTCCGAGGGCAGCGAGCGGAGGTAGCCGGTCAGGACGAAGACCGTGAAGGGGAGGGACAGCACGACCTGGAAGACCAGGAGCGTGATGCGGTTGTCCCACCAGCCCGTCACCCAGTCGGTCATGAAGCTGCTGACCGACAGCTTGATGACCACGATCGGGATGACGACCGTCTGCAACGGGATGCTCATGCCCATCGCGAAGTAGCCGGTCAGCGGCCCGGCGACCCGGCGCGTCGAGCGGGCGAGCACGTAGGCGGCCGGGGCCGCGAGGGCCACGATCAGGAAGGCGCCGAGCAGGGTGAGGACCGTGCTGTTGAGGGCGGCGGAGGAGAAGCCCGCCGCCTTCCACGCGGTGGAGTAATTGCTCCACCGCGGGCTGTCCGGAAAGCCGAACGGCGAGATCCACACCTCGCCCGACTCCTTGAGCGACTGCACCCCCACCCATCCCACCAGCGCCAGGTTGAACACCACCCAGGCCCACAGGGCGAGCGTCGTGGCCCGGGGGACGAGGAGGTCGCCGAACAGCCTGCGCGGGGTCCACGGGTCCCGGTCCGTCACGGTCGTATTCATGACAACTCCACTCGTTCGCGCCGGGTGATCCGACGGGTCAGCCACACCAGCACCACCGTCACGACCAGTACGAAGACGCCCATCGCCGCCGCCGACCCCAGGTCCGGAGCACCGCCGTTGTTGGTGACCGACAGGAACTGCTGCACCGCCACCGTCCGCGCCTGGAGCGGCGGACTGCCGGGCGTGCCGGCCGTCGTGAAGGCGATCACGATCTCGAACACCTTCAGGCTGTTGACCACCCAGAGCACCGCGCACACCGCGAAGACGTCCCAGGTCAGCGGCAGGGTGATGTGGCGGAACTGCTCCCACCGCGTCGCCCCGACCAGCTTGGCGTCCTCGTAGAGGTGGGGCGGGATGGAGTCCGCCGCCGACATCATCAGCGCCACGTAGAAGCCCGTGCTCGACCAGACGAGCCCGCCGATCACGCACCGGAACACCATGTCCGGGCCCAGCCACGGCTGCGGATCGAGCCCCAGCCGGTCGAAGACGGTGTTGACCGCGCCGTCCGGATTGAGCAGGAAGCCGATGGCCGCGCCCACCGCGATCAGCGAGATGATCATCGGCAGGAAGACCACGGACCGGATGAAGCCGCGTCCCTTGGCCTGCCGCAGCACCACCATGGACAGGAAGGTGAAGGCGAAGACCGCGAGGCCGCCGCCCAGCGCCAGTACGAAGGTGTTGACGAAGGAGGTGCGGAACGCCTCGTTCTCCAGCAGCGCCGCGTAGTTCCCGAACCCCTTCCACTCCATCGCGGAACCCGGGCCCGCCCACCTGTTCAGGCTGACCCAGAACCCGTACAGCGCGGGCAGCACGAACAGCACGCTGTAGCCGAGCAGCGCCGGCAGGAGGAAGGGCCAGAAGGCGCGCTCCCGGGCGGGGCGGAGCTTCCCGCGCTTCGTCCCGTACGGTGCCGGCGCGGCCGGAACCGGGCTTTCCGCCTCGCCGACCGGGCCGGGGGCCACCGTGGTCGTCCCCATCGCGTCAGCCCTTGTTCTTCAGGTGGGCGGCCGTCGCGGCCTTGCCCTCCTCGACGAACGCCGCCGCGTCCGACTTCCCCGACACCAGCTTGTCGTCGATCGGCAGGAATACGTCGTTCCACCACTTCTGGTCGGCGGCCGCCCCGTCGTACGTCCGGTGCGTGGCCTTGGCCCGCGTCACGTCCTGCTGTATCCCGGCCAGGTGGGCGGGCGCGGGCACGTCCTCGCGGGCGGGGATGCTCAGCGCGCTCCGCGACATCGCCTGCGCGTACTCCTTCTTCAGCGCGAAGGCGAGGAACTCCTTCGCCGTCTCCGGGTTGCGGCCCTTCGCGTTCACCCCCCAGCCGAGCGTGCCGACCTCCACCGACTCCGCGCCGCCGACCGGGAGCTGGAAGGACGTCACCTCGGCGCCGGCGGCCAGCTTGGGCTTCGTCTCGCCCGCGAGCCACGTCCCGTTGAGGTTCAGGTCGTACTGCCCCTGCGCCCAGCCGTCCTGGGCGGCCGGGAACTTGGTCGCCATGAAGTCCTTCTGGAAGTACCCGCCCCGCGCGAGCCGCTCCACCTTCTTCGCCGCCTCCAGCACTTCCGGCCGGTCCCAGGCGGCCGGGTCGGTGGCGAGCGCCTTCATGCTGCCCTCGCCGTTCGCCCGTACCAGCGCGCTGTAGAACCAGTACACGTTGTAGAAGTTGATCGTGCCGTCCTGCCCGATCGGCGTACGCCCCGCCTGCTTCGCCGTGTCCAGGTACGCGACGAACTCCTCCCAGCTCTTCGGCGTCTTCACCGGGTGCCTGCTCGCGTCGAACCACACGGCGGTGGAGATGACGGTGTGCGGAACGAAGGCCAGGCCCTTGTCCGTACTGGACGCGCCCCGCACCGCCTTCGACAGCACCTGCGACACCGGCTTCGACTCCCCGGGCACCTGCTTCTTCAGTACGTCGTCGAGCGGTGCGGCCAGGTTCTGCGCCGCGAACCGGTCGATGGTGTCGGTGGAGGTGTCGAACAGGTCCGGGCCCTGCCCCGCCGCCATCTCCGTGGCGAGGTTGTCGTTGCCCTTGCGGCCCACGAACTTCACGTCGACCTCGGCGCCGGTCTCCTTCGCGAAGTCGTCGAAGAGCGTCTTGATGGCCTTGCCCTGCGGCTCGTCCGCACCCCAGGAGGAGCGGTAGACTAGCTCCTTGCCCGCGGAAGCGCTGTCGCCGCCGCCGTTCTTCTTGCCGCAGGCGCCCACGCCCAGGGCGAGTGCGCCCACGGTCAGGACGGTCGTCAGCTTGCGCATGGTGGTAGTGCCTTTCATCGCGTCTTCGGGACTGCAAGGACTTCGGACGGGGAAGAGAGGGCCGAGAGGATTCAGGGGGCTCAGGGGGAGAGGGGGCCGGTCGGCGCGTCGAGCGTCACCACCGTGCCCGTGTGCCGCGCGCGCTCCGCCGCCCACACCACCCGGTGCGTGGCGAGGCTTTCGTCACCGCTGCTCAGGACCAGGCTCGGGTCCTGCTTGTCCACCGCGGCCACGAACGCGTCGAACATCGTGGCGTCGCCGCCGCCGTGCCCCGCCGCCGCCGACGCGTTCGCACCGGAGCCGGTCCCGACGACCGTCACCGTGTCCGTGAGGAAGTCGTGCAGCCGCAGGGTCACCCCGTCGCCCTCCACCGAGCCGAGCGTGCCGAAGATCCGCGTCTTGCGGTGCTCCAGCGCGGCGAACGCCGTCACCGTGCACGTCGCGTTCGTGCCGTCGGCGAACTCCAGGCTCACCACCTGGTTGTCCAGGACGTCGTTCCCGCCGGCGTAGGCGCACCTGCCGTACGGGCTGTCCGCCAGCGCGGCCAGCACGCCCGCCTCGGTACGCGCCCCGGTCACCGCCGACAGCGGCCAGAACTCCTTGTCGGGATCGCCCAGACACCCCAGGTAGAGGCGCTTGGCGGAGTAGGCGCAGCTCCGCTCGACCGGGCAGGACGGGCAGGAGTCCGCGGCGCCCTCGGGCCGGTGCTCGGGCCGGAAGTGCGTCAGCGCCCCGAACGAGCTGACCCGTGCGGGCAGTTCGCCCTTGATGTACGTGATCCAGTCCAGGTCGTGACAGGCCTTGGCCAGCAGCATCGGGGCCGACTCGTCCTCACGGCTCCAGTTGCCCCGTACGAACGAGTGCGCCTGGTGCCACCAGCCGATCTGCTCCAGGTGCTGGATGTTCACGACCTGTCCGATCCGGCCCGCGTCCACGATCTCCTTGAGGGCCGCGGTGTACGGGGTGTAGCGCATGACGTGGCAGACGGCGAGCAGCACCCCGGCCCGCGCGGCGGCCCCGGCGATGGCGTGCGCCTCCTCCTCGCTGTGCGCCATCGGCTTCTCCAGCAGGATGTCGTACCCCAACTCGGCCGCCCGCACCGCGGGTTCGCGGTGCATGCGGTCCTGCGTGGAGACGATCGCCGCGTCCGCGAGGCGTTCCCCGGCGAGCAGTTCGCGCCAGTGCGCGAACGTCCGCTCCGGTGGTACGCCGTGTTCCTCGGCCATCGTCCGACGGCGTACGGGATCGGGCTCGGCCACCGCGACCACCGTGGCCCGCCCGGTCTCCAGGGCGCGCCGGGCATAACTCTGCCCGCGCAGTCCGGCGCCGATGACGGCGAGTGTGACCATGGAAGTCCTTCCGAAGAGCCCGTCGCCGAACTCGCTTCACCGGCAGGGGAGATGCTTGCCAGTTACTAATGAAGACTGTTTTTATTTGTCCGTACAGACTCTGTCAAGGGAACGACGGTGACGTTTTGACACAGCACGGAGGCGACACCTCCCGGCTGCGCCGGATCAACCTGGTCACGACGCTGCGCACCGTCCGGGACCGCGGGCCGACCAGCCTCACCGAGCTGGCCCGGCGGGTCGGGCTGTCCCGGCCCACCGTGGAGAGCCTGGTGGAGGAGCTGCTGGCGGCGGGCTGGCTGCGGGAACTTCCCCCGGAGGCAGGGCAGATGGGCCGCCCGGCCAGGCTGGTGGCCTTCCACGCCGCGGGCAGCCATGTGCTCGGCGTGGACATCGGCTCGTACAGCGTGCGCGCGCAGGTCGCCGATCTGTCGGGAGCGGCGGCGGCCTCGCGCACCCGGCCGGTGGCGGCCGACTGCGGGCGCGCGGAGCGGCTGGCGGCGACCCGGGCGGTGATGCGGGAGGCCCTGGAGGAGGCCGGGCTCGGGGCGGGCGGGATCGCGGCCGTCTGCGTCGGCACCACGGGGGTGGTGACGGCCGAGGGCGTGGTGCGCATGTGCGTGGGGCTGCCGGACTGGGTGGGCGTCGACCTCGCCGGCGAACTCGGCGGCGGCTTCGACTGCCCGGTCCTGGTCGAGAACGACTGCAACCTGGCGGCGCTGGCCGAGAGTTGGACCGGACTGGCCCAGGACGTGTCCGACCTGGTCTTCGTCCTCTCCGGCGTGCGGACCGGGGCCGGGATGCTCATCGGCGGGCGCATCCACCGCGGGCGCCGGGGCACGGCGGGGGAGATCGGGGCGCTGCCGCTGGTGGGCTGGCACCGGGCCCCGTCCCACCTGGCGGGCTGCCAGGGGCTGCCGCCGGGGACCCGCCCCGAGGAGATCGCCGGGCATGTCTTCGGGCGGGCCAGGGAGGGGGACCCGGCGGCGCGCTGGGCGGTCGAGCAGTACGCGCACGACCTGGCGGAGGGGATCGCGGCGCTGGTCCTGACCGTGGATCCGGACCTGGTGGTGCTGGGCGGCGGGGTGTCCCGCTCGGGGGACGTGCTGCTGGAGCCGCTGCGCCGGCACCTGGACCCCCTGTGCCTGGAACCTCCCCGGCTGGAGGTCTCGGCGCTCGCCGAACGGGCGGTCACGCTGGGGGCGGTCCGGCACGCGCTGGACCAAGTGGACGCGCTCCTCTACGACTTCGACACACCTTTGCCTCGTCCGGCCTCTTGACGCGCGGCCCCGAAGAGGGCCATATATGCAAACACCTTTTCAATCCTCATCCCACCCTTGTGCCCCTGCCCCACCCGGCTCCCCTGCGCGACGGGGCTGTCCTCCCCTTCCTCTTCCTGCGTCCCGTCGGGCGACGGGGCCGCCCCGGAAGGGGCGGAACGAGTGGGCAAGGGGGCGGCCCCTCCCGCTCCCGGCCCACCGGGACGCCCCCCCGCCCAGCCTCCCCGCCGGACCGCCCCTCCCCACAGGCCCGGCCCCGCCCCGTACCCCTCAAGGAGCCCCCGTGCCCACCCGCCGCACCTTCCTCGGCCTCACCGTCGGCGCCACCCTCGCCCTCGCCGCCCCCGGCACCGCCTCCGCCGCACTGCCCGGCCACCCCACCGGGCCCGCACCCGCCGCCGGCCCCGGCACCACCTACTACCTCGACTCCGAGTCCGGCTCCGACACCGCGAACGGCACCACCCCCACCACCCCCTGGCGCACCCTCACCCGCGCCAACCAGCACACCTTCCTCCCCGGCGACACCCTCCGCTTCGCCGCCGGCCGCACCTGGACCGGCCAGTTCGCCCCCCGCGGCTCCGGCACCGCCGCCGCCCCCGTCACCGCCACCTCCTACGGCACCGGCCGCAAGCCCGTCATCGCCGGAAACGCCACCGTCCCCTCCGCCGTACTCCTCCACAACCTCTCCCACTGGACCCTCGACGGCCTCGAAGTCACCAACGGCACCGGCGGCACCACCTGGCGCACCGGCGTCGAGGTCCGCGCCAAGGACATCGGCCCCGTCCCCGGCATCACCCTGCGCAACCTCCACGTCCACGGCACGGACGGCATCGCCCAGGTCGGCAAGGGCAACATCGGCTCCGCCGGCATCCTGGTGAACGTCCGGGGCAACACCACCCCCACCTACTTCACCGGCATGCGCATCGAGAACAACGAGATAGCCGACACCAAGGCGTACGGCATCACCACCTGGTCCACCTGGATGCGCCGCGAGGGCTGGAACGAGCTCTGGGGCGAACTGAACATCCCCGCCACCGAGTACGGGCCCTTCACCCCCAGCACCGGCCTGGTCATCCGCGACAACTACGTCCACGACGTCGGTTCGGGCGGCATCAACCCCAACCAGGTCGCCGACACCCTCATCGAGTACAACACCGTCGCCCGCCCCACCTCGACGACCACCAACGTCGGCATCTGGTGGTCCGGGGCGGACCGCACCACGGTCCAGTTCAACGAGGTGTACGGAGCGAGATACGGCGGCCGGGGCCTGGACTGCACCGCCTTCGACGCCGACGCCTCCAGCCACGACAGCCTGATCCAGTACAACTACAGCCACGACAACGGCGGCGGCTTCTTCATCTCCGTCTCGCTCGGCACCGCCCCGGCCAGCGCCGTCATCCGGCACAACATCAGCCAGTTCGACGGCAACGAGATCTTCACCTTCTCGACCAACACCGACGGCGTCGACATCTACCACAACACGGTCTACGTCGCCCCGGCCCCGACCTCCGCCCGCCCCCTCCACAAGATCGCGCAGGTCTACCACAACCCGAAGAACGTCACCTTCCGCAACAACCTCATCGTCAACCAGGCGAAGCTGCCCTACGACACGGCGGGCATCACCTACCGCAACAACCTCTACGCGGGAGGGCCCGTCCCGCCGGACCCGGCCGCCGTCACGGGCGCCCCGAAGCTGACCGCCCCCGGCACCGCCACCTCCCGCACGGATCTCACCGGGTACGTTCCGCTGTCCGGCTCCGCCGCGATCGGCGCCGCCGTCGCGGTCCCCGGCAACGGCGGCCGGGACATTCTGGGTGCGGTCCTCCGTACTCCCGGGGACATCGGCGCGGTACAGAGCGCGGCCGGCAGCCTGCCCGCGCCGACCGCGACCACCACCCTCGGCACCGGACAGGGCTCGATCGCCGCCGTCGTCGACGGCAGCGAGGCCACCAGTTGGGGCAGCGCCGACCCCGCCGTCCTGCCCGGGACCGTCACCGTCGACCACCACACCGCCCGCACGGTCCACTCCGTCACCCTCGCCACCCACTTCGGCCAGGGGCAGGGCTTCACCAGGGTCGACGTGCAGACCTGGGACGGCTCCGCCTGGACGACCCGCCTCACGGACGCCGCGGTCACCTGGAACAGCAACACCGCCACCGTCGAGCGCCGCACGCTCGCCCTTCCCGCCCCCGTCACCGCCTCCCGGGTCCGCCTGGTGGTCAAGGCGGCGAACACCCAGTGGGGCAATGTCGCCCTGAACGAGCTGACGGTGAGCTGACGCGGCGTCGACTCGCCATCCGTGCCTCCCACTCGGCGCTCCCCGGCCCCGGCCCGCACTCTCCACCCCTCGAAAGGCTTTGGTGAAAATATGTCGAAGAAAGATTGCCTCTGCCGAGAGTGAACACGCGTTCGCGGGCAAGGCTCGGTGAGGAGACGACCGTGACTCAAGGAGGAACTGTGATGCTGTCAGCCCCCACCACCACTGCCGTCGTGGCCCCGGCCGACATCGGTTCGCAGTCCCAAGAGCCGGTCCGTCCCGCCGAGCTCCCGCACATCGCGCACCCCACCGCCGTCGCCCCCAAGGACGCGCGCCAGCTCTCCAAGCTGTTCCTCGACCGGCTGCAGGAGCTGGAGGAGGGCACGCACGAGTACCAGTACGCGCGCAACACCCTCATCGAGATGAACCTCTCGCTGGTGAAGTTCGCCGCGCGCCGCTTCCGCAACCGGGGGAGCGGCGACCTGGAGGACATCATCCAGGTCGGAACGATCGGTCTGATCAAGGCGATAGACCGGTTCGACCTCACCCGCGAAGTCGAGTTCACCTCCTTCGCGATCCCCTACATCACCGGCGAGATCAAGCGCTTCTTCCGCGACACCACCTGGGCCGTGCACGTCCCCCGCCGCCTCCAGGAACTGCGTACCGAACTGGCCAAGGCCAAGGAGCAGCTCGCGACCGTCCTGGACCGGGACCCCACCGTCGCCGAGCTCGCCGAGCTCCTGGAGCTCACCGAGGCCGAGGTCACCGACGGCCTGGTCGCCGCCAACGGGTACACGGCCGGCTCCCTGGACCTCCCCGCCGAGACCGGCAACGACAACAACGCCAAGTCCGCCGTCTCGTACGCCGACTTCTTCGGCGCGGTCGACCCGGGCATGGAACTCTTCGAGGACCTGCACACGCTGGCCCCGCTGCTCGCCCAGCTCTCCGACCGCGACCGCCGCATCCTCTCGATGCGCTTCGGCCAGGAGCTCACCCAGGCCGAGATCGGCGAGGTGCTCGGCATCTCCCAGATGCAGGTCTCGCGTCTGCTGACCCGCATCCTCGGCCAGCTCCGCACCGGCATGCTGACCACCGCCTGAGAGCGGCCCACCGGCTGTCCGACGGAGGCTGTCCGACGACGGCCGTCCGGCGGAGGCCAAAGGTTAACTCACGGGTACTTGACGGGTCTTCTGCGTAATCTCTGTTCACCGTGCGTGCCGCGGGCGACACACTCTGGCGCAAACCGGCCGGTGTGGCGCACGTGAAAGAGGGGAAGTCGCACCAAGAGCACGCGTACCCGGCGTAGACGTGCCACCACCTGACGCACGCGACGCATGCGACGCATGCCGCGACCCGCACCAAGAACGCCGAACAGAGAAGTACCCGACGCACACGACACAGGTGCACAAAACTCAACAGGACAAGAGAAGGGGAACCCTTACATGCTGGTGCCCGACCCGAAGGTGCTGCGCACACTCCTCACGCGCTATGCGGAGACCCGGTTCGCCCACGCCCAGAACCCGACACCGGAGTCCCGGCAGGCGCTGGACGACGTCACGTACACGCTGTGCGTGATGACCTCGACGAAGACGATCGAGGCCGCCCTGGCGTCGGCTGACGCCCTGCTGGCCCGCACGTGCTGCGCACGGGCCGTCGAGACGCCGGACTCCACCGTCACGCTCCCCGCGCAGAGCGCGCAGAGCGCGCAGAAGGTCTCCCAGGCGGACCTGGCTGCCTGATCCCGGGCAGCGGCGCCCGTGCCGGACCCGGCACAGGCGCCAGACCCTGAAGGCTGCTCGCCCCGGGGGCTACTCCTCCGGGGCGAGCAGCCCCCGGCCCGCCGCCGTCACCGCCGCCGTGCGGTCGTCCACCTCCAGCTCGCCGAAGACGCGCAGCAGATGGGTCTTGACCGTCGCCTCGTTGAGGACCCGGCCGGCCGGTTCCCCGGCGGTGATCCGGGCGGTGGCGGTCACCCCGCTGCCGGGCATGCGCAGGTCCATGAGGACGACGGCGGGGCTCAGGGCGAGGGTGAGGGCCTCGTCGTGCGCGATGTCCAGGTCCAGGCCGTCGACGACCGTCGTGCGGTCGTACCGCTTGGTCAAGTCCCTTACGCGAACGGCCACTTCGAGCCGGTGCGGAGTCCTGCGTGGAGTCATGGGTGCATCGTGCCGGGCCGGGGCGCGGCCGGTAGCGACCCGAGGAGGGAACGCCCTGTCCACCGATCGGTGGACAGGGGGCGGCCCGGGGCGGCGCCCGGACGCGCGGACGCCCGGACCCGGGGACCTGCGGGGGACTGAAGGGCCCGAAAGGGACTGAAGGACCGGAAAATCGAATTACGTTCGGATCATCGCGGGACACGGGCCTGGGGCGGCCGGTGAGCAGCGCCCGGGGCGGCGGGCTTCAGCGCAGGAGGTCCGCCACGGCCCGCGTGAACGCCTTCGGGTCGTCCAGCCACGGGTAATGCCCCGCCCCCGCCTGCACCCGGCAGGTCGTGTCGGCGTTCGGGAACAGGCCCGCGAACTCCTCCGTCGACCGGGGAGGACTGTTCAGGTCGTACTCGCCCGCCAACAGGCCCACCGGGACGGCGAGTCGGGCGAGCGCCGCCCGCGTCGCCTCCGGGTCGAAAGCGCCCTGCGCGCCGAAGGAGCGGCCGGAGTCCGGGTTGGTGTTCTGTGCCTGCCACTCGGCCGTGCGCGCCCGGGCCGCCTCGTCCCAGCGGCCCCAGAAGAACGGCGTGACCGCCGCGAAGTTCTCCGCCGTCGCCTCGCCCGCCGCGATGGCGCTCAGCGCGGCCGAGGCCTGCGGATACCAGTCCTCGCCCTGGCGCAGGTCCGCGCCCGCGCGCCGCATCGCGTCCGGGACCTCGATGCCGACCGCCCGGGTGCTCGGGGTGATCAGCACCAGCCGGGCCAAGCGGTCGGGGTGGCGGGCCGCGTACTGCACGGCGACGTTCGCCCCGGCGGAGTGCCCGAGCAGGTCGAGCGCGGGCAGGCCCAGGTGGACGCGCAGCGCCTCGACGTCCTCGACGAGCCGGTCACAGCGGTACGAGCCGGGGTCGGCCGGGACGTCGGAGCCGCCGCTGCCGCGGAAGTCGAGGAACAGCAGCCGCCGCCCGGACGCCTCCGCGAGACCGCCGAGGTCCCCGAGATAGCGGGAGTCGTGCAGGGGGCCGCCGGGCAGGCAGACGACGGGGGCCGCCGGGCCGTCCGTACCGCCGCCGACGACGCGGTAGGCGAGCCGGATGCCGTCGGGGGCGGCGAAGCGGGAGTACGGGGCGCTCGCCACGGGCAGCCCCCGGGCCTCCGCGCCGTCCCACGCCACCTCGAAGTACCGCACCTCCGCGTCCTCCCCGACCGGAAGCATCCCCGCTGCCCGCATCACCCGCTGCGACGCGACGTTGGCGTGGTCGGCGTCGCCCTTCACCCGGGTGGCCCCGCAGGCGCGGGCGAACCGTACGACCTCCCGCAGCGCCTCGGTCGCGTATCCCTTGCCCCACGCCTGCGGAATCAGCCCGTACCCGACCGTGACGGCGCCGCTCTCGTCCTCCGCGTCGTGGAAACCGATGCCGCCGACGGGCAGGCCGTTCTCCCGCAGCCGTATCTCGAAGTTGGCGTACGGACTCGGGTCGCCCTTCTCCGCGCACACCCGCAGGAAGCGCCGGGCCGCGGAGATGTCCCCCTCGCGGGGGTAGTCCGGGGTCCGGTGGTACGGCCCGCCCGCCACCAGGCGTTCGCTGTCCGCCACGGACAGGGGGTGGAGGACGAGCCGGTCCGTGCGGAGGTCGTTCGCATGGGGATCTGTGGTCATGGGGGCGAGACCTATCACGCGCACCCGCCCGGCCGC
This sequence comes from Streptomyces sp. NPDC088745, assembly GCF_044751045.1. Classification (NCBI taxonomy): domain Bacteria; kingdom Bacillati; phylum Actinomycetota; class Actinomycetes; order Kitasatosporales; family Streptomycetaceae; genus Streptomyces; species Streptomyces sp. NPDC088745. The sequence continues at coordinate 111,761 of NZ_JBIVLB010000015.1, forward strand.
ACCGGGATTGATGCTCCGCCCCCGCCTCGCCCCGCGCCCCGACGGCGGTCGGCGCGGCGCACGTCACCGCGATCCGGGAAGGGGAGGCCGAGTCCTCAGCCCGCCAGCACCCGTTCCAGCGCCGCCCTGCCCGCCGGGCCCCATGTCGGCTTTCCGCCGGGCAGGCCCTTGTTCCCGTTGTGCCCGACGGCGATGAGCATCAGGGCCCGCGACAGGGCCCAGCCCCTGGCCCGCCGCAGTGTCGCCTCGTCCACCTCGCCGTATCCGGCGAGGAAGCGCGCCACGGTGGCGGGGGCCGCGCCCGGCGGACCCGAGGGGAGCAGGGTCCAGACCGCCGCGAGGTCCTGGGCGGGGTCGCCGGTGGACAGGTCCCCGAAGTCGATGATCCCGGTGAGCCTGCCGCCCGTGACGACGACGTTCGCGGGGTGCAGGTCGGTGTGCCGCCACAGCGCCGGGCCCGTCCAGGCCGGTGCGGCCGCCGCGTCCGCCCACAGGGCGCGCACGCGCTCGACGCCCGCGCTCCGTACCGCCGAGGCGGCGCCCTCCGCCAGGTCCTTGTTCACCGTGTCGGCGAAACCGTCGCTCACCTGGGCCAACGACCACTCGCGCAGCGGGTTCACCGGCGCGTCCGCCGGAGCCGGAACGTGCAGGGCGCGCAGAAAGCCCGCCAGCGCGTCGGCCGCCTCCAGCCGGTGCCCGGCGGTCACGGGCGAACTGTCCGCGGGCTCGCCCGGCACCCAGGCCGCCACCGACCACGGGCGCGGGAAACGCGCGGTCGGCACCCCGGTCCGCACCGGCACGGGCGTCGGCAGCGGAAGGCGCCCGGCCAGCTCCGGCAGCCAGCGCAGTTCGTTGCGCAGCAGCTCGGGACCCCGCCGGGTGAGCGGCAGCCTTACCGCCAACTCGTCGCCCAGCCGCCACAGTTGCATGTCCCAGCCGCCCTGGACGCGACGCAGTTCCAGACCGGCCAGATCCGGATGCTGCTCCTCCAGCAACCCCCGTACCAGCGGCGCGTCGATGGCGTCCCCGTTCAGGTGGCTCGTCGCGTCGATGTCCGGCGTGCGTGTGTCATGTGTGCTGCCCATCCGGTCAATCTACGGCGGCGGGCCCGGCAGAATACGGCCATGCTGCATGTACGAGTCATCAGTCCGGCCGACCGCACCGACGCGGTGCTGGACATCGCGACGGACTGCCCCGCCGTCGTCAACGTCCTCAGACTGCCCGGGGCCGCGTACGCCCCGGCGGGCGACCTCGTCGAGTTCGACGTCGCGCGGGAGGCGGCCAACGGCGTGCTCGACGCACTGCGCGGCCTGGGGCTCAAGGACACCGGCGGCATCACCGTCGAGGCGCTCGACCTGTCGATCTCCACGGCCGCCGAGAAGGCGGAGGAAGCCGCTCCGGGCGACCCGGACGATGCCGTGGTCTGGGACGAACTGACCGCCCGCACCGCCACCGAGACCCGTCTGACCTGGGCCTTCCTCGCCTTCCTCGCACTGGCCACGCAGATCGCGGCGATCGGGGCGCTGCTGGACCAGCCCATCCTGATAGTCGGCGCGATGGTGCTGGGCCCCGAGTTCGGGCCGGTCGCGGCGATCTGCTTCGGCCTGATGAGCCGCAGGGGCGCGCTGGTCGGCCGGGCCGTCCGCACGCTCGTCGTCGGCTTCACGGCGGCCGTACTGATCACCATGGCGTTGGCCGCGGCCGGGCGGCTGCTGGGCTGGATCGAGCCCTCGATGCTGGACGGCCGGCCGCTGACCGACTTCATCATCCACCCCGACCGCTGGTCGTTCGTGGTCGCGCTGCTCGCCGGGATCGCGGGCATCCTCTCCATGACCGCGGGCAAGTCCTCGACGCTGGTCGGCGTCTTCATCTCCGTCACCACCGTGCCCGCCGCGGGAAACCTGGCGGTCGCGGTCCCGCTCGCGCACTGGAACGAGGTGGGCGCCTCCCTGATCCAGCTCGGCGTCAACCTCGCGGGAATGCTGATTGCGGGAACGGTGACCCTGTTCGTCCAGCGGGCCCTGTGGTCGCGGTACGGGATGAAGGTCGCCCGCACCCGCTGAGCGTCCCGCACCCGCCGACGCGTGCCCCCGCCCCTCAGCCCCGCGTCGGCCGGGGTCCAGGCCCGCGTCGGCCGGAGGCTGCCGGGGTCGGCTCAACTCTGCGCCGACTCCGGCAACTCCGGGGTGAAGCAGGCCGTGACCGCCTTGCCGTGCTGCTGCTCGTGGGTCTCCCAACTGTCCGCCAGCGCGTCCACGATCGCGATGCCGCGCCCCGAGGTCGCCGCCGTGGACTCGGCGCGCTGCTTGGGGGGCCGCCCGGACGTGTCGTCGTGCACGGTCACGTGCACACAGCGGCTGTCCCAGGTCAGCACGAGCTGGGCGTCGCTATGGGCGTGCAGATGGGCGTTGGTGAGCAGCTCGGAGACGGTCAGCACGATGGAGTCCACCGTGTCCGGGCAGCTCTCGTACCAGGGGAGCTGGGAGAGGTGCTCCTCCGTCCACCTTCTGCCCTCGCGCACGCCCTGCGACATCGGGAACGTCCTCGCCCAACCCACCGCGCGCATCGACATGACCCTGTTCCTCTTCCGTGTCGCCGTTCCGTGGCACGTCATCGACGTGCTGCGGTACGTGTACCCGGGAACCCGGCGGTGAACAGGGGCGCGCGGGGCGCGTGCGGAATCAGGCGGCGCCGGCGTCGGCCTCCGGGTCGCGGACCACGCGCAGTCCGCGCCGGGCGTTGTTCACCGGGCCGCCGCCCGCGCCGGTCGTGGCCGTCCAGTACGGATGCTCGTTGACGGCCATGGTCAGCTCGCGGATGCGCTCCCACAGCTCCTCCACCTGGTCCACTTCCTCCTCGGTGAAGACGGGGGCGGAGTCCGCGCCCCAGGGAGGGGCGGTGGCGAGGGTGTGGAAGTCGGCCTGGGCCTGGTGGAGCTGCTGCTGAAGGTCGATGAGGTCCTCGGGGAAGGGGGCGGAGTAGGAAGACATACCGGAAGCGTACGTCTGTTCGATTTACAGGGGCCAGTCGGGCGACTGTGATGTGCGCGTTCGTTCCGGAGGGAGGGCGATGGGCCTCTCCGCCGACCGGGCGGGGGCGCGCTTCGCGGTGCTGCGGCCGACCCCCGGCAGGAGCGAGCGCTTTCCCGGGTACGGGCAGGCGGGCGGTCGTGCCCGGCCCGCGACCGTCGTTCCGGTTCCCGCCCAAGGGCCCGTCCGGCTAGAACGTGTCGCCGAGCCCCAGCAGCAGGGTCCGCAACAGGAGGGACAACTGCTCCTGCTCGGCGGGGGAGAGGGCGGCCAGGACGCGCGTCTCGGTGGCCAGGTGGTCCGGCAGCGCGGTCTCGACCAGCGCCAGCCCCTCCTCCGTCAGGGCGACGTGGACGACCCGGCCGTCCGTGGGGCTCGGGGTGCGGGTGATCAGGCCGCGGCTCTGGAGGCGGTCCAGGCGCTGGGTGACCGCACCCGAGGTCACCATCGCGGAGGCCATCAGCTCGGCGGGGGTGAGGGGGGTGCCGGGACCGTTGCGCCGCAGGGTCGCCAGCACGTCGAAGGACGCCCGGTCCAGCCCGTGCGCGGCGAAGGTCTTCTTCATCTCCGGCTCGATGAACAGCGTCAGCCGCTTCAGCCTGCCGATCACCGCCATGGGGGAGACGTCCAGGTCGGGACGCTGGGCGTGCCACTGGTCCAGTACGTGATCCACGTGGTCGCGGACGTCCGGGCCCGCGCGGCCGGGCACCGCTTCCGTGCCGTTCCCGGCGTCTCCGTGCGTCGTCGCGTTCTCCGTCATGAGGAAGACAGTAGTCGATCCCTTAGCGGTGAGATATGTTGTCTTAGTGCTAAGAAACCGCGCGGCTCTCGTGCTGCTGACCGCCCTCGCCCCCGCCGTCTGGGGCTCCACCTACTTCGTCACCACCGAGTTCCTGCCCCCGGACCGCCCGCTGCTCGCCGGCGTGCTGCGGGCGCTTCCGGCCGGAATCCTCCTCGTGCTCCTCACCAGGCAGCTTCCGAAGGGGAGTTGGTGGTGGAAGGCCCTGGTGCTCGGCACCCTGAACATAGGCGTCTTCTTCGCCCTCCTCTTCGTCGCCGCCTACCGTCTCCCCGGCGGAGTCGCCGCCACCGTCGGCTCGGTCCAGCCCCTTCTCGTGGCCGGCCTCGCCGCCGGGCTGCTCGGCCAGCGCCTGACCCTCCGTACGGTGTTGGCGGCCGTGACCGGCATCGCCGGGGTCGCCCTGCTGGTGCTGCGCGCCGATGCCCGGCTGGACGCGCTCGGGGTGGCCGCCGCGCTCGGCGGCGCGGTCGTCATGGCCACCGGCGTCGTGCTCAGCAAGCGCTGGGTCTCCCCGGCTCCGCTGCTCGCCACCACCGGCTGGCAACTCGTGGCGGGCGGGCTGCTGCTGACGCCCGTCGCGCTCCTCGTGGAGGGACCGCCGCCGTCCTCCTTCACCGGGGAGAACCTGCTCGGCTACGGATACCTCACGCTGATCGGCGCGGCCGTCGCGTACGCCCTGTGGTTCCGCGGCATCAAGGCGCTGTCGCCGACCGAGGTCACCTTCCTCGGCCTGCTCAGCCCGCTGGTCGCCACCGTGCTCGGCTGGGCGCTGCTCGGCCAGCAGCTCACCCCGCTGCAACTGCTCGGCGGAGTGCTCGCCCTGGGCGCCGTGGCCCTGGCGCAGTTGCGCCCCCGGGGGGCCTCCGCCGCCAGGGCGGTGACGGGGCCCGCACCGGCCGAGGCGCCCGCCGACGTCCCGGCCGCACCGGCCGCCGCACCCGCCCGCCCGGGGCAGGGCGCGGTGACCGAGCGCGCCGGCCGCGGTCGTCCATGACGTAGGGTCCCTGGCACGGACCCCAGCGGAGCGGAGCAGACCCATGGCGAGCAGCTACATCGCGATCCTGTTGTCCCGGGCGACCTCGGACGCCGCCGGGCACGAGCCCCGCTACGCCGAGGACTTCGTCCTGCTCACCGCCGACAGTGAGGACGAGGCCCGCACCAAGGCCCTCGCCCACGGCAAGGCCCAGGAGACCAGCTACGAGAACGACCGCGGCGAGCGCATCACCTGGGAACTCCTGCACGTCGTGGACGTGAACGAGGTCCTGGACGCCTCCCTCGGCGACCGGGCCGACCTCTACAGCCGGAACTTCACGAACTACGACGCCTACCGCGCCTTCGAACCCCTGCTGTCCGAGGAATCGCGGTAAGTCCCGGAGAGTTGCCCAGCGGGGTCCGGGGTCCGGGGGCCGCCCAGCGGGATCTGAGGGCCGCCCAGCAGGGCCCGCAGTCCGCGCAGCGGGGCCCGTACGCCGCCCAGCAGCACCCGCAGTCCGCCCAACAGCCCCCGCGGGCCGCTCAGTAGGCCGACGTCGTCGGCAGCTCCTCCCCGCACCACGCGCAGTACCGCGCCCCGCCCTCCGCCCCCAGCCGCCCGCACTCCTGGCAGACCCGCCCCAGGGCGCAGGGGGCCTCGCCGCCCTCGTGCTCGACGGGGCGGGGGCCCACCGCCATCCCCGGGCGTCGCCGGTGCACCGTGAGGTACGTCAGTCCTCGGGCGCCCGCCGCCAGCGCCCGGGTCGCGTCCCTCGGGAGCCACACCAGCCCGCCCGGCCGCATGTCCTGCGGTGTCGGGGACCCGTCGTCGAGCTGTCCGTCGCCCTCCACCACCAGCAGCAACACGTCCAGCGCGCCCTCGACATGCGGCGTCACCGAGACGTGGGGCGGAAGCCGCACCAGATTGGCGTCGAGCTGCCGCCCCCGCTCGGCGAGCCGCCACAACGCCCCGCGCTGCCCCTCCGACGCGCCGGCGACGTACTCGTCGAGGTGCGCGAGCACCCTCGCCGTCTCCTGTGCGGGCACCACGTCTCCTTCCGACCTCCGTCAGACATACGCTACGTGCCGCCGCCGGTTGGCGGGCCCGGAGCGCGAGTGCCCGCTCAGCCCCTCAGCGGCGGGTCCGTCAGGTTGGTGATCTTCAGGTCGGAGCGGCGGACCGTGTACCAGACCTCCGTGTCCGGGACCGCGCCCCAGATCTGGGTGAGGACGACCGTGGCGGTGGTGGCCGTCTGGGCGTGAAGGCGCGCCTTCCAGCCCCTGGGGACGTTCTGCGCGCGCATCACCGGATCGGCGTGGTTCTGCTCGGCCCATTCGGTGAGGTGGGCGTCCAGTTCGGCGGTGAGGTGGGCCCTGCGGACCTGCTCGGGGGTGTGCGGGCCGGAGCCCAGGACGGCTTTGCGGTAGGCCGTGAAGAAGTGGTCGACCTGAGCGGCGGGAGTGCGGGCCTCGCCGCGCACGGCCGGGGAGGCCGGGCCGGCCGGGGTCACCGCTGCGGGTGTGGCGGCGGACGCGGTGGGCGTGGTGGCGGGCGTGGCGGACGCCGGGGTCGCGGCGAGCGGGGCCGCCAGGGCGAGGGCGGCGATCAGAGCCGCATGGGCGAGGTAACTGCGCTGCGTGTTCATACGTACCAGAGAAGCAGCCCAAATGCGTTCGTGTCATCACTCACAGTGATGAATCTGCTCCAGGGGTCCGGGGCCGCTCCGCGCCGCCGCGTACCTGCCCGCCACCAGCCGTGCGATCCGTGGATGGTCGGCGACCGGCTCCGACACCGCCCACGCCCCGCACCACGCCAGCGCGCGTGAAGCGGCCCGGCGCGAGAAGGCGGGTGGCGACCTCGACGCGGCGGTGGCCCTCCGCGCGCAGCCGGGCCACCGCCTCGGGCACCGTGGGCTCCGCCGCCGAGCAGTGGGCCGGGACCACCGGCACGCCCCGCAGGCCGCGGAAGCCGTCGACCACGGCGAGGGTTCCGTCGTTGCCGCCCGGCCGGGTCGAACCCGCGCCCGCCACCACGATGCAAGAACGCCGAGGCCCCCAGCTAGCGCGACCCCCACGAACGGGACCCTGGGTATGTCCGTGCGTACCCGGGGCCCTTCTGCGCGTGGCACGGCTACGCCACGGGACCCCGCCACGCCGCTGTTCGTACCGGCGGGATGCGAGACCCTGCGCCGCCTGCTCGCCCGACGCGGCGTCAGAACGATCACCCCGACCCGGTAATCCGTTGAGCGCCTTGACCTCGCGACGGCATGCCGACCGACACCTCTCGGCAGTTACAGTCGTGGCGGCCGAGAACGTGACGCGAAGCGAAGAGAGTGAAGAGGAAGCATGCCCACAGCAGTACAGGTTCGGCGGGCCGGAGGCCCGGAGGTGCTTGAGGTCGCGGACGTGGAGATCGGCGCGCCGGGGCCGGGCGAGCTGCTGGTCGACGTGGCGGCTGCGGGTGTGAACTACATCGACACCTACCAGCGGGCTGGGATCTACCCGGTCCCGCTGCCCTACGTCCTCGGCCTGGAGGGCGCCGGAACGGTCGTCGCGGTCGGCCCGGACGTGCGCGGTTTCGACGAGGGGGACCGGGTGGCCTGGCAGGGCGTGCCGGGCGGCTACGCGCAGCGGGCGCTGGTGCCGGCCGCTGCGTCGGTGCGCGTACCGGACGGCGTGGCCGACCAGCTCGCCGCTGCTGTGCCGTTGCAGGGCATCACCGCGCACTACCTGGTCGCATCGACCTATCCGGTCAAGGAGGGCGAAACGATTCTGGTGCACGCGGCGGCCGGGGGAGTCGGGCTGCTGCTGACCCAGTTGGCCAAGGCGCGGGGGGCGCGGGTGATCGGCACGGTGTCGACCGCCGAGAAGGAGGCGCTCGCCCGCGAGGCCGGGGCCGACGAGGTGATCCGGTACGACCGGGTGAACTTCGCCGACGCGACGCGGAAGCTCACCGACGGCGAGGGCGTTCACGTCGTCTACGACGGGGTCGGCAAGTCCACCGTGGAGGGAAGCCTGGCGAGCCTGCGCAAGCGGGGCATGCTGGCGCTGTTCGGCGCCGCGAGCGGTCCGGTGCCGCCGATCGACCCGCAACTGCTGAACAAGGCCGGTTCGGTGTATCTGACCCGCCCGAACAGCGCCGACTACGTCCAGACCCGCGCCGAGCTGGAGTGGCGGATCGGCGAGCTCTTCGCGGCGATCGCCGACGGCTCCCTCAAGGTGCGGATCGGCGCCACGTACCCGCTGGCCGACGCGCGGCGGGCCCACGAGGACCTGCAGGCCCGCAAGACCACCGGGAAGGTGCTGCTCATCCCCTGACCGCCGCTCCAGCGCTCGGCGACGTGAGCCCGGCACGCGTCGGCCTGTCGCCGGTCCCGAACGACCGGGCACCCCGCCGCGACGGCGGGAAGCCCGCCGCTCATGGCGCGGCCGAAGCCGGAAGCACCCACCCCCTCCCGCCGGATGATCTGTGCGCCGGACTCCCGCCCCCGGCCGGCGCGAGCACCCCTGGCGTGGCCTCCGGCCGGCGCGCCCCCCACGAACGGGGCCCCGGGTACGTCCTGTGCGTACCCGGGGCCCCTCTTCGCGTCACGCGGCTACGCCACGCAGAACTCGTTGCCCTCCGGGTCCCGCAGGACCCACCAGTGGCCGACTGGACCCCGGTCCACCTCGTTCACGCGGGTGGCCCCGAGCTGCTCCAGACGTGCGACCTGCTTCTCCAGCTCGCCGGGCTCGGCGTGCACGTCGATGTGCAGGCGGTTCTTGCCGCTCTTGGGCTCGGGGACGTCCTGGAAGAGCAGCCGCCGCCCGTGGCCGACGCCGCTGTTCTCGTCGAACGGGTCGTCGGGGTGGCGTACGCCCGCGTACCCGCGGAAGAGCTTGCGCCCGTTGTGCTCGGTGACGGCCTGCTCGGGGAGGCGCCCGGCGGCGAGGAGCTGCTCGATGAGCGCGCTGGGGTCCTCCACGACGTACCCCAGCGCCTCGGCCCAGAAGTCCGCGAGGACGGGGGAGTTTCCGCTGTCGATGACCAACTTCCAACCCAGTGTCATACGAGCACTTATATCGGATCCGCACCCGCCCCAGGGGCTGCGCTCCCCAAATCGAGGCGGTACCGGCCCGTGGCCGCCGCCCGCGCCGAGGGCCGGGTCGTCCGGGGCCGGCCGCGCCGCACCCGGACCTCGCACCAGTACCGCCGGGCCCCCTCACCGACCGGCTCCCACGAGCGGGCCGGGTCCCTCGGCGAGCACGGCCCGCGCCTCTTCGGCCGGGCCGGGAACACCGGCCCCGGGGCCGCACCTGGCTGGAGGAAGAACGCGCAGGCCGGAGTCGTACCGTAACCGCTGGGACGACGGCCGTGCGGCGAGCGGCGGGGAAGGTTCCCGACGGTGCTTGACCCTGACACCGTGTGAGGCCCTCAACTCGGAGACATCATGTTCACCATCGGAGACTTCGCCAGGCTCGGCCGCGTGTCGGTCCGGATGCTGCGCCACTACGACGCCACCGGACTGCTGCGCCCCGCCCGGGTCGACCCCGCCACCGGATACCGCTTCTACACCGCCGCCCAGCTCGCCCGGCTCAACCGCGTCATCGCGCTCAAGGACCTCGGCTTCACCCTCCAGCAGGTCGGGGAGATCCTCGACGAGAAGGTGACCGCCGGGGAACTGCGCGCCATGCTGCGGCTGCGCCAGGCCGAACTGGAAACCGCGATGGCGGAGTCGGCGGCCCGGCTTGGTCAGGTCGAGGCGAGGCTCCGGTCGATCGAGAGCGAGGGACGCATGTCCACGAACGACGTCGTCATCAAGAGCCTGCCGAGCGTCCGCGTGGCGGAACTCACCGGTGTGGCCGCCGACTTCCACGCGGTCGGCTCCACCATCGCCCCCCTGTACGCCGAACTGTTCGAGCGGCTGGAGGCCGCGGGCATCACGCCCAGCGGCCCGGGTGTGGCCCGCTACGAGGTCGCCCCCGGCGGCGGCCTCCTCGTGCACGCCGGGGTGCAGGTCTCCGCTCCGGTGCGGGACGACGGCACGCTGCGGGTGCTGGACCTCCCGCCGGTCGATTCGGCGGCGACCATCGTGCACCGGGGGCCCATGTCCGCGCTCCTGCCGACCGTCCAGACCCTGGGCCGGTGGATCGACGCCCACGGCTACCGCTCCACCGGGTACGCCCGGGAGGTCAACCTGGAGTGCCCGCCCGACCAGGACGACTGGGTGACCGAACTGCAGGAGCCCGTCGTCCCGGCCTGACCCTGAGCGGACCCGACTTGGGCGGCCCCCGCTCCCGCCCGCCCGGGGGCGGGGGCCGCCCGGCGGGCGGTTCACGGCGATCCCGCCATCGCCGGCCGGCCCCTCGGGGGTAGTGCCCGCACTACCTCCGAACTCCCCCGTACGCCACTGCGCCACGGACCCCTCCCGCGATGGGATGGGGGCATGAAGAAGAACGCGTCCGCACCCCGCCGCCCGCGTGTCCTCGCCGCCGCCCTGGCCGCCGCCGCGGCCCTGGTCTGCGGCACCGGTTCCGCGCTCGCCGCACCCGCCGCCCGGTCCGCTCCCGGTGCCGGGTCCCTGACCCCGGAGGCCGTCGACCGTTACGTACGGGACTACCTGGAGGACACCGCGCTGCCCGGCGCGGTGGTGGCCGTCACCCGGGGCGACCGGGTCGTCAGCGTCGCCGGTTACGGGCACACCGCGGCGGGCCGGGCCCTGACCGCGCGGACTCCGGTGCCGGTGGCCTCGCTGTCCAAGTCGATGACCGCGCTGGCGGTGATGCAACTGGTCGACGCGGGCGAGGTCGGCCTCGACCGCCCGGTACGGCAGTACCTCCCGGACTTCACCCTCGCCGACCCCCGCGCCGAGGGGATCACCGTACGCCAACTCCTCAACCAGACCTCGGGCATGGCCGACTCCGCCCACCCGGACCTGGTCGGCCCCCAGCCGGGCTCCCTGACGGAAGCGGTCGCCGCCCTGCGCGGGGTGGAGCTGGCGTCCGCGCCCGGCACCCGCATGAACTACCACAACACCAACTACGCGGTCGCCGCCCGCCTGGTGGAGGCCGTGAGCGGGAAGCCCTTCGCCGCGCACATGGCCGAGCGGGTCTTCCAGCCGCTGGGCATGACCGGCGCCACCACCGTCGACTCCACCGCCGACATGCCCGAGCAGGCACGGGGTTACGTCCGGGCGTACGGTCGGCTGATCGAGCGCGACCAGCCGCGCTGGTTCACCGCCGGCGGCTTCGGCGTCGTCGCCTCCGCCGACGACCTGGCGCGCTGGCTGATCGCCCAGAACAACGGCGGCGCCACGGCGGACGGCCGACGCGTCGTCTCCGCACGCGGCGTCACCACCATGCACACACCGCCCCGCACCCCCGAGGGCACGGCCTACGCCATGGGCTGGACCCGGTCGTCCGAGGGCGCGGGACCGCGCGAGATCCGGCACACCGGCCAACTGCTCACCCACAACGCCGCGCAGACCCTGCTCCCCGACTCCCGCACCGGCATCGCCGTCGTCACCAACACCGGCATGGTCTCCGGCGACGACGCCACCCTCCTCGCCCAGGGTCTCGCCGACCTCGCCCAGGGCAGGGCCCCGGACGGCGGCACCCCCTTCACCCTCCAGGCCGACTACGTCCTCGCGGCACTCACCCTGCTCTCCCTCGGCCTCGGGGCCACGGGTGTCGTACGCTCCCGCCGCTGGGCCCGCCGCGCGGCGGCCCGCCCCTGGTGGCGCACCGCCCTGCGCACCCTCCCGTACACCTTCCCCGTCGCCGCCTTCCTGCTGCTCGGCGACCTGGCAGGCCTGCTGACCCGCAGGGGCGCGGACCTGGGCATGATCTCGTACGTCTGGCCCGCCCTCTTCGTCTGGCTGGGGGTGTCCGCCGCCGCCTCGACGGCGGTGCTCGCCGCCCGGGCGGTGCGCACCGTGCGGGACCGGCGCGTTACCCCGGAGGTAATTGAGGGCCCCGTCGAGCCTGCCTACCGTTCAGGAGCGGTCGCGGCCCGCTGAACGAAGCGCATCCGCGGCCGGCCGACTCCCGTGCGTACGAGAGGAACACGACGATGACGACCACCACGCGCTTCGACGGAACGACGGCCTCCGCGAGGACGGCCGGGACCGACGGCCTCGCCCGGCTGGCCCTCAAGCTGGACGCGGCGGTCACCGGCCTCAACGGCCTCGCCTACCTGGCCCTCGCCACGGTTCTGGACTCCTGGTTCGGCATCGCGACCTCGGTCCAGTACCCGGTCGGCGCCTTCCTGCTCCTCTTCGCCCTGGGCGTGCTCGCGGCCGGAACGCGCCGGCGGATCAGCCGTCCGGCCCTGACCGCGATCGCCGCGGCGAACCTGCTCTGGGTCGTCCTCAGCCTGACGGTCACGGTCTCCGGGGCCCTGAGCCCGACCGGACTCGGCACGGTCTGGCTCGTGCTCCAGGCCTTGACGGTCGGCGGCTTCGCCGGACTCCAGCTCCTCGGCCTCAAGCGGCTGTGACCCCTCGCCCCACGCGGAACTGCTCCCGCACGACCGGCGGGAGCAGTGGCCCGGCCCGGCGGGGGCCAGTTGCCGGGCAGGACGCTCCGTTCGTGAGGGGGGCCTGGCTTTCGGTCCCACATCGCACAGGTCGGAGATGACGCCCTGCGGGCCGTGCGCGCGGCCCGTGCCGGGCCCGGTCCGTCAACCCCCCACCGGCGCCGGCTCCCGGAGCGCATCCGTCTCGCCCGGCGTCGTCTCCTCGTCGGCCGCCTTCGTGACGACCATGACCGCGAGCAGTCCGAGTCCGGCCCACAGGGACAGGGTGAGGGGGGCCGCGCCCGCTCCCGCGCCGTCGAAGAAGGCGACGGACCGCAGGAAGGTGCCGCCCGCGCCGGGCGGCAGCAACTGGCCCAGGAATCCAACGGGTTCCGGCAGCAGGTGCGGGGCGCTCGTCGCGCCGGAGAAGGGGTTGCCGACCAGCACCATCAGCAGCCCCCCGAGTGCCGGCCCGGCCCGGCCCAGCAGGGCGGCCAGGCCCGCGATGCCCGCGGCGACGGCCAGCACCGTCAGGGCGAGAGCGGACGCCACGGCCCACCAGTCGCCGGTGAGGACGCCGAGCCAGTCGTGGGCGAGAGCGGTTGCCACGACGCCGACCAGGACGGATGCGCCGGCCAGCACCAGGACACCGATCGCCCCGCGCAGCCGCAGCACGGTCACCAGGAGCCCGGCGGCCACTCCCGACAGGGTCAGCGGCAGGACGCTCGCTCCGAACGCGCTGCCCCGGGGGTCTTCCGGCGGTGCGGCCACGACGTCCGTCACGCGCGGTGCGGTTCCGGCCGGGGCCCGGGTGGCGGCCGCCTCCCTCAGCAACTGGGCCACCACCGGGCTCGCGGCGGACGCGGTCAGGACCTCCACGCCCTGCGGGGCGGCCACGAGCGCGCCGTACACCTCCCGGTTCTCGATCGCGGAACGGGCCGACGCGGCATCGGGGTAACGATGCAGCGCGAAGGCGCCCTCCTCCCGCGCGAAGTCCTTCTGGAGCCGCTCGACGGCGGCGGTCGGCCCCGCGATGCCGAGGGGCAGGTCGCGCGGAGCGATCCGGGCCGCGGGCCAGGCGAACGCCCACAGGGCGAGGGCCGCCACGACGGGAGCCAGGAGCAGCACCGCGAGCGTGCGGCGGGATCGGGTGAGTGAGGTGGGCATGGGTGTCCTCGTTCCCGGGTGGTGGTCGGGTCAGGGAGCAGCACGGGCGATCCAAAAAGAAGGATCGTTCGTTTTACATGCCTCCCATGGTGACCCTTCCTGTTCACTTGTCAAGAAGGAATGTTCGTTCTACGTTGTGCGCATGGCCCGTGTATCCCAGGAACACCTCGACGCACGCCGTCGGCAGATCCTCGACGGGGCGACGCGCTGCTTCGCCCGCTCGGGCTTCCACGCCGCGTCCATGCAGGACGTACTGCGCGAGATCGGCCTCTCGCCGGGCGCCGTCTACCGGTACTTCGGCAGCAAGGACGAGCTGATCACGGCCATCGCCGCGGAGGTGTTCGCGGACGTCCGCGCAGCCTTCGAGGCCGCCGCGGAGCAGAGCCCTCCACCACCGCCGGACGAACTGCTGGCCCAGGTCGTCGGCCAGGTCATCGAGGTCCGTGACGGCCTGCGCGTCGACGGCCGGGCGGCCTTTCCCGGCCTGGTCCTCCAGGTGTGGGCGGAGACCCTCCGGGACGAACGGCTGGCCGGGCTGCTCCAGCAGGGCTACGCCGACATGCGCGGGGCGTGGGCGCGCCTGGTGGGCGAATACCGCGCGGCCGGCCTGATGTCCGACGACGTACCGGCCGACCACGTGGCGCGCACCATGATCGCGGTGGCACAGGGATTCATCGCCCAGCAGGCTCTGTTCGGACCGGCCCCGACCGAGGTGGTACGGGACGGACTGCGCGCGCTGATGACGATGGGGCAACGCCCGGTGGCGTGAGGAGAACGGCGCGCTCGGGGGTGGCGGGGGCGGCCGTGTGCGTGGGGGTGGCGGGGCGGCCGTGTGCGCGGTGCGCGTCAGGACGGGTCGGCACCCGGCATCGGGCACATGGTCATGTCACGACCTTCCCCGCCCGCCTGCTGCCGGCCGCGCAGCGGGCCCTCCCGCTGGAGGCCCGCACGCCCGGCCGTCCGGCGGGACGCGGTGTTCCACGGCTCCCCAAGGAGCTGAGGGGGGATACTCAGCTCGCCGAGGGCCTGAAAGACCACCGCGCGAAGGGCTTCCGCGGCGGCTTCCTGACTGCGGGCCGAACCGGTCACCTGGCGACGCACGGCCCTCGTTCAGCTCCCTCACCCACAGGCCGCCCGTGCCGAGCGGGCGGCCGTCCGCCACGCGTACGACGACGAAGGGGCAGCCGCCGCCCGGTCCCACTGCCGCCGCACAAAGGCTTCACCCGCCTCGGGGGAGCAGGCCGAGGGGACGGTCGTGATCAACGGGATGCACGGGTCGGCCGACGCCTTCCGGGCGAGCAGCAGATCGCCGAGCTCCCAGGGGCGAAGCACATAACGGTCATCCGCGGTCAGGTGCGGGACTTCGAGCGGTGCTCCCCGGGGATCAACCATGATCCAATCCTGCGCAGCTCCCCGGAACGCGTTCCTCCTACTGTGCTCCGCCCGAGCGCGGGGGGAACGGCGTCAGGTCCCGGTCCCACTCCTCGGCCGCCCGCAGCAGTGCGTCCCGGTCCGTCTCGATCTCGATCGCGTACCGAGGGGCCTCCGGACGCCCGCCCTGCGACCGGCGCGGAGGGGCGCCCTCCCGCGAGAGGTGGACGCGCAGCACTCCCGAGCCGTCGTGCCACCGGACCTGGCTGAAGCCGAGAACCGGTTCGGTGAAGTCGAGGTCCGGGACGAGGTTGCCCTCGGAGTCCGGCGCCGCGTCCGGCCTCCTCCCGTCGGCGACGGCCCGCAGCCAGGTGGACAGCTCACGCGCCTCGTCCACGACCAGACACGGGTCGGTGAAGGACCAGTCGCCCGTCGCTGTGCTGACCTCGGCGCCGATGACGAGCCAGTTGTCGTCCCAGGGCTCACCGGTGGCCACGGGGAACTGGTACCGCAGGGGACGCAGGCCGATACCGCTGCCGCCCGCTCGCTTGCCGAGTCGCATGACCGAAGAATGCCACGCTCCCCAGGCGGCGCGAGGGCCGGCGGCCTGCGGCCCGCCACCTCGGGTTCCTCATCGGCCCGTACTCGCCCTCGGGCACCGACCGGGCGGCCTTCTCCCGGCGCTCCCACAACGGACCGCCCATGTGCCTGATCAGCACCTCGACGTCCCGCTGCTCCCCGGCACCGGTGACCCGGAAGAGGAGCAGCCCGGCGCTGTGTCGGAGCGGTCCCGTCGACATGCCGTCCAGGCACGACGCACGCCGGTACGCCACCGGTCCGGCCGGAGTCCGGAGCGGGACGGGCGAGGCGGGGCGAGTGGGGCAGGGCGGGCCGGGGTGGTGAGCCGTCTGGCGTAGTACCGCATCCCCCGGACGCCGCACCCGGCACAGAGTGGACCCGATGCCCCGTCCGCGCCACACCCCCGGGAGAGACCATGACGCCCTGCCTCCACCACCGCCGTGACCTCGGCCTGCTCGCCCTGCGACTGGGCACCGGGGCGGCGCTCGCCGCGCACGGCTCGCAGAAGCTCTTCGGCTGGTTCGGCGGCGGCGGCATCAAGGGGACCAGCGCCGCCATGGAGTCCATGGGATTCACCCCGGGCAGACAGAGCGCGGTGGCCGCCGGTCTCGGCGAGGCGGGCGGCGGCGCGCTCCTCGCGCTCGGGCTCGCCACCCCGGCGGCGGGCGCGGCGGCTGCGGGAGCCATGGCGGGAGCGGTCGCCGTGCACGCGCCGGCCGGATTCTTCGCGCAGGCGGGCGGCTACGAGTATCCCGCCTTCCTCGGTTTCACCGCCGCGGCGATCGGGCTGGCGGGAGCGGGGCGGTTTTCGCTCGACCACGTCACCGGCCACCGCTTCGACCAGCCGTGGACGGTGGCCGCGGCCTTCGTGGCCAGCGCGCTCGCCGCGACCGCGGTGGTCGGCAGGCGGCAGAGGCGTGTCGCCGAGGAGGACGGGTCCGAGTCGCGCTGACGTCTCTGGTGCCTCTGGTGTCCTTGGCGTTCCTGAGGCGTCCTTGGTGTTCCTGACGCCTTGAGGGACCTTGGTCGTACCCGGTCTGCGGCCGCTCGGTCCCGCGCCCGGTCCGTGGTCGCTCGGCTCCGTGGCCGGTCGGCCGTACGGCCGCTGGGTTTCGGCGGCCTCTGCGCCCCGGGTGCCCGTGGCCCTCGGCGGACCGGCGGTACCGTGATCTGTCCTCCGCCGTGACCGGTAGCTGTGTTTTGGTCCCAAGCGCCGTCTTTCACCCCCTGGTTGATGCGTACCCGCGTGTGTTTCGATGCGCGCCTGTGGTCGGAGCGATGCCAGGGAGACGAGTTGCGCATGGACCGAAGAGGATTCCTCAAGGGTGCGGCCGCCCTCTCCACCGCCGGGCTGGCGGCCTACGCCGGTGCGACGCCGGCGAGCGCCGCGCCACGGCCCGGCGGGACGCTCGTTCCCGGGCCCCGCGCACCCCGGACCCGCGTTCTCGGAACGCCGGACTGGATGGCCGGGCTCGACTCGGCCCGGCCCCTGCGCACCCTCACCGTGCCCGGCACGCACGATTCCGGCGCCCGCTTCGGGGGCCCGTGGGTGGAGTGCCAGAACACCACCGTCGCCGAGCAGTTGACCTCGGGAATTCGTTTTCTGGACATCCGGTGCAGGGCCTTCGACGGGTCGTTCTCGATCCACCACGGCGCGTTCTACCAGCGCCTCAACTTCGACGACGTACTGACTGCCTGCCGTGACTTCCTCGCCGCGCACCCCTCGGAGACGGTGCTGATGCGGGTGAAGCAGGAGTACTCGGAAGTCTCCGACGCACAGTTCGGCGCACTCTTCGCGGACTACCTCGACCGCCGGGGCTGGCGTTCGCTGTTCCTGATCGCGGACGCGCTGCCCTCGCTGGGGCAGGCGCGCGGCCGGGTCGTCCTGCTCGCCGACAACGGAGGGCTGCCGGGCGGAATCCGCTGGGGCGACTCCTCGGTCTTCGACATCCAGGACGACTACCAGGCCGAGCCGTTCGCCAAGTACCCGCAGATCGAGGCCCAGTTCAGGAAGGCGGTCGCGCAGCCCGGCAAGCAGTACATCAACTTCGTCAGCACCGCCGCCGGCCTGCCCCCGCGCTGGAACTCCGACCGTCTGAACCCCAAGGTGCACGCCCTGCTGGACAGTGCGGGGCCCAACGGCTGGCGGGGCCTCGGCATCGTCGTACTGGACTTCCCCCGGACGAGGACGGGCCTGGTGGAGTCGCTGATCCGGCACAACTGAGCGGCCGGTGGGCCGGCACGGCCGGGCGACCGGCAATCCGGCGCGATCCGGCGCGTCCCGTCATGCGGTGCGCGTGGCGCGTGCGGTGCGCCCACCCGACAACCAGTCACGTCCCTCCGGCCGAGGTGAAACGTGACCGAGGTGCGACGTGACCAAGGTGAACCGAGGTGCGACGTGAACAAGGTGAAACGAGGAGAAGCCATGGAGACCGCCGATCGCTTCCGCACGGCCGTGGAGAAGCGCGACCTCGCCGCGCTGGAGGAGCTGTTCACCGAGGACGTCCGGCTGTACAGCCCGGTGAAGTTCACCCCCTTCGAGGGCAGGCCGATGGTGCTGGGGCTGTTCGGGGTCCTGCTGCGCACCTTCGAGGACTTCCGTTACGTCGGCCGGCTCGACGGCACGGCCGAGACGACCGGCACCGGAGAGGAGGCGCCGTCCGACATCCTGATCTTCCGGGCGACGATCCAGGGCAAGCAGATCCACGGGATCGACCTGTTGCAGTTCGACGAGGCAGGGCTGATCAAGGAGTTCACGGTGATGGTGCGCCCGCAGTCCGCGGTGCACGCCCTGGGTGAGGCGGTACTCGCGGGCCTGGTCGCCGACGGGCTGGTGTCCTGAGGGACGGGGCCCGGGGAGCCGGCGTGGCGCGTCCCCCGGAGGCGGGACCCGGAAGGGGGACCTGGACGTGTGATCCGGTCGCGTGACGTGGAGGTGTGACCCGGCCGCGTGACCTGGAGCCGTGCCACCGACAGTGTGCGCCCGGTCGGTGCGGGGCGTCCGGAGACCGGGCGCCCCGCACCGCACTGGGTTCGTGCGTTGAATGCCTTGCACCAGTGGGAGCGCTCCCACTGTGCTGGCGTCCGCGTCGCGGGGTCAAGAAGGGTGAAGAGTCGAAGATATTCGACAGAGCAACTTGGCGAGCACGTCTGTTACTTGACGTCGCTTGCCGCTACGGTTCTGCCTCACCAGTGGGAGCGGTCCCCTTCGCTAGGTGCTCTGTCAGGAGCACCTCAGTTGTCAGGAGTCGCTCATGCATCACCCCGTGCATCCCCGCGCCACCTCTTCCGCCTCTTCCGGCTCCGCCGCCTCGGCGCGGAGACCGCTCAGGTCCTCCTCCGTCTCCTCCCTCGGCCGTACGGGCCTGGCGGCGGCCTGCGCGCTGCTCATGGCCGCCGGTGTCACCGCCGTGGCGTCCGGCCCCGCCGGTGCCGCCGCAGCCGGCTGCACCGTCGACTACAAGATCCAGAGCCAGTGGAACGGCGGCTTCGGCGCGAACGTCACCGTCACCAACACCGGTGATCCGGTGACCGGTTGGACGCTGGAATGGGTCTACGCCGGCAACCAGAAGGTCACCCAGGGCTGGAACGCGACCGTCACCCAGACCGGCGCGGCCGTCACCGCCAAGAACGTCTCGTACAACGGGAACCTGGGCAACGGCGGTTCCGCCTCCTTCGGCTTCAACGGCAGCAGCAGCGGTGAGAACGCCGTGCCCACCGCCTTCAGGCTCAACGGCGTGACCTGCAATGGCGGCACCGGCCCGGGCCCCGACCCCACGGATCCGCCCGGCGACCGGGTCGACAACCCGTACACCGGGGCCAAGGTCTACGTGAACCCGGAGTGGTCCGCCAAGGCGGCCGCCGAACCGGGCGGCGCGGCAGTCGCCAAGCAGCCGACCGCCGTCTGGCTGGACCGCATCGCCGCCGTCCAGGGCAGCGGCACCTCCATGGGCCTGCGCGCCCACCTGGACGAGGCACTGAAGCAGAAAGGCAGCGGAGAGCTCGCCGTCCAGCTCGTCATCTACAACCTGCCGGGCCGCGACTGCGCCGCGCTCGCCTCCAACGGGGAACTCGGCCCCACCGAGATCGGCCGGTACAAGAGCGAGTACATCGACCCGATCGCGGCGATCCTCGCCGACCCCAAGTACGCCGGGCTGCGGATCGTCACCGCGGTGGAGATCGACTCCCTGCCCAACCTCGTCACCAACGTCACCCCCCGCCCCACCGCCTGCGACGTGATGAAGGCGAACGGCAACTACCAGAAGGGCGTCGGGTACGCGCTGAACAAGCTGGGCGACGTCCCCAACGTCTACAACTACGTCGACGCGGGCCACCACGGCTGGCTCGGCTGGGACGACAACTTCACGGCCTCCGCCGAGATGTTCAAGCAGGCCGCCACCACCGAGGGCGCCACCCTCGCCGACGTGCACGGCTTCGTCGTCAACACCGCCAACTACAGCGCTCTCAAGGAAGACCATTTCACCCTCGACGACAGCGTGAACGGGACCTCCGTGCGCCAGTCGAAGTGGGTGGACTGGAACCGCTACACCGACGAGCTGAGCTACGCGCAGGCCATGCGCGCCAAGCTGGTCGCCCTCGGCTTCGACTCCGGTCTCGGCATGCTCATCGACACCTCCCGCAACGGCTGGGGCGGTACGGCAAGGCCCGCCGGACCGGGGCCGCGCACGACCGTCGACGCCTATGTGAACGGCGGACGGTACGACCGGCGCATCCACCTCGGCAACTGGTGCAACCAGTCCGGGGCCGGCCTCGGCGAGCGTCCGACGACGGCGCCCGCCGCCGGGATCGACGCCTACGTGTGGGTCAAGCCGCCGGGCGAGTCGGACGGCTCCAGCAAGCTCATCCCGAACCCCGACAACAAGGGCTTCGACCGGATGTGCGACCCGACGTACACCGGCAACCCGCGCAACGGGAACAGCATGTCCGGCGCGCTGCCGGACGCGCCGGTCTCCGGTGCCTGGTTCTCCGCGCAGTTCCAGGAGCTGCTGAAGAACGCCCACCCGGCGCTCTGACGGTGAGCCGCGCACAACGGTAGTCGCAGGAGTGCGGGGCGCGGTCCCTCTTCCGGGGTGCACACCGGGAAAGGGGCCCGCTCCCGCGCCCGCTCCCCAAGGCCCCGGAGCCGCCGATGGTCTTCCGGCGGGAGGCCCCGAGCGTCGGCACCGGTGCGCTTCCGGCCGGAGACCGTGCCGGCCCAAGACCGGTGAACTCGCCGATGCCCGCGCCGCGCGGCCGCCGCGAGAGTGTCCCCTGTCAGTGAAGAACAGCGGCACCCACGCGGCGCCCGGAGCCGACTGGACGACGTGCCCCGATCCCCGGCCCGGCGTGATGCCGTCACGACGAGAGGACCCCCCCGTGCAGCAGCTCCTTCCCTCCGGCGACACCACCCCGCGCCACCGTCGCCACCAGCTGACCCAGTCCCGTACCCTCCAGGGCGCGTGCGCCAGCGCGGTCGCCGCCGCGGCGCTGCTGGCCGCTTCGCTCCCCGGCGCGCAGGCCGCCCCGCTTCCCGCGGCGCGGGTCGCGGAGAACCCCTACGAGCGGGGTCCGGCGCCGACGCAGTCGAGCATCGAGGCGAGCCGGGGCTCGTTCGCCACCTCCGAGACGTCCGTCTCCCGGCTGAGCGTCAGCGGGTTCGGCGGCGGCACCATCTACTACCCGACGTCCACCGCGCAGGGCACCTTCGGCGCGGTCGCCGTCTCACCGGGCTTCACCGCCACCCAGTCCTCCATCGCCTGGCTCGGTCCGCGGCTCGCCTCGCAGGGGTTCGTCGTCTTCACCATCGACACCAACACCACCTCCGACCAGCCCGCCAGCCGGGGGCGTCAACTCCTGGCCGCACTGGACTACTTGACCAAGCAGAGTGCGGTGCGCGGTCGGATCGACGCCTCCCGGCTGGGCGTGATGGGCCACTCCATGGGTGGCGGCGGCTCCCTGGAGGCCGCGAAGAGCCGTACCTCGCTCAAGGCGGCGATCCCGCTGACCGGCTGGAACACCGACAAGACGTGGCCCGAACTGCGCACGCCCACCCTGGTCGTCGGTGCGGACGGGGACACCATCGCGCCCGTGGCGTCGCACTCGGAGCCGTTCTACGGTTCACTGCCCGGCTCGCTGGACAAGGCGTACCTGGAGCTGCGGGGCGCCTCGCACTTCACGCCGAACACCTCCAACACCACGATCGCCAAGTACAGCATTTCGTGGCTGAAGAGGTTCATCGACGACGACACCCGCTACGAGCAGTTCCTGTGCCCGCTGCCGCAGCCGAGCCCGACGATCGCCGAGTACCGGGGGAACTGCCCGCACACCTCGTGACGGGCGGGCGGTGAGGGGCCGCGCGGCTCGGCTCCCCACCGCCCGGCGGGGGCGCGGCTTGTGCCCCCGCACAGCCGTGACGGGTCCGCGTTGGGACGCCGCCCCGAACCCGGCCGGACAGGCGGACGGGAGTCTTCCGCAGTTGTTTACGCGGAAGTAACGTGACGGCGTGACCTCCTCCACGACCGTGCGCACCCCGCTGCGACTGTACGGGCGCGGCAGTGAACTCGCAGCATTGGAAGCCCTGTTGGGCCGACTGTGGGCTGGGCGCGGCGGCGCGCTCGTCGTGGCCGCCCCGCCCGGGCAGGGGCGTACGGCACTCCTGCGCCAGGCCGTCGCCCGCCATGCCGCCCGCTGCCCGGACGCGGTCCTGGACGTCACGGCCGCTCCCGCCGAACAGCGGCTGCCCCACAGCGGGCTGCACGCGCTGCTGTGCTCCGCGCCCGGGCCGCTTCCCCTGCCGCCCGAACAGGTGCTGCGCTCCGGCTCCGTGCCCGCCGCGCTGCCGGGCCTGCTGCGTGAACTCGCCCGATACCGGCCCCTGTTGGTCTGTGTGGACGACGCCCACCGCTGGGACGGCGCATCGCGCGCGGCGCTCGCCTTCGCGGCCCGGCGGCTCGGGGCGGACAGCGGGGTCGCCGTGCTGATCAGCACGGCCGACGAGACGGAGTTCGCCGGGCTGCCGGTGCTGCGCCCCGGCCCTCTCGACGACGACGCGGCCTCGGCTGTCCTGGACAGGTTCACCCGGGGAGCGGACCACGTGGAACCAGCGGTACGGGGCGAGTTGGTGCGGGAGGCCGCAGGCAACCCGAGCCTGCTCGCCGGTCTCCTCGCCCGCCTCACCCCGGGACAGCTGGCGGGCCGCACCCCGCTCTCGTATCCGCTGCCCGGCGCCGAGAGCGTCCTCCAGGCGCACGCCGCCCTGCTGGACGGGCTGTCGCCGCAGACCTGGACGGTGCTCCTGCTGGCCGCCGCCGCGGCGGAGCACGAACCGGACGGCATCGGATCGGACGCGGCGCTCATCCTGCGCGCGGGAGTTCGCGCCGGGCTCGACGCCGACCTGGTGGAACGGGTGCTCCTCGACCCCGCGGCGACCGCGCGGGCGCTCCAGCACACGGGAGAACGGGTGCACTTCCGTCACCCACTGCTGCGTCGGGCGGTCCTGCACAGGGCGCTCCCGACGCACCGCCGGGCAGCACACGACATGCTCGCGGACCTGCTGGCGGGAGCCGGGGCGCCGTCCCTGCCGGAACTCGTCCAGCGGGCCTGCGCGGCCCCCGGACACGACGAAGCGCTCGCGCGGCAGTTGGCGGCGGGTGCCGTCGCCCCGGTGCCGCACGCCGGACGCGCGTCCGCGCTCGCCCGCGCCGCGACCCTCACCGTCGACGGCACCCGGCGTGGCGCACGCTTCGCCGCGGCCGCCGAACAGGCCCGGCTCGCCGGCGACGCGGACCGGGCCCGCGCACTGCTGGCACGCGTGCACGGACCCGGCCCGGCCTCCGGGCCCGGCGGGGCTTCCGCGCCCGACCCCGCCCCCGTCCGTGGCCCGGCCCCCGCGCACCACCGCGCCTCCGCGCACGGCCCGGCGCAGTGCGTGCGCGGACTGCTCCTGCTGCGGGACGGCCCGGTCGCCGACGCCCGCGAAGCCCTCCTGACCGCAGCCGCACTGCTCCTCCCGCACGATCCGCCGAGCGCCCTGGAGGCCCTGCTCGGCGCGGCCGAGGCGGCCTGGGCGGCGGGGGACGCCCCCGCCTACCTCGACGCCATGCGGCGCGTTCCGCCCACCGCGGCCGATCCGGCGCTCGCGCGCCACCGGGCGGGCATGTGCGCGGTCCTCGGCGGGCACACCGCCGAGGGGCACGCGCTGCTGCGCCGCAACCTCGACACGGCCCGGAGCGACGGAGCCCCCGCGGAACTCCTGCGCGCCGTCGTCGCGGCACTCGTCCTCGGCGAGGTCGACACGGCTTGCCGGACGGGCGCCCGTGCGCTCGCCGCCGTACGGTCGACGGGCCCCGACGTACTGCTGCCGAAGGCCCTGGAGCACCTGGCCCACGCCGAGTTGCGGGCCGGACGGCACGCCCGGGCGCGGGCCCACGCGACGGAGGGGCTGCAGGCCGCCCGCCGTACGGGACAGCCCAACACCGCCGCCCACCTGCACGCCGTGCTCGCGCTCGTCGCCTCGGTGGAGGGCGACGCCGCCGCCTGTACCGCGCACGGCGACGCCGCCCTGGCCGGGGCCGGCCCGCACGGCCTCCTCCAGGCGGCCACCCTCGCCACCTGGGCACGTGCCCGGACCGAACTGTCCCGCGGCCGGCCCGCCGACGCGGCCGCGCGGCTCGCCCCGCTGGTACGCCCCGGCCCACGGCGGGGTCACTTCGCCACCCGGATGCTCGCCGTGCCGTGCTACGTCGAGGCGGCCGTGCTCCGCGGCCGCGCGGACGCCGGCCCGGGCGGCGCCCGCCCCGCACCGGCGGACGGCGCGGCCGAGGCCGTGGCGGAGTTCGCCCTGTGGGCCGACCGCAGCGCCGACCCGCAGGCCCCCGCCCAACTCGCCCGCTGCCGCGCCCTGTTGGCTCCTCCGGACGAGGCGGCCGCCCGGTACGAGGAGGCACTCTCCCACCACGACCGTGCGGGCGGCGACTTCGAACGGGCCCGCACCCAACTGCTCTACGGCCAGTGGCTGCGCCGGCGCCGCCGCACCCGGGAGGCCCGAGGCCCGCTGCGGGACGCCCTGGTCTCCTTCGAACGCTGCGCCGCCCGGACCTGGGCGGAACGCGCGGGCGGCGAACTGCGCGCCGCCGGCGAAGCGGTCGACGCCGGGCCGGCCGCACAGGAGACACCGCTCGCCGCACTGACCCCGCAGCAGCACCGGATCGCCCGGTACGTGGCCGAGGGCGCCACCAACCGCGAAGTGGCGGTCCGTCTCTCGGTGAGCCCGCGGACGGTGGACCACCACCTGCGCAACGTGTTCGCCGCACTGGGCGTGCGCTCGCGCATGGAACTCGCGCGGTTGCTCGGCCGTTGAGGGCGGGGGCAGGGGCGGCGGGGCCCGAGCGCGAGGAGAGGGAAACCCCCCGCGGGTCCGGGTGTTGGCCCCAGTGCGTGCGGCGGGCCGGACACGGCAGGGTCGGGTCATGAACATTTCCCGGTTACGCGCGAGATCAGCGAAGTCCGGTGCGCTCGCCCTGGTGTGCGCCGCAGCGGCCCTGACGGCGGCGGGTTCCGGCGACGGCCCGGCGTCCTCCCCGGCCGCCGCGCCGGCCGCCCACCAGCACCCGGCCGCCCACCAGCCCCCGGCGGCACGCGGCGCAGTGGTGTCCGCGACCCCCGTACTGGACCTGGACGCCGCCGAGGTCGCGGCCCGCCTGACGGCGAAGGGAATCGACGCGGGGCAGGTGCGCCACGGCGTGCGCGCCCACCGGATCGTGTACCGCACCGTCGACACCCGGGGCAGGCCCACCACCGCCAGTGAACTGGTGGCCCTGCCGAAGAGCGGCAAGCGCACCCTTCGGGTCGTGTCCTGGCTGCACGGCACCCAGGCGTACCGGGGAGAGGTGGCCTCGATGAACGACGCGGCCACCGACCGCTCCACGGCACTGCTCTTCGCCTCCACCGGCCGCGCGGTGTCCGCGCCGGACTACCTCGGGCTCGGCGAGGGCCCCGGCTTCCATCCGTACGGGCACCCGGAGGCCACCGTCAGCGCCTCGGTGGACGCGCTGCGGGCGGCGCGCGCGTTCACCCGCCGGGACGGCCGCGACCTCGACCGGCGCGTCCTCGTCAGCGGGTTCTCGCAGGGCGGGCCCGCCACCATGATGGTCGGGCGGGCCCTGCAACGGGGCGTCGACCCGTACTTCCGCCCGGGCGCCCTGGCCCCGATCGCCGGCCCGTTCGACCTGAGCGCCTTCGAGGCCGCGGCGGCGAACGACGAGGTCGAGAAGTCCTCGCTCTACCTGGCCTACTTCGCGACCGCCTGGAACCGCATGTACGGCCTGTACGACACACCGTCCCGGGCGTTCCGCGCACCGTACGACGAACGGGTGGAATCGCTTTTCGACGGCCACCACCAGGTGGGGCAGATAGCGGCCGAGCTGCCGGCGACGTCGAAGGAACTCTTCACCGAGGAGTTCCTCCAGCAGGTGCGCCGGCCCACGGGTGTCCTGCGGCGCGGACTCGCGGCACTGGACACCACCTGCGACTGGCGGCCCGACGTCCCGGTGCACCTCTTCCACGCCAAGGGCGACAAGGACGTCGCGTACGCGAACGCCCTGCACTGCCGAGGCCAGCTGATCGCCAACGGAGCCGACCACCGGCTCAGCGACGTCGGCGACGTCGACCACTCCACGACGGTTCTGAAGGCGTTGCCGCAGGTGGTACGCGAGTTCGACGCCGCCTGCTGAACCCGGGCCGGGCCCGGCCCCGTTTACCGGCTGTGTCCGAAACGCTCACCCCGCACGGGTGCGCACGGCGTCCCGCCGGACTGCGCCCGCCCCCATCCGGCCACGGGGCTGCGGAACGGGCCCGCCCCGGAAGAGGCGGGCCCGTGTGACCTGCTGGTTTGACCATCCGGGCGATCAGCGGGATTGCAGCGCCTTGACGTTGTCGCCGAAGGTCCAGTTCCGGGAGCCGTCCCAGTTGAGGGACCAGGTCATCAGGCCCTTGAGCTGGTTGTTGTAGGTGCGCCAGGCCTGGGAGACCAGCGAGGGGCTCATGTAGCCGCCGCCCGCGCCGGGTTGGGCGGGCAGGCCCGGGACCTGCTTGTCGTAGGGGACCTTGATGGTGGTGCCCTGGATGACCAGGCCCTTGTTCAGGCAGTCGGTCTGCTTGGTGAAGCCCTGGACGGTCCCGGCGGAGTAGGAGTCGCCGGAGCAGCCGTACATGTTGCCGTTGTAGTACTGCTGGTTGAGCCACCAGAGGCGGCCGTTGTCGGCGTACTTCTTGATGATCGGCAGGTACGCGCCCCAGATGGAGCCGTACGTGACGCTGCCGCCGGTGACGTAGGCGGTCTCCGGGGCCATCGTGAGGCCGAAGTTCGGGGGCATCTGGGCGAGGACGCCGTCGATGATGCGCACGAGGTTGGACTGGGAGGCGGAGAGCTTGGTGATCTGGCCGCTGCCCGTGAGGCCCGTCTCGATGTCGATGTCGATGCCGTCGAAGTTGTAGCGCTTGAGGATCGGGACGATCGTCGCGACGAACTTGTCCGCGACGGCCGAGGAGTTGAGGTCGATGCCCGCCGTCGCGCCGCCGATCGACATGAGCAGGGTCAGGCCGTTCGCCTTGGCCTGGCACATCTCGGCGGGGGTGGCCACCTTCACCGTCGAGTCCATGCCGTCCTCCCAGAGGACGGTTCCGTCGTTGCGGATCACGGGAAACGCGGCGTTGATGACGTTGTAGCCTTGCTGGGGTATCCGGGGGTCGGTGATCGGGGTCCAGCCGAAGGGCGGATGCACCCCGTTGGCCGCGCCGTCCCAGTTCTCCCAGTAACCCTGGAGGACCTTTCCGGCCGGCTTCGACTTCACCGGACAGGTGTCGGCGGCGGGGAGGGCGGGGGCGGCGGGGGCGGCCGGAGCCGGGGCGCCGGTGAGCGGGACGAGCGCGGCGGCTGCCAGGGCGGCCGTCAGCAGACGGCGGAGGGCGGTGCGGGCGCGGGGGGACATGCTGGACCTCCTGGGTGGGGACCGGGAGACGCAAGGGGGCCGAGGGGCGGCCTCTGGGGGTGTGGTGCGCCCACACGCTAGGTAGGTCCAGACCAATCGTCAAGAGGTCTGGACCAGATTGGTACGGGCCCGCCGGGCCGGTGGGACGGGGGAGTTCCCCGGCGCGACGCCCCGTCGCGCCGAAGAACTCTCCCGTACTACGCCGAATCAGTGACGGTCCGCCGTTCCGGCCACCAGGTGGCCTGCCTGCGCGGACGCCCCGGGGAGGCCGGCCTGCGCACCCGAGCCCGGGAGGCTCTGTGCTCCCCCCGCCGCTTCCGCGCCCGGGAGGGCCGGAGCCTTCGGCAGCGGTGCCGGGCCGAGCACCGGCGTCGGCGGCACGACGTCCTTCACCGCCCCGACGCCCACCTCCAGGAAGACGGCCGTGGCCAGTTGGCCCAAGTGGACGACGAGCGTCCCGCCCACCTTCGTGTATCCGGCCGCGTCCCCCTTCAGCGCGGCCTCGACCAGCGCCTTCGTGTCGGCCTTGATCAGCTCCACCGCGGCCCTCATCGCCTCGCGCGACGCGGCCGCGGCCGCCGCCCGCTCCTGCGGGGTCGCCGCGCGGCCCGCGAAGTTGGCGGGCGAGCCGCCGGGAATGATCGCCAGCAGGTTGTCGAGGCTCTCGTCGGACTCCTTGTGGGCCTTGTCGAGCTTCTGCTTGTCCTTCTCCCCCTTGACCACCATCCCGGCCAGCTCGCTCGTCTCCTGGGTCGCGTCCCCGAACTTGCCGACCGTCTGGAACGTGGACGCGAGCTTCTCGTCCGGCGGCACGACGGGGGCGGACCCGGTCGACGCCGCGGCCGGTGCCGTGCGTGCCTCGGGCGAGGCGACCGCGGCGGGAGCCAGCGTGAGGACCCCGCACAGGGCGACGGTGACGGTGGCGGAGAGGGGGGCGATGTGAACCATGGGGCGGATCCTTCCGGTGGTACGGCCAGGGGGCGGCCGATGCGTGCGTACGACGGGGGTCCGGGACGGGGCGCGGTTCGGGTGCGGCTACGGGTACGGCTCTGGTGCGGCCACGGGTACGGCTCGGGCGCAGTGCCCGGTACGGCTGGGGGTCGCGCCCCGCACCCGGCCCGTCGATCACATTCCGCCACCAGCCCATCGCCCGCAATCGCAGAACCGGCTGTCACCCCATCAGCCGCCCCCCTCCCCGGGGCCCCCGACGAGGTCCAGGTACGCGTCCAGCTCCCGCCCCGCCGCCAGCATCGCCCGGCTGCGGCGGTGCAGCCGGGCGTGCCACTCGGCCAGCACCCCGCCGAGCGCGTCCGCGTCGCCCGCACCGCGTAGCTGCTCGGTGAAGACCCGGATCCGGTCCAGCGGAAAACCGCCCCGCCGCAACTGCCGGGCGACGTACGCGTCCCGTACCGCCTCCGGCGGATAGCGGCGGTGCCCGGTGGCGGGATCGCGGCGCGGGCGCAGGATTCCGGCGGCCTCCCACTTGCGCAACGAGGCCGGATGCAGGCCGAGTTGCCGGGCCAGCGCGCCGACGGCCGGTTCCGCCCCGGTCCCGGCCCCGGCCCCGGTCCCCGTCCCCGTCCTGGCCCCGGTCCCGGGGTACGGCTGCGGCTCGGCCGTCGTCCGGGGGCACGGCTGCGGATCGCTCGTCCTCGCTGGGTACGTCACTGGGTACGCCTGCGGATCGGCCGTCAGCGCGCCCAGTGCGGCGGTCACCTCCGCCAGGGTGTCGCGCTCGCGCAGCAGCTCCGCGTGCGTCCCGTCGATCAGCCGGAAGAGCGTGCCCGTCTCGCCCCGGTGCGCACACCGCAGGATCTCGGCGGCGACCCCGTGCCCGTACCCGGGACGCAGCGCGAGGAACGCGCGCAGGGCCTGGGCGTGGACGGGGGTGTAGCGCCGGTAACCGGAGGCGGTGCGCTCGGCCGGCGGGAGGATGCCCTCGTCCTCGTAGTTGCGTACGGCCTGGGTGGACAGCCCGTGCTCACGGGCCAGGTCGACGGGGCGCAGGGCGCGCGGGCTCATGATGACCCCCGTTTGAAGGTTTCAGTGGGTCCGGCCTTGCGCGTACCGCGCAAAGTCTCAACGGGCACTTCAAGGATACGGTGGAAGGCAGAGCCCGCACCCCCACCCCTCCTCCCGAAGGGAACCTCCATGCCCTCTCCTCTTCACCCCCTCGGCCACCACTTCGACGACGACCCCGCCCAGCTCGCCGCTGCCGCCGACCAGTTGCTCGCCTCCCTGCCGCAGCCGCCCCTCCTCCTCGGGCTCGGCGAGCCCACCCACGGCGCCGAGCAGTTCCTGGAGCTCCGCAACGACCTCTTCCTGCACCTCGTGCGCCACCACGGCTACCGCGCCATCGCCATCGAGAGCGACTGCCTCGCCGCCGCCCTGGTGGACGACCACGTCACCACCGGTGCCGGTGACCTCGACGAGGTCCTGGCCACCGGCATCACCCACCGCTTCGGCGCCTTCGCCGCCAACCGCGATCTCGTCGTCCGCCTGCGCGAGCACAACGCCGGACGCCCGCCCGAGGAGCGGGTGCGCTTCCACGGTTTCGACGCGCCGCTCGACATCGGCGACACCCCCAGCCCCCGTGCCGCCCTCCTCGCCGCCCACGCCCACCTGGCCGCGCACCTCCCCGCCCACCGCGTTCCGCACACCGCCGACTCCCTGTCCGGGCTCCTCGGCGACGACGCCCCCTGGGAAGAGAGCGGAGCCCTGAAGGACCCGGCGCTCTCGATCGGCGGTACGCCCGGGGCCCGCGCCCTGCGGGCCGCCGCCGACGACGTACTCGCGGTGTACGAGACGGAACTCCCGGCCCTGCGACCGCTCGACCCCACCGCCTTCGACCGTGCGCACACCCGGGCCCGCACCGCGCGCGGACTCCTGCGGTACCACGCCGCCATGGCCTCCACCGCCCCCGACCGCATCGCCGTCATGCTCGGCGTCCGCGACGCGATGATGGCCGAGAACCTGCTCGCCCTCGCCGCCGCCCAGCGCAGCCCGAGCCTGGTCTTCGGCCACAACTCCCATCTCCAGCGCACCCGTTGCGGGATGGACTTCCTGGGCGAACAGCGCTGGTGGGGCGCGGGAGCCCTGGTCGCGGCCTCCGCGATCGGTGACCGTTACGCCTTCGTCGCCGCCGACTCCACCCCGGAGGCGGCCGCGGCCTGCGCCCCCTCCTGGGCCGACCCCGCCGACGCCGGACGCCCCGAGGGGGAGACCTTGCAGCACGCCCTCGCGGCCGCCGCCCCGGCCCGTGCCTTCTTCCCCGCCCGCGACCTGGCCCCCCGCGTACCGGCCCGGCGCGCCCCCGGCAGTTGGTGGTACGCCCCGCTCGACCCGGCGGACCTGCCCGCGATGGACGCCGTGGCCTTCGTAGGCCCGCTCCGGGAAGAAAACAGCCTCACCCTCGGCTGACATCCGTATGACGCCACTCACGCCACCCGGACGCAAGGGCCACCGCATCACCGTCGAGCAGGGCACGGCGCACGTCCGTGTCGTACGGGGAGGGCAGGTCCTGGCCGAGAGCCGCCGCCCGCTCCTGCTGCACGAGACGGGCCTGCCCGTCCGCTACTACCTCCCGCCCGAGGACGTCCGCACGGACCTCCTCACCCCGTCCGACACCTCCACCCACTGCCCCTTCAAGGGCGACGCGTCGTACTGGTCGGTGCCGGACGCGGCCGACCTGGTCTGGGCCTACCAGGACCCGAAGCCCGAAGTCGCCGCGATCAAGGGCCACTTGTGCTTCTACGACACGGAAGTCGTCGGCGCCGACGGCTGAGACGGCCGGGCCGGGACACGGGCAGAGGGTCCCCGATGCTTTCGGGGGCCCTTACGGGTGCGGAGGCGCCCCCTCACGCCCGCCCCGGCAGGACGTCCTTGGCCACCAGCCGTGGACCCGCGAAGCAGAGCCGGTACACGTCGACCCGGTCCAGGACGTTGCTGTTCGAACGGTAGTACTCACAGCGCGTCGCGGGCGGCCGCGGCACCGCCCGCACACCGTCCGGCACGTACGCGTACTCCTGGTCGGGCAGCCGCCCGGCGAAGGAGTCGCGCGGCTGCCCCGTCCGCAGCTCCGCGAAGTCCGCGGGCCGCAGCACGCAGGCGGTGAGCTGGAGGGCGAGGGCCACGGCCGAGACCAGCGCGACGAGTCCGAGTGCGGCCGGCGCCGCCAACGCCAGGGCGAAGCGCCGCCGGGTGACCCGGCGGGCTGCGACCAGACCTGCCGCCGCCCCGGGCGGTTCGGGGTCGGGCCGCGGCTGCGGGCCGACGTCGTCGGGGAGCGTGGCCAGCACCTCGTAGCCCCCGCCCCCGGGCCCGGCGCGGAAGGTGCCGCCGACCAGCCGGACCCGCTCGCGCAGCCCGGTGAGGCCGTGGCCGCCGGGGAAGGGCGGTGCGGCGGGGGAGGGGACCGGGTTGCTCACCCGTACCGACGTACGGGACCGCCGGTGCTCGACGGATATCCGGACGGGGCTGCCCGGCGCGTGCTTGAGGGCGTTGGTCAGGGCCTCCTGGACGACCCGGTGCACCGTGCGGTCGACCACGGGCGCGAGGCCCGCCCCCGATCCGGTGCGGCGCAGCTCGACCGGCGCGCCGGACTCCCGTGCCCGGGCGACGAGTTGCTCGACGGACTCCGGCGGCGCGGCCTGGGACCGTACCGCGTGCGCATCCGGTTCGCGCAGCACGCCGACGGTGTCCCGCAGGTGATCGACCGCGTCGGCGACGGCCGCCCGCAGCTCGGCGAGGTCCGCGCGGTCGGCGCCGGTGAGCGTGGGGGACAGCTCCAGGGCCCCGGCACGCAGGGCGACGAGGCTGAGCTGGTGGCCCAGGGAGTCGTGCATGTCGGCGGCGATGCGGTTCCGCTCCCGCAGCCGGGCCTGCTCGGCGACCGCGCGCTGCCGCTCCTCCAGCGCCCTCGCCCGGTCCCAGCCGTCCCGCACCAGCGCCGCCCTGGCCCGCCGGTAGCGCCCGGTCAGCCACGGCAGCAGCAGGGCGGCGGGCACCATCGAGACGGTGTAGAACCAGTACACCGCGTCCACCCGCAGCACCGCGCACACCGCCAGGTCGAGGGCCAGGCAGCCCCCGAGCGCGGTCAGCGCCCGCCCGGCGGGAGTCGTCCCGGTGCCCAGGCGGAAGGCCACGACGGCCAGCGCCAACAGGTACGGGCTGCCCGCCGGGACCGGAGCGGCGAGCCCGAGCGCGCACACCGCGCCGACGAGGAGCACGGCGGTACGGGGACGGCTCCGGCTCACGGGCACCGCCACCGCGAGCACCAGCAGCGGCAGCGCGAGGTCCCGCACGGGGGAGGGCGCGGCGGCCCGCTCCCCGTACGCGAAGATCCCCGCGCCCGCGAGGACGGCCCAGAGGGCGGTGTCCAGGAGGAGCGCCTTCCGGCGGACGACGGGCCGCTGCCGCTTCAGTCGATCGAACACGGGATCAGTCTCGGCCATCGGCCCCGCCGCTCCGTCAGGCGTCCCGGCGGCGCAGCACCGTCCGCCCCGCCAGGTGGGCCGCGACCGCCCAGCCGGCCACGATCAGCAGGCCGACCGGTGCGGGGTAGGGAGTGCCGCCGCCGCGCATGAAGTACGTTCCGGCGGTCTGCGGCAGCAGGTCGTTCACCGCCAGCAGGAACGGTCCGCCCAGCCCGGTGCACAGCACCGGAAGACCCGCGACCAGCACCACCAGCACGCTCATCGCCGCGGCGGCCGTCCGCAGCGCGAAGGCCACGCCCACGGCCAGCACCGCCAGCAGCGCGCAGTACACCCCCATGGCCAGGACCTGCCCCGCCGACTGCGCCGCGTCGAAGGTCGCCCGGCCGCCGAACGGCTGCCACGCGACGGCCAGGCCCACCACCCCGAAGACGATCCCGGCGGCGAGGGCCACCGCGGCGGCCACGGCCGACTTGGCGAGGTGCAGCCGGGCCCGCACCGGCACCCACAGCAGCGAGGCGCGGGCGCTGCCGGTGGCGTACTCGCTCGTCACGGTGGCCGCGGCGAGGATCAGGAGCGCGAACTGCCCCAGGACGAGGGAGGAGACCGGCGCGTTGCCGAGCGGCTGGACGGGGTGGGCGTTGATGCGGGCGATGGAGCCGTAGTAGAAGGTGAAGACGCCGGTGAGCACGAGTCCGGCGAGCAGGCAGGCCGCCGCCGTGCGGACGGACCACAGCTTGGCCCACTCGGCGCCGGCTGCCTGCGCCAGGGGAACGACGCGTGGTGTGCCCGTCATCGTGTTCACACTCCCGCCTTCGGCTCGCCGGTCGTCCCGTACTCCAGGCTCTGCGCGGTCAGTTCCATGTACACCTGCTCCAACGAGGGGGTAAGGGTGCGAAGTTCGTGGACGCGTACGCCGAGGCGGTGGGCCAGGTCGCCGACGGCGGACGCGGTCGTGCCCCGTGCGACGAGCGCGGTGTCACCGGTCACGTCGGCGTTCCGCAACGCGCCTGCCAGGCGCTGGAGTTCACCGGAGTCCGCCGTCCTCACGTGCACCGGTGCGGAGGCCCCGCGGGCGAGGAGGTCGGCCATCGGGAGGTCCGCCAGCAGCCGCCCCCGGCCGATGACGACGAGCCGGTCGGCTGTCAGCTGCATCTCGCTCATGAGGTGGCTGGAGAGGAACACGGTGTGCCCCCGGCCCGCCTGCTTTCTCACCAACTCCCTTACCCAGCGCACTCCTTCGGGGTCGAGGCCGTTGACCGGTTCGTCCAGCACCAGCACTCTCGGGTCGCCGAGCAGCGCCCCCGCGATGCCGAGCCGCTGGTGCATGCCCAGCGAGAACGCCCCGACCCGCTTCCGTGCCACCGCGGCCAGGCCCACCGTCTCCAGCACCTCGTCCACGCGGCGGACGGGAATGCCGTTGCTGCGGGCCTGCGCGACCAGGTGGCCGCGTGCCGAACGCGCCGGATGCAGGGCCTTCGCGTCGAGCAGCGCGCCCACCTCGCGCAGGGGGTGGCGGAGCCGGGCGTACGGTCTGCCGTCGATCAGCGCGGTTCCGGCGGTGGGGTGGTCCAGGCCGAGGATCATGCGCATCGTGGTGGACTTCCCCGCGCCGTTCGGGCCGAGGAACCCGGTCACGCGGCCCTCCTCGACGTCCAGCGTCAGATCGTCCACGGCGACGGTCCCGCCATGTCGTTTGGTCAGCCCTCGCAGGGTGATCACTGGGGTTCCTCCGGTGTCGTCGGTACTGCTTCGACGCTAGGTCCCGTACGGCCGCGACCGCATCGCCCTCAGGTCGGTGACCAGGCCCTTTACTTTCGCCAGGGGTGCCGGGCGAAAGTGACCGGGGCTACGATGCGCCGATGGTTGACGTACTGATCGCGGACGACGAGGCGATGGTCCGGGCCGGGGTCCGGGCGATCCTGGCCAGGGACCCGCTGATCGAGGTCGTCGCCGAGGCCGCCGACGGGGCCGGCGCCGTCGAGGCGGCGCGCGCGCACCGGCCGGCCGTGGCCCTGCTCGACATCCAGATGCCCGGCCTCGACGGGATCGCGGCGGCGGCCCGGATCCATCGCGAACGGCCCGGCACCGCGGTGATCATGCTGACGACCTTCGGCGAGGACGACTACATCGCCCGCGCCCTGCGCGAGGGCGCGGACGGCTTCCTGCTCAAGGCGGACGACCCGCGCGAACTCCTGCGGGGCGTGCACGCGGTGGCGGCGGGCGGCGCCTACCTCTCCCCGAGGGTCGTGGCCCGCGTCGTGGCGGGACTCCGCTCCGGCCGCCCCGCCCCGGCCCCGGGCTGCGCGCCGCCGGGCCTCACCGCCCGGGAGCGCGACGTCCTGGCCCTGGTCGGCGCCGGCCGCTCCAACGCGGAGATCGCCGCCCAACTCCACCTGGTGGAGGGCACGGTGAAGGCGCACGTGAGCGCTGTCCTCGCCAAGCTGGGCGTCCGCAACCGGGTGGAGGCGGCGATCGTCGCGTACGAGGCGGGCTGGACGGCAGGCCGGCAGTGACGGAACGTCGGCCAGACAGCCGAATGCTCGCGGAAAGCGATCTGACCAGGGGAAACAGAATTCCGCCGTGGTGCGTCGGCCAGGGGCTTTCGGTCTCCCTCGCCCACATGGCGCAATCCAGGTCGGCCCGTACGACCGGTGTTCCCTACCGTGGCTGAATGACCGTCACCTCACTGGCTCCGCCCGCGTCCTGTCGGTTCGTCAGCCGCGCCGTCGTCGGCGGAGCCGCACTGCTGCTCCTGTCCGCGCAGACGGGATTACTGACAGCGTCGGCGTCGTCCACGACCGTTCCCGCGACCTCTTCGCGTGCCGTGCCGGCGAAGAAGGTGTCCGCCCGGGCCTGGATCGTCGCGGACGCCCGCACCGGTCAGGTGATCGCCGCCCACAACCCGCACGCGAAGCTGCCCCCGGCCAGCACCCTGAAGACCCTGTTCGCCCTGACCGCACTGCCCCGCGTGCCCGGCTCGGCCGTGCGCAAGGTCAGCAAGAAGGACCTGGCGGGGATGGGCAGGGGCAGCAGCGTGGTCGGCGTGAAGGCGGGGCGCACCTACCGCGCGGCGGACCTGTGGCGGGGCGCCTTCCTGCGCTCGGGCAACGACGCCGTGCACGTCCTGGCCGCGATGAACGGCGGCTGGAAGTCGAGCATCACCCAGATGCAGGCCAAGGCACGCGCCCTGGGCGCCCGTAACACGAAGGTCGTCACGGCCGACGGCTATGACGCGCCGGGCCAGTACTCGACGGCGTACGACCTGGCGCTCTTCGGCCGCGCCGGGCTGAGGAACAAGTCCTTCGCCGGGTTCGCCGCGACCGCGCGCGCCCGCTTCCCGGACAAGACCCGCGCGGACGGCAGCCACATCTCCTCGTACGCCATCCAGAACACCAACCGCCTGCTGACCGGAGCGAACGGCGTCGGCCGCTACCGGGGCATCGTGGGCATCAAGAACGGCTATACGAGCAAGGCCGGCAACACCCTGATCGCAGCCGCCATCCGCGGCAAGCACACCTTGATCGTCACCGTGCTCAATCCGCAGCAGGGCAACGGCCTCACCGTCTACCGCGAAGCCCGCGCGCTCCTGGACTGGGGCTTCGGGGCGGTGGGCCGGGTGCGACCGCTGGGCAGCCTCAACCAGCCGGCGCGGTAGCGCGGCGACGGGCGGGGCGGGGCCCGGGGGCACAGGGGCCGGGGGCCGGGGCGTCCCGGGAGGACGGCCCCGTACCATCACCATCTCACCCGCCTGTCCACCGAAGGCCACCGAAGGGCACGTCATGAGCAACGTCGAGAAGGACCCCGCGGAGATCGTGTGCGAGCCGGGGCCCGACGGCGCGGTCCCGAAGGTCGAGGTGCTGACCCCGCGGGACGTGCCCCTCGGAGGACCGCGGGCGATGACGGTGCGCCGGACCCTCCCGCAGCGCGCCCGTTCGCTCATCGGCGCGTGGTGCTTCGCCGACCACTACGGCCCCGACGACGTGGCCACGACCGGCGGCATGGACGTGGCGCCCCACCCCCACACCGGCCTCCAGACCGTCTCCTGGCTCTTCACCGGCGAGATCGAACACCGCGACAGCCTGGGCACGCACGCCTACGTGCGCCCCGGTGAGCTCAACCTCATGACGAGCGGCCGCGGCATCAGCCACTCCGAGGTCTCCACCCCGGCGACGACCACCCTGCACGGCGTCCAGCTCTGGGTGGCCCTCCCGGAGTCCGCCCGCGACACGGCCCCCGCCTTCCAGCACTACGCGCCCTCGCCGGTCCACGTCTCCGGGGCGGAGATCCGCGTGTTCCTGGGCACGCTGGCGGGCTCCACCTCACCCGTCCCGACCTTCACCCCGCTGCTGGGCGCGGAGATCCTCCTCCCCCCGCGCGCCACCCTCGCGCTCCCCCTGGACCCGGCCTTCGAACACGGCCTCCTGGTCGACCGGGGCCCGGTCCGCCTCGCCGACACCCTCCTCGCCCCCGCGGCCCTCGGCCACCTCGCACAGGGCGCGGCCACCCTGACCCTGACCAACGAGTCCGACACCACGGCCCGCACGATCCTGCTGGGCGGGACGCCGTTCGGCGAGCAGATCCTGATGTGGTGGAACTTCGTGGGCCGCACGACGGAGGACGTCGCACGGGCCCGCGCCGACTGGACGAACGGTGACAGGTTCGGCGAGGTGAAGGGCTACGACGGCCCTTCCCTGCCGGCTCCGGAACTGCCGAACATCCCGCTGAAACCGCGTGGGAACGTACGCTGACGTGCGCGAATGCGCTGCCTGGTAGGGAATGCCGACATTGCCTGATAGGGAATGCCGACAGGGATGACCCCGATGCCAGCAGCGGCTGCTGGAGGCCGGGCGTCGGCTCGGCACCGACGGTCCCGAAGGGTCGGCTCTCGTGTCAGGGTGCCGCCTTGCGGGGGAGGGTTCAGCAGTCTTAATGCTGACCCAATGCTGACCTTTATGACGCAGGGTCAGGTCGTGTTCGTGCAGGTCCAGAACGATGCGGGGCGCTCCCTGTCGAGCAAGGAGCTGCCGTAATGCTGACCGCTGACCGCTGACCGCTGGCGGCATGACGGCCGACGACTGCGGGGAATGTGCTCAAGGGGTCGCGTACGGCTAGGTGCGGTTGTGGAACCTCAACAACCGCGCGAACGGTACTTCCCGGCGGCGGTCAATGTCGCAGCCGGGAAGGCTGCCCTCGCGTCCGCTTTCCACCGGTGGTCAGATGCAGAGGGCCGTCGTGCGGGGCGCGAAATCCGGTATCAGCAGTCCTGCGTATGTCTACCTGCCGTCGGAGTGCTTCCGGCCGGCCCACACGAAGCAGACGTTCCCTGCTTCGATCGTGCTGACGGGTTGCCCGGGCAACGCCACATCTCTGATCAAGGCGTTGAAGTACCCGATGACGGCACGCGCTCTGGCGGCGCAGGGCAGGATGCAGCCGATGATCCTGGTGATGACGCGGCCGACCGTCGCACCGCCGAGCGACATCGAGTGCGTGCACATACCCGGAGGCCCGTAGACCGAGGCCTTCTTCGCGGACGATCTGCCGCAGGCGGTGTCGGGCGGGTACCGGGTCGGCACACGCGCACGCAACTGGGGCGTCATCGGGAACTCGACCGGTGGCTACTGCGCGCTGAAACCGGGCACCCACCACCCGGGCCGATTCGCCGCGAGCGCGGGCCTGTCCCCGTACTGCAAGGCAGCCGAGAACCTGAGCGCGGGCGATCTCTTCCACGGCGACAAGAAGCCGACGAATCGCGCCGACTTGTTCCGGAGCCCGGGACAGGTGCCCGCCGGTCGTTCCCCCCTTCCTGGTCTCCAGTTCCCAGAAGGGTGAGAGGAACCTCAAGGACACTCTGAAGTTCATCAAGAAGGCGAAGGGGTCCGCCCGCATCTCGTCCATCCTCCTCGACGGCGGCGGCCACAACTTCAACACCTGGAAGCGGAAGACTCCGCCCACGCTGGAGCGGATCAGCGGGCGACTGCCGCGATGACGCCGCCGCACAGCATCACCGTCCCGGCACCTTGCTCCAGCCACTCGGCGGGGGTCCCCCCGACGGTCGTCGGATGGCGACGACCGGGGGCGGCTCGCCCTCCTGGTCGGATGTCCCGGAAGAGACCAGTCACTCGGCTGATCTGCGGGAACGATCGACCGCCAGCCGTTGACCTGCGGAAATGGTCTTTCGGTCGTTTCACGCTCGTGCCCCTTGATGCAGCTGAAAGTCCCAGAGAACTCCCAAGGAGACCAGGCGTTCTTTCCAGGTCATGCAGGCTGTGCAGGGTGCCTGGGGCTCAGCGGTTGGGGCTCTCGCGGATGCCGGGCAGGGGCAGGTCCAGAAGGCCGACGGGTGTCGGCCGGGTGCTGCGCGACCACACAGCGTTCCGTCGTGCCTGGAGGCACTGTCCGGATCGCCGTTTCATACAAAGGCAATGTGATAGCGGTAGCGATTGACGGTTCGTGACGAGTGACCGCCTGCGGTCCTTTCGTACTCCCTTTTCGTTTTCGTCCCTCGCCGACTGCTGCAGGTGTGCCGCAACTCCGATGCGGGCGCTCACCCCCGTCGGTCTGCCGGGAGGGCGGACCGACGAGTTGCCGCCCCGTCAACGGAGGGAACCCGTTCACATGGCTGCCGTCCTCGGTCGTCGGCGCCGCCGTGGTCCCGTACAACGCCGCCTACGTCGTGTCCAAGGCGGCGGTGCGTGCGCTGGGCGGCAGCCTGCGCCAGGAACTGCGCCTGGCGGGACAGGACGGCATCCACGTCTGCACCGTGCTGCCGGCGACCATGGACACCCCGTTCTTCCAGCACGCGGCGAACTACACCGGCCGGGCGGTCACCCCGATGGCACCCGTCTACACCGCGCAGCGCGCAGCCAGGACGGTGGTGCGGCTGGCGGTGCGACCGCGCAGGGAGGCGTACGTCGGGCCGGCCGGACGTGTGCTCGGCATCCAGTCGAAGCTCACCCCGGCCCTCGTGGAGCGGGCGCTGGCCCACCAGATGGACCGCGCGCACCTTTCCCGTACCCGTTCGGCCGCCCCCACCGACGGCAACGTGGCCCGCCCCTCGGACGGGCGGGCCACGACGGACGGCGGCTGGCACGGCCGCAGGCGCACCGCCGTGCGCAGGGCCGGAGCGGTGGCGCTCGCGGCGGGCCTGGTGGCCGCGGGCGTGACCGCGCAACTGGCCGCGCGCGGGCGCGGTCCGCGGCGCCGCTGAAGTCCAGTGGTGCTCC
Organism: Streptomyces sp. NPDC088745; assembly: GCF_044751045.1. Lineage (NCBI taxonomy): Bacteria > Bacillati > Actinomycetota > Actinomycetes > Kitasatosporales > Streptomycetaceae > Streptomyces > Streptomyces sp. NPDC088745. The sequence goes on from NZ_JBIVLB010000015.1 coordinate 151,821, forward strand.
GAGCGCGGGCAGGAAGCACTTCCAGACCGGTGCCGTGCCTGTGGCGCGGCGACAGACCTATGCCCGCCACCGGTGGCACCGCTCCTCGGTGACCGGGTGACGCACCCTGCGCCCTGTGTCTCGCTCACTGTCCGGCTTCAGCCTTCCGCCGTTGTCGCACCCAGGCCCGTTCGCACCGCCCCTGTTCGCCCAGCAGGTCGGCGCCGGTGCAGGCCAGAGCGCGTGCCGAGGCCAGCATCACGCTCCGTCCACGGGGCCCCACCGCTGCGGCGGCGAACTGCGGGGTGTGGTCCGACTCCTCGGCGCCCAGGATGGCGACCAAGGGATGGATGGCGGGAACGACGTCCGTTTCGTGCGCCGTCATGGCGTCGCTAGTGCCTGCGGTGGGCGTGCAGCGCATCGCTGCGTCCGGCGGCGCGCAGTCGCCCACCGGCGGCGGCGCGGACTTTGATGAGGTGGTTGCTGCCTTCGGCGGCGGCGTCGGTGATGCCGGTGGTGAGGTCGCCATGCCGCCCCACCCCTGCTCGATCGTCTCGGCGGAGGGTGAGAAGTTCGGGCAGGTGAGGCGGTCGGCCACGTGGGCGGGTAAGCGGTGACGGGCGGGGGTCGGCGAACGCACTCAGGTCGGTCCGCGGGGATGGTCAGCTTGCGGGTGTGAGCATTCCCTGGGCTACGGCTGCATCCCTGACCTCCTGGTACAGGGAGGTGAGGACCGAACTCACTTGTACGCGCTGCATCTGGAGTTGGTCCAGCGCTGCGGCGTCGGCGCCGACGTCCTGCCATCCCTGGCCCGTCAGGAAGCGCATCAGTGCGGGATTGAGCCGGTCGACGCCGCGTACGAGCCGGGCCTCGGGCGTCTCCCCGGCCTCGTACTCGTGCCACAGCCCGAGGAGTTCCGTGCCGAGCCCGCCTGGCAGCGGAGCGAACCGGCGCTGGGCCACCGCCTCTTCGATGCGCGCCTTGTCTTCGTTCTGCTGGGTGCTCCAGGCGGAGGGGTCGCCGGCGTCGATTTCCACCAGGTCGTGCATCAGGCACATCTTGATCATTCTTTCCAGGTCAAGGGAGTGACCACACTCCTTCTCGAACTCGCGGTGCAGGATCCAGCTGATCAGCGCCAAGTGCCAGGAGTGCTCGGCCACGCTCTCCTTCCGGGCCGCAGTGGCATTGTTATGCCTCTCAACTTCTCGAAGTCGAGCAGTGAACGAGATGAAGTCAAACACTTCATGAAGGTTTTCTTGCATGGCATCCATCCTTCTTTTGTTGCATTAGTTCCGGTTTGCTTCTGGCTCAGGGGACTCTAGTGGCGATCCTTGGTGGGCCCACGTTTTTCGGACAGTGCGTTCAACCCATTTCACCCTGTATGCCGCCCTCCACTTGGGGATTCGACTGTCCTGAAGCGCATGTTGACCGATGTCGGACCACATCATAGATTCCTGCTGCACGTAACTGTCGATCACCAAAGAGGAGCTCTCATGGCGAAGTTCTATGCGGAATCCGAGCTTGACGGAATCTTGACCGGGTTTCGTTCGCGCGGCCCCGCAAGTCTGCAAGAATGCCTCGAATTAGGAACCTTATGGCAGCCGGTGTTCCAGGTCACGATCATGGCGAACACCGAGAACGGCTTCAGCGTGCTGACCGGGACCCGCCGGGCCGACAGCAATCCCACCCACCCGAATGTCATCAGCACTCCGACCAGCATGCTCCCGCTCGAATTCGCCCGATGTTATTTCGAATGTGTAGCCGAATCCGCGACGGACCTGGCGCCCGTCTACTTCCGCGGAATCCGAGCCGACGACCTGAGGACCGTGGCCCGTTTTTCCGAGACGCAGCAGCGGACTGCTGTCCCGGACCCGTCCTCGGCGCTGTCGTTCCTCGTGGGCGACCTGCTCGCCCGCAAGCTCGGCTGCGAGGGGGCAATGGAAGCGGCGTCTCGGGAGAAGCCGCTGGGCAGTTGCCACCTCTCGATGGTCGGGGCCGGATTCAGCTACGTGGCCGACCGGCCCACGGCGGATCCTGAAGCGCCCGAGCCGCTGTACGAACCACTGCTGATGTTCGGCGCGATCCTCGAACTCAAGGACCCCGGCATCATTCCGGAGCACACCTCTTCCTACAAAGACCTGTGCTGGACGTCGCCGGAGGACTTCGCGGAGGGAGTCCGCACCAAACGGATCGAAAGCTTCAATCCGAAATTCCTCGACCTGGCGGATCAGGCCGACAGCGACACCGTCACCGTGTGCGCCCGGGGCCTGTGCCTGCAAACCACCAACAAGGTGCTCGCGGACCTCGCCGCCGACGCCTCTGACGGTACGTCTTCATGAGGGCCTCAGCCCAGGATCTCGACCTCGCGCGCATTTGCTCCGACTTTCCGATACTGCACCGCAGCGTCGGCGAGGGGCAGCGGCTGGTCTATCTCGATTCGGGGGCGACGTCCCAGCGGCCCAGGCAGGTACTCGACGCCGAACGCTCCTTCTCGGAGACCTCGAACGCGGCGGTGCACCGGGGTGCACACCAGCTTTCGGAGGAAGCCACCGACGCGTACGAGCAAGCCCGCGCCCAGATCGCGCTCTTCGTCGGCGCGGACCCGGGCGAGCTGGTGTTCACCAAGAACGCCACCGAAGGGATCAACCTCGTCGCGTACGCGATGAGCAACTCGGTCACCTCGACGGACGAGGCCGCGCGCTTTCGCGTCGCTCCGGGTGACGAAATCGTGGTGACCGAGATGGAACACCACGCCAATCTCGTGCCCTGGCAGGAGTTGTGCCGGCGCACCGGTGCGACGTTGCGCTGGCTCGGGGTCACCGATGACGGCCGGCTCGATCTTTCCGAGCTGGACGACGTGGTGACGACACGTACCCGGCTGGTCGCCTTCACCCATCAGTCCAACGTGCTCGGCACGGTCAACCCCGTGCGGCGGATCGTCGCCAGGGCCGCGGAGGTCGGCGCGTTCACCTTGCTGGATGCCTGTCAGTCCGTACCTCACTCCACAGTCGACTTCCACGGCTACGGGGTGGACTTCGCGGTCTTCAGCGGGCACAAGATGCTCGGTCCTTTTGGGATAGGCGCCCTGTACGGACGGCGCGAGCTGCTGGAGTGCATGCCGCCCTTCCTCACCGGCGGCTCGATGATCGAGGTCGTCGGGATGTCGGAGTCCACCTACGCTCCACCACTCCAACGGTTCGAAGCCGGAGTTCCGATGGCCTCACAGGCCGTCGGCCTGGCCGCCGCGGTGCGCTACCTGACCGCCGTCGGCATGGACCGGATAGCCGCCCACGAGCACCGGCTGACAGAAGCCGCGCTGGCCACCCTGCAGAGCATCGACGGCGTACGTGTTCTCGGGCCTACCGACATGGCCGACCGTGGCAGCGCGCTCTCCTTCGTCGTCGAGGGCGTACACCCGCACGACGTCAGCCAGGTCCTGGACGCGCGAGGTGTCGCGGTCCGGGTCGGGCACCACTGCGCGTGGCCGCTCCATCGCCGGCTGGGCGAGCAGGCCAGTGTGCGTGCCAGCTTCTACCTCTACAACAGTCCGGCGGACATCGAGGCGCTGGCCGCGGGAATTGAGGAGGCGCAGGCGCTCTTCGGGGTCGCCGTGCCCGAAGTGATCACCAACGAGGGGACTGCGACGTGCGGCTGACGGCGGAGAACCAGGCAATCATCCTCGACCACTACCGAGCCCCGCGGCACAGCGGACTCCGGGAGCCGTGCAGCGTGGAGGTCCACCACTTCAACCCGATGTGCGGAGACGAAATAACCCTTCGCGTCAGCCTGACGGGAGAGGGACCCGCGGCCGTCGTCGACGACCTCTCCTACGACGTGAAGGGCTGCTCGATCAGCCAGGCGTCCATCTCGGTGCTGACCGGACTGGCGATCGGTCGGTGCGTCAGGGAAGTCTTCGAGCTGCACAGTGCATTCGAAGCCCTGCTGCGTGATCGGGCACGTGCGTCAGGAGCCTGGCCAACGGAACTGGCCGACGCGTCCGCATTCTCTGACGTTTCCCGTCATCCGGCCAGGATCAAGTGCGTGCTGCTCTCCTGGACAGCGCTGAGGAAGGCGCTGACGTGAGCCAGCGCGTCATCCTGGACGGTGACTACGGAATCGACGATGCATTGGCGCTGCTCTACCTCGCAGGCACGAGTACCGTCGAAATCCTGGCCGTGGGCAGTGTGCACGGCAATGCCGGGGCCGACCAGGCTGCGGACAACGCTCTCCGCGTCCTTGGCCTGGCGGGGATACCGGATGTGCCGGTGGCGGTCGGAGCTCGACAACCGCTGGCCCAACCGGTTCGTCTCAGCTCCCTGGTTCACGGGGAGGACGGGCTCGGCGGGGCGGTGCTTCCCCCGGCACGCGGGCGGCGAGTGGTGTCCGTCTCCGCTGCGGAACAGATGGTTCAGATGGCCCGTGCGTACCCCGGCGAGTGCTCGATTCTGGCCACCGGCCCGTTCACCAACCTGGCGCTCGCACTGCTGATGGAACCCGAACTTCCCCACCTCATCGAGCGAGTCGTACTCATGGGTGGAGCTGTCGCAGAGCCAGGAAATGTGACGCCCAGCGCTGAGGCGAACATCTTCTGCGACCCGGAAGCCGCAGCGGCGGTCCTTTCCGCGCCCTGGCCGGTGACCATGGTGGCGCTCGACGCGACCATGGGCACGTGGTTGGAAGTCTCGGACCTCGACCGCATCGAGTCCACAACGACTCCAGCAGGAAAATTCGTCCAGGCGTCGCTGTCGCACTACCTGGACTTCCACCGCAAGAACTACGGCCGGCACAGCTGTCCCCTGCATGACCCGTCCGCGGCCGTCGTGCTCACACACCCTTCCACGGCTACCTGCGTGAACACACCGGTAAAGGTCGAATTATGTGGGGAACACACCCGTGGCATGACCGTGGTCGACAGGCGTGGCAACGCCGGTCCGCGGCAGCCCGGGACACCAGAGGTGCAGGTAGTCGTCGCGCTCAACCGCGAGCAGGTGGTTAACAAGGTCCTTGACACCGTGCTCGGGCCGCCGACCTAGGACTTGCCCGGCCGATCATGTCGGGGGCTGCTCCGTCCTTATAACTCGGGGATGGTCAGCCGTAGGTGATCAACGCCGTCGAAGTTCTCTGCCTGGACTTCGACGGCTGAGGCATCGAAGCGAAGAGTGAAGTAGGAGTCTGCGTCGATGAGCTGTTTCAGGTTCTCGCGGACGTCTTGGTCGAGAGGGGGCGAGAACAGTGCCTCCCACTCACCCGTGCCGGCGGTAGTCATCACTCTGATCGGGATTCGAGCCAGGCAGGTGAATGGGTTGGCCCACCACTCCAGATGCGCTGTCTTCTCGTCACGGTCCATTCCCCGAGCGTAGAGGCCGGTACTCCCCGGCTGGGCTGCTCGTTGTTCCAGGCATGGGGCAGGGCGATTTGAGCGGCACGCCGATGACGGGCGTGAGCCGTATCGTCGTGGTCGCGCTGGCTTCAACGCCGTCTGGGCCCCCGGGCCACCCACGGCCGCGGCCCATTTTCCGCAGGGCGGCGCGGGCCTGGTCGGCATCGAGGAGGAGTGCGAACTCACTGAACGCCCTCGCCACCATGTCGTCCGGGGTGGGCTGCTGATCATCGGGTGCGCGCCGGACGGTGAGCTGGGCGGCGCCGCAGGCCAGGATCTCCTCGTGCTCGGTGTCGCCGAGGGTGTCGTTGAGGGCGGCTAGGACCTGCCGCCACAGTGCCACCGCTCGCTCCTGTCCGTGGGGGCGGAGTTGGGCAGCTCCCACTACGCCCGATGGGTGCGGCGGTCAGGGCGTAGGTCCGAAGACGGGGGGACCTATCGTCTTGTAGAGGGGGGCCTGGTCGGCTACTTCTCGGTAGGCGGTGACCAGGTCGTCGTAGACGGCGTCCAGGCAGACGTCGCTGCGTGCTGCCAGGAGCCAGCGGGCTGCTATCGGGTCGCCTTCCAGACGGCGCACCACCGCACCGTTGCGGCCGGTCGAGGTGCCGTTGCACACCATGACGGCCTGACCGGTGCTGACCAGCATGGAGATCGTGGCGAAATCACCGTGCAGGATCTGTGGTGTCACGCCTGCCGCCCGGAGCACTCGGTCCAGCTGTTCCCATTCACCGTCGGCTGTTTTGTCGATCATCCATCGCTCGTCCGCCAGGTCCTGAAGCCGCACGGTCTTCTGGCGGGCCGCGGGGTGATGTTCGAAGACGCCCAGGAGCTGAGGTTCACGCTCCAGCAGTACGCGCAGCCGCACATCAGCCGGGATACGCAGGGGGCAGCCTTCCGGCTCGTGGACGAGTGCGGCGTCGAGCTGGCCGGCGGCCACCATCCGCAGCAGCGCGCAGGAAGACGCCTCGGCGTGAACCGTCGGTCTGGCTTCGGGAAAACGTTCACTCAATAGCCGCAACCACGGGGCCACCGCGTGCGTGGGTGTGGAGCCTATACGCAGGTGGGAGTTCCGCTCGGCTCTGGCCGCGGCCCGCATCTGGTCGGTCAGCTGGTTCATTTCGGCCAGCACGGGTCGGGCGCGGGCGAGGAGCTGGTGGCCGAGGAAGGTGGGTCGGCAGCCCTCTGGCAGCCGGAGGAACAGCGTCCCGCCCAGGCTCTCTTCGATCCGGCGCAGCTGCGCGGTCAGGGTCGGCTGGGCCACGCCCAGCACGCGTGCCGCCTTGTGCAGGCTGCCGGCATCGGCAATGGCGGTCACCGCGCGTAGATGCCGTATCTCCAGATCCATGGGGGCGAGAGTATGGCGGTATTCAGCATCCGCCAAGGGCTTGGCGGATGCGAACCCACCCTCGGATGTGACGACATCTCCTCGCCCAATAGTGCTGCGCTATCAGGTGATCGCAGCCTCCCACCGCTGTCATGTCCAGGGCACACTCTCCCCTCATGCCACCTTCGGCTTCCCCGAAGAACACGCAGCGAGGAGTCCCCCTCACCATGCAGCTTCGCAAACTCTCCACACGCGCCACCGCCTGTGCCGCTGGGCTTGCCGCAACTGTCACCCTCGGCGTCGTCGGCCAGGCCACCGCAGCCCCCATCCCCGCCGATACTCCGGCGCATACTGCCGCCACACACTTCACCGCCGGCGCCACCGGCACGGCGGCCGTGTCACCGAAGAAGACCGGTGCAGGGCCCATCGGATCCGTTCTCCTCACTGCTGCCGGCTGGTCGTCCCCCTGATTCCTCCTCGAAGAGGTCGGGCTGATCAATGACAGCGCCTTCGCGGACGCCTGGGGGGAGTCCGGCACCATGGCCGGGGCCTGGCCCGGCGCGCGCTCGCCCGGGAGCCGCGTACCAAGGGCGTGGAGTCCACGCTGATTGACGAAGCGGTGGGGCAGCTCGACTCGGAGCAGGAGGAGGCGATGGCGCGAGAGCTTGTTGCCAGCAGGGGCTACGGGTAGGGCGTGGCGCTCAGGGCGGTCCGGCAGGCACTGGCAGAAGAGGGCGAGGACACAGAGGGCTTGGGGTACGAGGCGTTCTGCGCGGGCCGCTCCTACGGGGGTGGGGCGGCATCCAGAACGGTCCACGTACCCCAACTCGCTCTCTGGAAAGGGGGGTTATCCCTCCTGCGGAGATGCCGGACCACCGCAGTGCACAGGCATGTGTGCTCAGGCGACGGGGGCGTTCACGATCGGCGACCACGCCCTGGAGGTCGAGCCGATCAGGCGGACACGGAACCTTCACGTCCCACCCCGTGCGTGTCGACTACGCCAACAACCGCGGAACACCGGCTCACTGGCGTTGACGTGGACACATCTGCACGCCTCATCATCGGCGCATGCGAAACCCCTCACGGCTTATCCTGCCCGTCGCCGCCGCGCTGCTGTCCACCCTGTTCGTCGGACCGGCCACGGCCGCCACACCCGCCTCCGCCGCCGTATCCGCTCCCGCTGCCTCGGCGGCCGGCAGCATCTGCTACTCCCGTCTGCCCTCCCAGGCCCACGACACCCTCAACCTCATCAAGAGCGGAGGCCCCTACCCCTTCGCCCAGGACGGCACCGTCTTCCGCAACCGCGAAGGCATCCTGCCGAACCGGAGTACCGGCTACTACCACGAGTACACCGTCATCACCCCCGGTTCCCAGACCCGCGGCGCCCGCCGCATCGTCACCGGCAGCGCCCAGCAGGAGGACTACTACACCGCCGACCACTACGCTTCCTTCGACCTCGTCAACCACACCTGCTGAGTACACCGCCATGCCAATCAAGTACGTGATCGAAGGCCACCGGATCACGGGGCCGGCCGCCTTCTGGCAGGCCGTCGGCGAAGCCGTCAACGGACCTGGCGGCTACTTCGGCCGTAACCGCGACGCGTTCGCCGACTGCCTCAGCGGCGGCTACGGAACCCCACAGGACGGCGACTTCACCATCGAGTGGCGCGACCACGACGTCTCACGCCGCGCCCTCGGCACCACCTTCTTCGACGAGCTCGTGGAGATCATGGAAGAGCGGGCCCCGGGAGCGCTCCGGTTGCGCTGACCCCCGGGCCGGACAGGCCCCGGCCGCGGGCAGGCGGCGCCCCAGTACCGCCTGCCCGAGGCTGCGGCAAGCCGCACCCGGCTCTTGCTGCTGCCGTCCGATCACCCTGCCGTGGGTGCCTATCGAGGGGGCTAGGCAAGCCCACCCGCGAAACGGCCGTGGTCCTCCCAGCATCCCCGCCGGTGAGCCGCACCCGGCGGCGCTCTACGGGAACTCACCGCCAGGAATCAGCTCGACACCTAGCAGGGTTCCGCAACACTGGCGTTCCTACCGCACTGTCCGCACGGGCATGGTGACGGCGTATCCCCGTGCCATTGCGGTACCGCGCCCGGCACCTGGCGCGCACATCAGCCTCCCGCGCGGGCGGACTGCATCCTCAGCATGTGTCATCTGCCCGATAGTCCCGGGCTATTGAACGATCGCAGCCTCCCGGGCCTCACCCTCCCGAGTACAGACTCGTCGTGCACCACCTCAGCTTCCCCGTTCTTCCCCCCACCAACGGCAGAGGACTGTCATGAACCTTTCACGTACATATCTGGCGGCGGCCACCGCCGGCGCGCTCCTGTCGGTGTCGGCGGCCACCAGCGCACAGGCCGAAGGACCGGCGACGGCCGAGACCCGTTACCAGCCCCAGATGATCAGCGCACTGGCCGACTCACTGGGCACCTCCGAGCAGGCGGCCGTGCGGCGTCTGGACCGGCAGGCCGAGCAGCAGCGCATCCTGTCCGGCCTCGGCAAGGACACGGCCCAAGGCGGCGCGTTCTTCGACACCGCCGGCACGCTCACCGTCAACGTCGAGGACCGCAAGAGCGCCCAGAAGGTGGAGGAAGCGGGCCTGCACGCCCGGATACCGCAGCGCGGCCAGAAGGCGCTCGACCGCATCAAGGCCCAACTCGACACCAAGGCAACTCAGCAGACGCCCACCGGCGTCTCCGCCTGGTCGGTGGACCTGGCCTCCGACACCGTCACCATCGAGGTCCACAGCGACACCGGCACCGCGGCGCGCGCCTTCCTCAACACCGCGCGATCCCACGGTGACGCAGTGCGGATCGTCAAGGGCAAGCAGCCCTTGGAGCCGCAGGCCGTCGTCGCCCCGGGCAGCAAGATGACCATCGGCGGCGGATACTGCTCGGTCGGGTTCGGGGCCAGAACCTCCTCCGGCAAGCAGTACCTGGTGTCCGCAGGCCACTGCGTCGAGGGATTGCCGGACCTGTACTCCAACAGCGCGCACTTCGCCAAGGGCACCCACACCCGCTACACGACCGGCCAGTCCAGCGTGGACGTGGGGGTCGCGGCCGTGGACTCCGACGACTCGATCGCCACCGCCGTCACCACCTACGGCCAGGCCGGCACCGTCGCCGTCAAGGGCAGCACCCGCGCGGCGGCAGGAGCAGCCCTGTGCAAGTCAGGTGCGACCACCGGCTGGACCTGCGGCAAGGTCAAGTCCTACAACAACACCGTCAACTACGGCGGCACGATGGTCTCGGGCCTGGGCAGCTCCAGCGTCTGCACGGAGCAGGGTGACAGCGGCGGTGCCTACATCTCCGGCAACCAGGCTCAGGGCATGACCTCCGGCGGCCCCGTCGGACAGCAGTGCTCCGGCGTCAACGGCACCGGCTCCTCATACTTCCAGCCCCTCGACGACGCACTGGCCTACTACGGCCTGACCCTCAACACCAACTGAAGTACCCCTCCCCGCAAAAGGCCAGGTGCCGCTCACCGAAGCAGGTGAGCGGCACCAGCACGTCACACCCAACTGGTCAAGCAGAGCGGAACGGACGCTAGCCTTCGTCGGTGAGGGCCCAGCCACAGAAAGCCCGGCACGTTGCCCGGGCTTTCTCACCGCAGTACAGGACGTGCGCGCCATGCTTGTCCCGTGACGCTCGAGGGGCGTGGTGCAGCTGCTGGCCGGCCAGCTAGCTCACACATACACATCCGGCCCGTGCCTGCTGGAGCGGGAGATCAGCGGCGGGGCCGTTGCGATCAGCATGCGGCGCACGTGCCTCACACGCGCTGTCCATTTTGCGTCTCTGCGTTGCCGGTGCCCTGATGGTCCACCGCCCACGCGAGGAAACTTGGCAGCAGAAGCTCCCCTTTTCATCCGACATCGGCAGATCTAACACCCCAGGGAGGACGTCATACCGAAGGACCAGTGGTTTTACCCCGACGACCTCAAGGACTGCGCTTTTCACCTGAGGAGTACTCCTTTTGCGCGACGACCAAAACCCTAGACAGGTCCCATCATTGCAGTTTAGAAGTATTCTTCACATTTCCGATCACGCATCGGAAAGCCAGCCCGTAAAAGATCGAGGTTAGGCTGCGAGATCGATGTTCAGTATTTTCGCGGCAGTGTTGATGGATCCGGGCATGAGGTGCCGGTAGATCTTGTAGGTGATGTCGATGCTGCGGTGGCCCATCCATTCGGCGACGTCGGTGATGGGGATGTTGTGGGAGAGGCAGTTCGACGCGAAGAAGTGCCGCATCCCGTACAGGACCATCCCGTCGGGGATCTCGGCCTCGCCGGCCTTCTTGATGTGCGCCCACTGATTGCCCAGGTAGTAGTACGGCAGCGGCCTGCCCGGGTCGTTCGGGTGCCGCAGGAGGCAGCCGTCGACGGTGCCGTACTTGTCGGCATACCACTCGACGGTCTCCCGGGTGCGGGCCGGCAGGGGAACGTCCCGGTACTCGTTCACCTTGCGGTGCTTGAGCCGCGCGTACGCATGGGTGGTGTGATTGACCTGCTCGGTGATCCGGTGGACGTCGTCGGCGACGATATTGCGGACATTGACCGCCAGCGCCTCGCCGTTGCGCAGGCCGCTGCCGCTCATCAGATCCGCCACGAGCCGGAACATGTCGTCGCCCGCCACCCGTATCCCGGCCAGCTGGGCGGTCGAGGGGATCACCGCCCGGGCGGGGTCGTACTGGGGCGGCTTGACCCCCTCCAGCGGACTGGTGTCGTACAGGCCCAGCCGGTGCGCGTACAGCAGGACCGCCCGCAGCTTGTCGAACGCGTTGGCCTGCGTCGCCAGACCAGCACCAGCACGCTCCATGGCACGGATGAAACCGTCGACGACCTCGTGGTCGAAGGAATCCATCCGCCGGCTCCCCAGCACCGGGAGGATGTGGTGCTTCATCAACGAGTCCAGGCGCACCAGCGAGCCCACCTCAAGGTGCCGCTGCCCGCCACGCCACTCGGCCGCGTACTCCCCGAACCGCATCGCCCCGTACTTCGCGACCCGCTCCGCACGCCCTCCCCGCCCCCGCGCAGCCCGCTTCGCGTTGTACACCTCCAACAACCGCCCCACCGCAGCAGTTTCGGTCTGGAAGCCGGACTCGACACGCTGCCTTTCGGTGATGTCCCTGAACTGGATCTTGTACGGGTGGGGGCATTTGGGCCATCTGGACTTGGCGTGGGCGCACTCCTTGAAGAAGGTGCCCATGCCGTGGGTGAGGGTTTTGGTGACCATGGTGTTGCTGACTCCCGGGTGCGATGCTGACGTTTTGCTGACAGCTGATGCACCGGAGGGCCTCTGACCTGCGAAGTGCCTCGACCTATCCGGATTGTGGTGGAACTTCGTGGGCCGCACGACGGAGGACGTCGCACGGGCTCGCGCCGACTGGACGAACGGTGGCAGGTTCGGCGAGGTGAAGGGCTGTGGCGGCCCTTCCCTGCCGGCTCCGGAGCTGCCGAACATCCCGCTGAAACCGCGTGGGAACGTACGCTGACGTGCGCGAATGCGCTGCCTGGTAGGGAATGCCGACAGGGATGACCCCGATGCCAGGAGCGGCTGCTGGAGGCCAGGCGTCGGCTCGGCACCGACGGTCCCGAAGGGTCGGCTCTCGTGTCAGGGTGCCGCCTTGCGGGGGAGGGTCCAGCAGTCTTGATGCCGATCCAATGCCGATCTTTCTGACGCGGGGACAGATCGTGATCGTGCAGGTCCAGCGCGATGCTGTACCGGCCTCTTGCACCACCTGACAAAGTACTGCTGGGGCATGTCTGACAATGATCACGTCGGGGGGATTTCCCGGTGGAGCCAGCTGGCTGTCTGTGGGAGGGTCCTGCATGTGATCAGTCGGAATGGCGCCTGGGCCCGCGAGCTCGTACTCGCGGACGGAGTTCGCCCTGCGGACGTTGTGCGTGTTCATCGCGAAGCGCTTCACGTGCTGCGTTCGAGCATCGATGCAGCCCACATCGATGCGTACAGCGATGACGCCTGGCCGTCCGAAGTCCTGGACTCGTACGAGCGTGCCCTGTCACTGGCTCGGGAGGAGGTCGTGAGCGGTGCCCGCTCCAGGCGCTCCGACCTCGGGACGGGGATCGACCTTGATGTTCGAGACGACGGGCACTTCAAGATGCTGTCGGACCTGGCTCCCTACACGATCCACGCGGAAGGCTGGCGGGACGGTCGGCAGGTTTTCAGCGCCAGCGACTCGGGAACGTCCCTGTGGGTCGAGGTGACTCAGGAACAGGAGATACCTCCGGCGACGCGTCAGCTCACGCCGCTGTCCGGGGTGTCGGAGGCGGCGGCTGACCGTATCCTCGCCCACCCCGGGCCGACGCTCACTCTCCAGCCCCGCAAGCGGTTCGCGGAGGGCGCCGACCGGCGTCTGCGCCGCCTGCCACCGCGCATTGCCGTCGTCCGCGGGCAGGGATCTCCTCCATACGTACTCGACGAGCGGACCCGGCCGGTGCTCATCGCGGTAGAGGTCGGGCTGGAGCCGAAGCTTTCGGCCCCCCTCCGGTTGTCCGTTCCAGCAGCTCGGCCGGGTTCCGTGGGAGGTCGTCGCGGGCAGCCCGGGACGCGCAGAACAGTCCGTCCATGCCCCGCGGTCCCCCCGGCACCGACCTGGAGAACCGCGTCCAGGACCTCACCGGGAACGGCGTCGCCGCGCTGCTGGACGCGGCCTGCGCCCATAGCCTCAAGACGGTGCTGCCTGCCTGTGGTCGGGCTGCTGCCGTCCACCGGCTCCCCACCCCCACACCGCCCCAGGAGAGCGCTCGATGAAGGGACCGGCTCGCCTCCTCCTCGTAAGTACTCACCACAGGGCTCGACACCCTGGTCGACCGGCTGGATCGGTTCGGCGACCTCGTCCCGGGTTCACAGCCCTCCGAGTCCTGGTGGATCGAGGTTGATGATGCGCTGGGGCTCTTCGCCCCGGTCGGCAGTGCGGGGCGAGACAGGGGGCGGTGGATGCTGCGGAGGCCTGGCGAACGGGTGCCAGTGGGGCAGCGCGCTCAGGCCACCCAGCGCAACGGTCACGAGCGCCTGGGCTTCCTCCGAAGCGGTTGCCGCTGCGCGGGCGGTGCGCGCTGCGGTCCTGCCCGCCTCGGTGACCGTCACAGCCGGGGGGCGGACGACGGGCCTGTTGAACGCGGGCAGGGCCGACAGAAGGGCGATGTAGAGCACGAGCAGCAGCCAGAGCTCGGACAAGAGGGCCGCCACGGCTCCCGCAGTCAGGGCCCCGGCCAGCAGGCGGCGCCTCCGGCGGTAGGCCCTTGTGCGTGCGTTCCTCCAGGCGGATGCATGCGGCGAGTCGGCGGAGATGCCCTCGGGAAGACCCCGTTCACGCAGCAGGCCGTCTGCGATCAGGCGCTCGTGCAGTGCCCGCCATGGCGGGACGGAGAGGTCATAGGGGCCGAAGGAGGTGGAGAGCCAGCCGCGCCCCTTGCCCAGCAGGTCGAGCAGTACGACTTCCACCTCGTCACGCGGCTCCGGGTCGTCTATCCGGAACCTGTACCCGTCGTAACTCCTGCCCAGGAATGTCAGGCGCTGCTCGGCATGCATCCGCACCAAGGCCACGCCCAGGACATTGCCGGGGCCGAAACGATTTTCCATATAGGCGAGCTCGTACAAAGACAACCGTTGTGCCAACGGCCGGCCCGGACCCGCGCTTGCGGCCAGCGCACGCCACTCACGTTCCTCGGCCGACCAGAAGCTCACCATCACGACCGCTGACAACACCGCCACACAGATCCCGGTTGCCACGCCGACCCACATATCGACCACGGCCACCTCGACCCCACCCCCGTCTCACTCCCCGGACGAAGCCCTCGTTCGGGGGCCAAGGATGAACTGCCCACTTCCGGCACCTCCCACGCTGCGACCCGTCGGTTCGGCCGGGAGCGGCCCGGTGGTGCCGCTCCCGGAGCGCTCTGGACACCGGGCCTGACCCGCACACCCATGTCGGCACGGACCGTCTGGGACGCTAGACCGGGCCGGGCGCGCGCGTGCCGGGATCTGGTGAGGCGCAGCCTGGCGTGACCCCTGTGGCCGATGTACGAGAGGCTGTTCTCGACGGTGTCAGGCGAGGCTGGAGATCTTCCAGTGGCTGACCTGTCGCACCGCCCGCAGGCGGCACAGCGCCCTCGGCCACCTCTCGCCCGCTGAGCTCGAACAGCAGCACCGACAAGAACGTGGAATCACGCTCGCCGCGAACCCCTGTGTCCACACTCCGGGGGACGCCTCACCGACGCCTGCGCCCGTCAGCGCGGTCACCGCCGCCAGAGCGGTCGGCAGCCGCCGACGTCCGTGCGTGCGCCTGGTCGTCCGTTGCCCTCTGCGTCCCCGTCGTCGCTGCCGTCACCGACGACCGGAACCCTGCCGGGGCGAAGAACAGCACGAGCATCGGGACCAGGTACAGCGCCCACACCGCGACCTGGAGGACCGTCGGGTCCGGCTGGAAGTTGAAGACGCCCTTCAGCAGGGTGCCGTACCAGCTGTCCGGCGGGACCTGCTCGCTGACGTCGAAGGCTTTGTCGGACAGGCCGCCGAGGAAGCGGGCCTCCTGGAGGTCGTGCACTCCGTACGCCAGCACGCCCGCCGCGACGACCAGCAGCATCGCGCCGGTCCAGGTGAAGAACTTCGCCAGGTCGATCCGTACCGCGCCCTTGTAGAACAGCCAGCCCAGCGCCACCGCCGTCGCCAGCCCGAGGGCCACGCCGATCACCGGGCCGTGGGTGCCGTCGCTCAGCGCCCGCACCGACGACCACACGAACAGCGCGGTCTCCAGCCCCTCCCGGCCCACCGCCAGGAACGCGGTCGCCACCAGGGCGCCCGTGCCCATGCGCAGGGCGGCGTCCAGTCTGCCGGTCAGCTCCGCCTTCAGGTGCCGGGCGGTGCGCCGCATCCAGAACACCATCCACGACACCAGGCCCACCGCGACGATCGACAGCGAACCGCCGAGCGCCTCCTGCGCCTCGAAGGTCAGCTCCTGCGACCCGTAGGTGAGGGCCGCGCCGAAGCCCAGCGCGAGCAGCACCGCGATGCCGATGCCGGTCCACACCGGCTTCAGGGCGTCCCTGCGGCCGGTCTTCACCAGGTAGGCGACCAGGATGCAGACGACGAGACTGGCTTCGAGCCCCTCGCGCAGGCCGGTCAGATAGTTCGCGAACACGTCGGTTCCCGTCCTCTCAGGATTCTCGGG
Source organism: Streptomyces sp. NPDC088745 (assembly GCF_044751045.1). Lineage (NCBI taxonomy): Bacteria > Bacillati > Actinomycetota > Actinomycetes > Kitasatosporales > Streptomycetaceae > Streptomyces > Streptomyces sp. NPDC088745. The sequence continues at coordinate 167,697 of NZ_JBIVLB010000015.1, forward strand.
GCTGCGTGAACAGCGCCCGGCCCCACCAGTCGTCCGCGTCCCGGACGCCCGGCGGGACGGCGAAGTGCGCCGAACCCACGTGCTGGATGTATTCGTTGAGCGCGTCGGAGCGCGCCAGAGTGCGCTGTACGGGAATGAAGGCGTCCCGCGCGTCGCGCTGGTAGGCGAGGAAGAACAGCCCCGCGTCCAGGCGGCCGAGCCCGTCCGTGCCGTCGGTGAAGGAGTAACCCCGGCGCAGCATCCGGGCTCCGGAGTGGGAGTCCGGGTGGGCGAGGCGCACGTGCGAGGTCGGCAGCATCGCCTTCAGCAGCGGCTCCTCGTGCTCCGTGGACCTGCCGACCGCGGCCCCCTCCCCCTTGTCGCGGCCGAATACGTCCTCCTGCTCCTGAAGGGAGGTGCGGTCCCAGGTCTCGATGTTCATCCGGATGCGGCGCGCGACCAGGTAGGAGCCGCCCGCCATCCATGTGCACCCGTCCTTGGCCGACGCCCACACGTGCTGGTCGAGCGAGGCGGCGTCGGTGCCCGCGATGTTGCGGGTGCCGTCCTTGAAGCCGAAGAGGTTGCGGGGGGTCTGCGTGTCCGGCGTCGTCGAGGACGTCTTGCCGAAGCCGAGCTGGGACCAGCGCACGGCGACCTTCCCGAAGCCGATCCTGGCGAGGTTGCGGATGGCGTGCACCGCGACCTGGGGGTCGTCGGAGCAGGCCTGCACGCACAGGTCGCCGCCGCTGCGCGCGGGATCGAGGTTGTCGCCGGGGAATGTGGGCAGGTCGACCAGGGCTGCCGGGCGCCGGTCCTTCAGCCCGAAGCGGCCGTCGAAGAGGGAGGGCCCGAAGCCGACCGTCAGCGTGAGCCGGGACGGCTTGAGGCCCAGGGCCTCGCCCGTGTCGTCCGGCGGGGCCTCCGGCAGACCGCCGTACGCCCCCTCGCCGACCGCGCGGCCCGCCGTCAGCCGGGCCGCCGCCGCCGTCCAGTCCTTCAGCAACTGGACGAGCTCCGCCCGGTCCCCGGTGGTCACGTCGAACGCGGCGAAGTGCAGCCGGTCGGGGACGGCGGTCGCGATGCCCGCTTGGTGCGGGCCGTGGAAGGGCACGGCCGCGCCGCCGGACGCGGCGGGCTCCGGGTCCTCGTCACGGCCGAGCACCACGGCTGCCCCGCCCGCCGCCGCGGCACCGAGCGCGAGCCCGGCCCCGCCCCAGCCCAGTACCGAACGCCGGGACGGAGAGGGGGAGTTCACTTCGTCAGACACGGGGCCGCCCTCTTCTCCGGGGTTACTTGGTGACCGCTGCGGCGAGCTTCGACAGCGGCTCCGCGAGCGCGTTCACGCCGTCGGACAGCTCCTTGCGGTCCGCCTTCCCGACCTTGTCGTACGAGGTGAACTCGTACGAGGAGGCGTCCGGGCGGTGCTTGTCGAGCAGCTTGTTCAGCGCGGCGAACTGCTTGTCCAGGGTGTCCGTCAGCTTCGGGTCGCCCTTGGCGGAGATCGGCCGCAGCAGCGTGTACGCCTTCTGCGCGCCCTCTACGTTCGCCTTGAAGTCCACCAGGCCGGTGTGGCTGTACCGCTCCTCCTCGCCCGTCACCTTGCCGGTGGCGACCTCGTCCAGGAGTTCCTTGGCACCGTTGGCCATGGAGGAGGGGGTGATCTCGGCGGTGCCGACCTTCTTCACCCAGGTGTCCAGGTCCCTCATCAGGGTGTCGGCGAGCTGCTTCTCCTCGTCGCCGATCTTCTTGTCCTGCCACAGCGCTTTCTCCAGGCGGTGCCAGCCCGTCCACGGCTTGCCCGACTCCTCGACGCCGTCCTCGCGCAGGTCGACCATCGGGTCGATGTCGCCGAACGACTCCGCGACCGGCTCGGTGCGCTCCCAGCCGATGCGCGAGGGCGCGTACGCCTTCTTCGCGGCCTCCAGGTCGCCCGCCTTCACCGCGTCCGCGAACACCCGCGCCTTGGGGAGGGTCTGCTCGGCCTGCTCGCGCACATAGGTGCGGTACGCGGCGACAGCGGTGTCCTTCTCGGGGCTGCGCCGGGCGGCCGTGGCGCCATCGCCGCCGCTGGCGGTGACCTTCTGCCGGATTCCGTCGCCCTTCATGCCCGGCTTGCAGGCGATCTCGTACGCACCGGCCTTGATCTCGGCGGTGAGGTCGGCCTTGGTGCCCGGGCCGATGTTCTCGCGTTCGGTGACGATGCGGTCGTCGGGGAACAGGACGTAGACCTCGGTGACCTTGGAGCCCTTGTTCTCCACGGCCAGCTCGACCTTCCCGGCGGGGAACTCCTTCTTCGACACCTCGCACGAGTCGTCCTTGGCGACGACCCGGATCACGCCGTCGCCTTCCCCGCCGCCTTCGGCGCCCTGGCTCTTCTGAGTGCAGCCGGTCGCGGCGAGGACGGTCGCGGCGGCGGCCACGGCCAGGAGGGAGAGACGTACGGGACGCATAACGGGACTCCACGCGGGGTGAAAGGTCTACGAGGCCCACAGGTCTACTGAGGCTCACCTAAGTTACGCTCCCCTTACTCCGGACATCACCACCCAGGCAGTGATTCAGCTCTCACTCCCGGCCCGCGAATACGGGACGGTCACGGGAGCCCCATGGGCCTCCCGGTGCGTGGTCAAGAAAGAGTCAAGCGGTGCGTGCGGCCCTCCGCCGCCCGGGAACGCGACGGCCTCGACGGCCCGCCGCGAGCCGTGCCCCGGCCCGCGGCGCGGCTCCAGCCCCGACCCGGCTCCGGCGGGAACCGCGCCGCACACCCTCCGCACACCCTCCGCCCGTCCTCCGTTCGTCCTTCGCCCGCCCTCAGCCCATGAGCGGTCACGGCGCATCCAGCCCACCGCCGACGGACGCGTCCTGGTGGGCCGCATGTCGAATGCCACCGCAGCACCCGGGCGGTGGCAGTTCCCCGGCGAATCCGTCGAACTGGTGGTGCGGCGCGACGGACGTGAGCCGACGGGCCCGGGCGCGGCGATCGGCGTGCTGGTCACCGCGCGGGCCTGGGAGCTCCCGGCCGCCGACGCTTCCCTGCGCGAGCGCTGGGCGGCGGCCGCTCCCGGTCCCCTCAACCACGACCTGGGCTGGTCGGCGCGTTTCCATCCCGAGCACGGGCGCACCGTGCTGCTGATGCACGACAACGACATCTCCCCCTGCACAGCCAGTGGGGGATGCCGAACTGCTGTTCCGGGCGGGCGGCTACTGGCGGGACGGCACCGCCTGGTACCGGCCGGCCCAGATCTGGGACCCGGTCGCGCAGCGGCACGAACGGCACCGGGCTCGCGCGGCTGCCACCGTCACCGCCGCCGACATGCTCGGCGGCCGCGCCGATGCCTCCCGCGCGTACGTCGGCAAGGTCACCGCCTTTGACCCCGAGGCCCCGGCACCGGACAACTGGCTCGACCACCTGGCCCTGGGGGCCGAGCGCCGCCAGGAGCGGGACGAGGCGCAGCCCGACGGGGCCGCCGCCCCTGGAGCGGTGCGTGGTCGACGTCTCCAGCATCGAGCTGACCGGAGCCCAGTTGCTGGGGGGGGGCGAAGATGGCGGAGCTCGGCGGCAACACCGCCTCGACGCTGCGCGCCTGCATCTCATGCGGCAACAGCGAAGTCCCCCAGCCGCAGACCGCCGTCGGCGGCCGCGACCAGTGGCCGCGCGCGGTCGCCGAGGACTGGGTCGAGGCCCGCCAACGCTCCCACGAGGGCATCAGGGCAACCATGTCCGCCGGCGACCGTGACAACCTCTCGCCCGGCGCGGCCGAGGTGCGCGACCGGTTCGCCGCCGATTCGCTCGCCCGGGACGTCGCCGTCAGTCTCGACCGGATCCCGCCCACCGACGTCCTCGGGCCCGGCGTCGAGGGCACGGTCCCTGAGTGACTCCACCGAGGCCATCGGCCTGCACGCGCGCGTCGAGGCCCGGATGAAGGGGGAGCGGGGCAGCGACTGGTGGCACCTGGGCCTCACCGTCCCGGTGGCGAAGATGCTCGACTTGTCCGTCGAGTGCCATAGGTACAGGCGGTCAGCCATGGAGGGTCTTCCGCTCCCGGCCGGCACCGGCCTGCACGACGCGCGCCCAGTCGGCGAGTCGGGTGGCCAGGCGGTGGGTGTCGCCTGTTGTTGAACGGTTCGGACCCTGGCACCATGTCGTGGTCATGGCGAGAAGACTTCCTTTTCCGGTCCCGGTCCTCACCGTCGACACCCCCCTGCGGACAGACCGCCCCGTAACTTCCAGCTGGGTCGTTTGGGGCGACGAGCAGGTTTTCCCCGGCGAGGCGTTCTCTTCTCTGAGCGTGAACGCGAACGAGGTCGGGGCCGACGAGGTCGTCGGCGCGCGTCTGACGACCTTCCAGAAAGGGAGGGATCCTGGCTCCTTCTACCTGGTGGCCTACGGAACCGCGATCTCGTACGGGTAGGTCAAGTAGGCGGACAAGGCGATGGAGGTCAGGACCGGGGCATGGAGTTCGGGAAGAGCTACGACTACCGGGCGGCGTTCTTCTGCTGGCTGCTGCCGGACCGCTCCTCGGCGGAGGGCCGTCGCAACTCGAAGTGGAAGCATCCGTATTCCAGTGCCCTGACGTGTACGAGCACCACCTCCGGATCGTTGAACGCATCGTCGAAGGCTGCATCGAAGCCAGTCGTGGCGTCGGTGGGGATCTCCAGAAGGCGGCCACCTGCGATGTGGCCCCGGGCGTCATAGCGGCGCACGGTACGCAGGGCGCCCGGCCGGGCGAAGGGGTAGTCCTCGCCGGGGATGAACCCGCCGCAGTCATCGGCGTGGATGAAGACGGGGCCCTGTTCGTCGTACGCACCCGGATCTGCACCCTTCGCGGCGGCCCAGCGACGCAATGGAGCGTACGAGACGAGGGCGATCCGCTCACCGAGCGTGATGGGGCGCAGGCAGCAGCGCAGCGGGGAGCCCACGTCGTCGCCGGTCGCGGTGTACGGGGCGCAGGGACGGCCCGCATCGTCGACAACCCGCAGTTCCTTCATGACGGCTGGGTCAACGGGGAGCACGGTGTATTTGGTCATGTGCCCATGCTGGATCGACGGATGGGCGGTTGCTGGCAGGAAACCGACGTCACGTTGGTGCGCGCCCACGCAGACGGCGGGCCGCAAACGTCACACCCGCTGAACGCAGTCCGCCTACGATCGCCAATCCCTTGGAATCGATCACCTGGGCCGCGGCTTACGCCGACTACTTCCCTGGGGCATCCTCTGCGGCGGACCGACGCTCCGAAGGGGGGACGCCTCCGGCCGCAGCGAGCGCCGCCGCAGGCGTGGGGTGTCGGGTATGCCGGCTGACGGCCCTCCCCGGCCGGGTCAGCGGGCTCGGCAAGGCCACGGGACACGGGCAAAGAGGGCCTCTGACGGTTATGCCCGGGGGTCGGCTGGCCGCCGGAACGGTGCAGCGTACAAGAAGGTGGAAGGCGGGCCCCAGGCTGCCGTCCGCGCGCGGGGGCAGTACCTGGTGGCGCGTGCTCCCCGGGCCAGTGCTCAGGTGCCGTCCACGCGCACAGGGGGAGCCCCGCTTCCGGTGGTCATCAGAGCTGGCCTTGCAGGTGAGTGTGCGGGGTGAGGTCTGGGGGCGCCGTCGATGCCGTACGTGCTGGGCGCCGTCGGTCCAGTGCGCTGGGGAGGGGTTTTCGGGGGGCGGGCCGGCCATGAAGTGGGCGGGGGTGCGGTAGTGGGCGTAGTCGCCGTCACGGGTGGTTTCGCGGAGTCGGGCGAGGGCCGTGGCCGCTTGGTCCCGGTCGTCTTGGGCGGTGTGGTGGAAGGCGAGGGTGAGGTCCAGGACGAGGTCGGCGTACGTCATGAAGCCCCGGTCGGGTTCGGGCGCACGCGTCCAGGCCGCTGGCATCTCAGCCCCGAGCGCTTGACGCATGCCGATATGGGAATATGATTTTGTCCATGGCACGAGCAGCGACGACGTCGGACGTCTTCAACGCCATCGCCGAGCCCCAGCGCCGGGAAATCCTGGTGCTGCTGCGGGCGGGTGAGCTTTCGGTGACGGAGGTGGCTCAGGGGTTGGGGACGACCCAGCCGGGGGCGTCCAAACACCTGCGGGTGCTCCGGGAGGTCGGGCTGGTGCGCGACCGCAAGGCGGGCAAGCAGCGCCTGTACGGCCTTGACGCCGGCGGGCTGCGGTCCGTCCATGAGTGGACCGGCGGTTTCGAGCAGTTCTGGAACGAGAGCTTCGACCGACTGGACGCCTACGTGCAGGACCTGAAGCAGACACGGAAAGCGGAGTAGCCGATGAGCACGACAGAACGAGGAACGCCGACGCGGTCGGCGACAGCCGACCGGGAGACTGTCATCTCCCGGATCATCGACGCCCCACGGGAGCTGGTGTTCGAGGCGTTCACCGACGTCCGGCACCTGTCGCGGTGGTGGGGGCCGGAAGGGTTCACCACCACCACGCAGGCATTCGAGTTTCGCGTCGGCGGCGAGTGGGACTTCGTGATGCACGGACCGGACGGGACGGACTACCAGGAGTGGATCACCTGGACCGAGATCGTCCCGTCGGAACGGATCGCGATGCTCCACGGTGAGACCCGCGACGACCCGAACGCCTTCGAGTCGGTCCTGACGTTCGAGGCCGACAGCACGGCGACCCGGATCGAGATGCACACCGTGTTCCCCACCAAGAAGCAGCGCGACGAGGCGGTCGGGAAGTACCACGCGATCGAGGCCGGCCGGCAGACCCTGAGCAACCTCGCTGCTTATGTCACCGAGAACATTCAGAAGGGAGCTGAGGACGGCTGATGGCCGGGAAGGTGTTCTTCAGCGTGTCGATGTCGCTGGACGGTTTCATAGCGCCCGATTCTCCCGAGGAGCTGATGGGGCAGCAGTGGATGGAACTGCAGCGGTGGGTATTTCCGCAGCGGTTCTTCCGGGAAAACCTGAAGCTCGGCGAAGGCGGCGAGGAGGGGCGCGACAACGACATCGTGCGGGAGGCATTCGAGCGCACCGGCGCGAGTGTGATGGGCAAGCGCATGTTCGACGCCGGCGAGCAGATGTGGCCGGAAGAGGCGCCGTTCCACACCTCGGTCTTCGTGGTGACGCACGAGAAGCGTGCCCCCTGGAAGCGGCCGGGCGGGACCACCTTCCACTTCGTCAACGATGGCATCGGGGCCGCGCTCGACCGGGCCCGCGAGGCCGCCGGCGACCGCGACGTCCGCATCGCGGGCGGCGGCGCGACGATCCTGGAGTACATGAACGCGGGCCTGGTCGACGAGTTCTCGATCGCACTGTCACCGGTGCTGTTCGGCTCCGGAATCCGCCTGTTCGAGGGCGTGGACGCGGGCCGCGTGGCCCTGGAGGCGGTCCGCACGGAGCCCTCCCCGAAGGTGACGCACCTGACCTACACCGTCCGTGCGCGGTAACGGTCCCGAACTCGGCGCTCTCCCGCGGACAAGCCGGTTCACCCTGGCGGCGGCCGGCGACGCGTGTTCCTCTACGGGCGGGGAGTTGGCCCAGGGCGAATCGATGCCGAGCGCACGAGTGGCCAACTGAAGCACTCAACGAGACCTGGGGTGATGGGATGAGCGACGGTCCCGTGATACTGCGTCCAGTGGTCGAGGAGGACTTGTCGGTGCTTGAGCGGTTCCTGACAGATCCGGAGGCGACCGGGCCGTTCCAATGGCTGGGCTGGTCGGATCCGGGGCGCTGGCGACGCCGCTGGGCGCAGGACGGCCTGCTGAACGATGACGGCGGCCAGCTGATGGTGACGACTGGCACCGACCGGCTCGGTTTCGTGGCATGGCGGAAGGTCATGACCTCGCGGAGTTCGTACTGCTGGAACATCGGAGCCCAGTTGCTGCCGGACGGCCGGGGACGTGGTGTCGGCACGCAGGCTCAGCGGTTGCTGGTGCGCTATCTGTTCGCGCACACTCCTGTGGTCAGACTCGAGGCGGACACCGAGACGGAGAACATCGCCGAGCAGCGCGCACTGGAGAAGTCCGGCTTCACCCGTGAGGGCGTGCTGCGCAGCACCGTGTTCCGGGACGGGCAGTGGCGCGACGTGGTGCGCTACAGCGTGCTCCGCGCCGAAATCGCCTCGGATGAGGCTCTGGAAGAACCCCGCACCACAGGCGGGCAACTGGTCTGAACCGGGGCCGGCCGAGCACCCCAGAGGCGAGGCGCCGCCGGTGACAGCGACCCCGGTGGGGTAGCGCCACCGGGCGACGACCTGCTGTCCGGCACCCAGAGGCCGGCGGGGTTGCTCACCCAGCGGAGTGTGCCGCAGGGGGAACTGTCCGAGCCCTGCAGGGCGGTGCGGTACGAGGCACCGAGCCGGAGTGATCAGCGGCGAGGCCCGTATGCCCAGGGGTGTGGTGCGGACGGTCGTGCTGCCCGGTCGGGCCCGTGGCAGTCCTCGGCGAAGCCGGTGCGGAGCGAGGAGAGCCCGTTGGCCTGTGTGTCGGCGCAGGGCGGGTCAGCGCCGGGCGGTCTCCAGGACCGCTTCCAGCTGCCGCAGCGGCTCGGCGCCGACGAACCGGAGGACGACGGTGTCGGCGCCCGACTCCCGCAGCGCGTCGATCCGTGCCGCGGCCCCGGCGGCGTCGCCGGAGACGGTGAAGACCTCCTCCTGCGG
>NZ_JBIVLB010000016.1:0-3034 GCF_044751045.1 Streptomyces sp. NPDC088745
CCGGTCGCCTTCCTGCGCTCGGTCGGCGTCAAGGTCTGACCCCCGTCCGGCTCCCCCCGCCCCCCGGGCGGGCCCCCGGGGGGGGGGGGCCCCCCGGGGGGGGGGGGGGGGGGGGGGGGGGGGGGGGGGGGGGGGGGGGGCCCCCCGGGGCCCCCGGGGGGGGGGGGGGGGGGGGCGGGGGGGGGGGCGGGCCCCGCCCCGCCCCGCGGCGTCAGCGTGTGAGAGCCGTCAGGTTGTGGTCACGCGCCGGTCTTCGGCAGTTCGGGGATGTCCACGGGCCGCGGCTTCGGCTTCTCGGGCTGGGGGATCTTGACGTCGACGACGCTGACGTCGGAGGTCTTGCCGTCCACGACGGTCACGTTCTGGTCCACGGCCAGTTGGTAGCCCTCCACGGCCTGGACCTCGTGGATGGTGTAGGTGCCCGGCGGGAGGTTGTCGACCTGCCAGAGGCCCTGGCTGTTGGTGGTGCCCTTGGCCACCGTCTTGTTGGCCTCGTCCTTGACTTCGAACTGGACCCCGGACAGCGGCTTCTTGGTGTCGCTGGCGGTCTTGAGGAGCTTGATGCTCCCCTTCAGCGCGTTGACGGTGATCTTGAGCTGGGCTTCGGCGCTCGTGGTGCCGCCGGCGACGAGCATCCGCTGTGCCTTGTCGTTGGCGGGCAGATGGGCGATCAGCGTCGAGGCGGGCAGGTTCTTGGCCACCGCCTTCAGCTCGACGGTCCCTGCCTTGGCGGGGGTGATGGTGGCTGTGGCGACGCCTTCGTCGTTCGTGGTGACGGTGCCCGCCCCGGTGACGGCACCCGCCCCGTTGAGCTGGATCTGGACGCCGGGGACCTTCTGCCCGGACGCGGCGGTGACGTCCAGCGTGATGGTGGTCTTCTCGCCGGGCTTGAACGCGGCGGGGGCGTACACGTTGACCTTGTACGGGCCGGCCAGCTTGCCCGCCTCGGTGATGAACCCCTCTGCCTTGGTCTTCACCTCCTTCGGAACGTTGGGGTACGAGACCCGCTCCAGCGCCCGCTTGCCGTTGGGCAGGGCGTACGTGCTGCCCTGCTCGAGGAAGCTGTACACGGCCGCGTCGACGGCTGCGGCCTGGCTGTCGTTGGCGGTGTCGCCGTACTTGGACAGCACGTACGCGGCACGGGCGGTGTTCTCCTTGGAGACCTGCCGACCGGTGGCCTTCGAGGTCCAGGTGGTGACCTCGGTGGCCTTGCCGTACTGGCCGCCGGCTGCTGGACCGGCGAGGGTCGGGTCGGCGCAGTAGGCCCGGCCGGTGATGCCGCTGACCGGGGCCCCCGGCGCTCCGTACGCACCCAGGTGGGAGGCGTCCGGCTTGTTGAGGTCATCGGGGATGGCAAAGCCGGGGCCCCATTTGTCCGCTGCGACCGCGCTGGGGGCGGCGCACAGCGCGGTCGCGCCGACCAGGACGGCTGTGGCGAGAACGGTCGAGCGGCGCAGCGCCTGGCCCGGCGCCGGGCGGCGTGTGTTCAGGGTCAAGGTGTTTCTCCTTGCCGGTGGGGCCGCAGTTCAGCCCCGTCTGCCGTGCAGCATCGTCGGCAAAGCGGACACCTCCGCCCGGGGCGGGTTTAGTCGGTGATCGCAGCCTCGCTCGACGAGGCGGAGGTGGGAGTGATCTCCTTGGCCCATTGCAGGGCCTTGGTGAGGACCGGCTCGGCGATGACGTCGGGGACGCCCATGCGCCGGGACAGCTCGGCACTGCGGGTTTCGAATTCCGTGCCGTAGTCCGCGATCCGCCCCGTGATCAGGCGCTGTCTTCCCGCTGTGCTGTCCGCGTCCTGCGCCTGGGTGGGGTGGGGATAGTCGATCTGCCAGGACGCGGCGGCAGAGGCGAGGCGGCTCCATCGAGGCTGGAGTGCTCGCAGAGCCGCTCGCTGGCCGGGAGTGGTGCCGCTGATGCGCTGGCGGACGATCGCCCCGGCGTCTCCGGTGAGCTTCGCGCTTTCGAGGTCTTCCAGTTCCAGCGCGGCGATGCGGTCGGTGATGAGCTGGTCGATGTCCTCGGTGGTCAGCTCGGCGGCGTTGATGACGGGAAGGTCGTGCTGAGGCCGCTGCCAGATGGTGCGGGCTTCGACGCGGACGCGTCCGGTGTCCTCGATGGTGACGTGAAGCCAGCCGCGCGGGCCGAGGTCGTCGGAGAAGCCCCGCGTCAGGGAGGAGCCGGTGTACCAGACCTGCCCGGGACCGCCGTGGTCGTGACCGGGTACAGCGCCGAGGGAGTGGTAGTGGGAGAGCAGCAGCGCGTCCCATCCGCGCTGGGCCCACTCCAGGGGGATAGGGCGTTCTTGCCCCTCGGGGTTGATGCAGTGGTAGAGACGGCCGTCGGCTTCGAACGTGCCGTGGCAGACGAAGAGGTTCACGTGGCCGGGCAGCGGGACGGGGTCGATGTGGATGCCGGCGTCGGCCAGGGAGCGGTCCAAACCGTAGTGGGACACTGCGTGGATGGCGAGGCCGTCGGTCGGCTGGTGGATCTCGTACAGGCCCGGGTAGGGGCCGGTTCCGTCGCCCGGGCCACGGCGGGGGTCGGGGTAGACCGCGTGCATGCCGAGATCGGGCCGGTGCATCGTGCCCATGGCGGAGATGTCCGTTCCCGCGCCGGCGCAGTGGTTGCCGCTGTTGCCCAGGCCCCAGATGTTGGCTCGGGCCCGCAGGTCGTCAACACGGTTGGCGTGTTCCACGTCGCGCGGCAGAGGACGGGACCGGTGGGTGAGATCGCCCCCGTCGATGATGCCCTGCACCCCGGCGTCGAGCATCGCGCGCATGGTCAGGTCGTGGGCGAGGTGCCCGTCGACAACGCGCTGGTTCCAGCGTGTCTGAGGGTGCAGTCGCATGCGCGGGTTGTGGTATCCGAGGTGCTGGCAGCCTCGGATTCCCAGGGTGTAGGCCACAGTGGATGCCCTTTCTGGTGTGGGTCCCGCCTGTGCTGTGGCGGGGGGGGGGGCGCCCCGCCCCCCCCCCCCCCCCCAGGCCCCAGGCCGGCCTCGGGGGCCCCCGCCCCCCAAAGTATACCAGCCGCG
>NZ_JBIVLB010000016.1:3044-27695 GCF_044751045.1 Streptomyces sp. NPDC088745
GGGGGGGGCGCCAGGTGGGTTGGCGTTGGGGGGGGGGGGCCGGGGGGGGGGGGGGGGGGGGGGTGCCCCGCCCGCCCCCCCCCCCGCGACAGTGCACCGTGCCGGACATCGGGTCACGCGGCCGCGAATCTTCTCCCAGCGGCGCCTTGGCGGTGAGAGCGGCTGCCTATGTGAGCTCCGGTGCCGGGCGCGCCGTTGTGTCTCCGGAAGCGGAGCGCTGGCGCCAGGCGATGAGTCTCAGGATCTGGTTGGCCAGCTTTTCGGCTTCGGCATCCGGCAACTGCACTTCGATCTGGCGGCCGGCCGCCGTCTTGGGACCGTCCGTGATGTCGACGGTGAAGCAGATGTGATTGTGCGCCTGTCCCTCCGCCGCGGCATGGCGCAGCAGTTCCTCTTCGGTCATCTGCTCGGGGGCCGATGCGCGGGCGACGGCAGATACCTGGGTGGCGAACGCGCGGGGGAAGGCGAAGCTCGTCACCGTGGCGAGCCAGGGGCGCCCGCCCCCACGGGGGCGGCGCCGTCGACGGTCGATGTCGATCTTCAGCAGGCTCAGTTCGGCAGCCTCGGTCATCTGGGCAAGGGTGGTGCCCTTCTCCCGGGACAGGTCCAGGAGCTCGCGCAGTGCGGTCTCGGCGAGCAGAGCCGACGGGGTGGCGTGTCCGTTTCTCACCGTGCCGGTCCTTCGAGCTGGCGCGCCCTGGCCGTGAGGGGCTTCCCAGATGGCTGGGTGGAGTCGAAGTTGGCCAGCTTGGCCCGGAGCTCGTCCTTCTCCACGTGCTTCCAGTGGATGCGGCCGCTGTCGTGCCGGTACTGCTCGGCGTAGTGCTCGCCGCCCGCTCCGGTACCCGCCGGCCAGTGCTCCACGATGATCACCTGGAAGGGCTGGCGCAGCCCTTCCAGGGTGAGGCGAATCTCGGCGGCGGCCGTCTCGATACTCATCGTGGGTTCGGTCGTCTCGGTGACCACAGCGAGGATGTGCTGCTCGTCCAGCTGCCATATGCGGCACGGACGCCACACGAGCTGGTTGTCGTTGCCGAGGTAGCAGACTGGCGTCGAGTCGATCAGAGGGGCTAGCACCGAGGTCTTCCTCCTACTGGGGGGCTGAGAGCCCGTACTCTGCGGCGTTCTCCCCGTCGTACGCCTGCGTCGGCGAATCTGCGGTGCGCGGGTCCGCGGCGGCCGCCGGCCCGCCGACGGCGGATATCTGCAGCGCCTCGTCCACCAGGTCCCGGGCGGCCTCCAGGTTCTTGCGCAGGTCTGCGATCTCACCAGCCGGGCACACCGTGAGGACAGCCAGGCTGGCTTCGATGCCGGCGCGGGCTTCCGTCAGCCTCTCGGGGCTGGCACCCACGCTCTTGTCGGAAGCCAGATCGGTCACCGTCTTGAGGTTCCGCTTGATCCGGGCGGTGACCGCGCGCAGGGCAGCTTCGATGGCCTTGGGCTGACCAGCCGCGAGGAGTGCGTCTCGCTCTGTCGGGTCGAACTGAACGAGCTGTACGGGCTGAGGCATGAGACAGGTCCTAACCGTCTGAGTAGGCGCCGTCGGGTGACCCCGAGGCGGCGCCTACTCTGCCTCCCGATCCGGACAACCCCTTCGAAGCGCCGCGGCTTCGGCTCGTGCGGGGGACTCGCCGGTCAACCCCCGGCAGGGGGTGGCGGAGCGTATGCCCTGCCGTCGCGGCGTACGCCGGCCGCGCAACGGCCTGGATCGTCCTGGTCTGCTGCCTCTCACCTGCTCGGCAAAAGGCAGCTTCGAGGTGGTCAGCTCGCGGTGAGCACGTAGACGTGCGTATGCAGGGCGGCGTCAGCGACGGCATAGCGGGCGTAGAGACGGCCGGTGGCGCGGTGGTAGGTGATGGACGCTCGCTGATGCCGGGCCAGGGTGCCCCGCAGGGATGCGCGTACGGACGCCAGATCGAGCGGCGTCGGATGGCCCCGCAGGACGCCCCGGTCGTTCCCCAGGAACGACTGCATTCCGTTGAGGGAGACGGTGTACAGCAGCGCTCCGGTCGCTGGGCGGAAGACCAGCGCGTCGAGGGCTTCGCGTGTGGCGCAGCTGGTGCCCGGCAGCGGCCGGTAGGCGGTCGGGAACGCGGGAGCGTATGTGCCGTCCGCCGACGCGAGGACCGTACGGATCGCGTCGTCGGAGCGGCTGGTGTGCTGGTCGTCCAGAGTGGCCCACTGCCCTGCGTGGCGCAGGCCCCGGCGCCACGTCGTCCCGCTGGAGCTGACAACGTCGCCGTCGGTGAAACGCATCGCCACGAGGCTGGTGGGGGAGGCGGTGGTCATCTGCGGGCTCCGTTCGTCGCTGGGGTGATGCGGTGCAGCGTGCCGCCGTTCAGCACCGTTTCCCATTCAGGGCGAAAACAGAGAAGGGCCGGGGTGCGCTTCGCCGAGTGATCCGCTACCTGTGCATCTGGCTCGACGCCTTGTCCCGCTTGTAGGTGTGTGCGGGCCCTCCGCTTGCCAAGTGCTGCTCATAGGTGCGCGCACCGCACTTGCACACGATCTCGTCCATCACAGGAGGCCGAGTGTGGGCAGGGGGCCAAGGCCGTCATGGCGCAGGAGAAGGGCTTGTTTCACCGTCGGCCCACCCCCAGCAGCGGACAGTGTCCCGGTGCTCGTCGGTGGCCCGCACCTGGATCCGCCGACGCCAGCCGAACAGACGGTCTCGCTCGAGGTCCGGGTCGAGAACCATCAGGCGCGTTCCAAGGCTGTAGACGAGTTCGTCGCCCGCCTTGACGTGCTCAAGTAGCGCGGCCTCGACGTACTTCAAGGCGAAGTCGTAGTGCAGGTAGAGATTGGCCCGGCGGTGCCAGGCCGCGACAGACCGGGTGTCCGCCCCAGTGCCCGGTACAGGCATGTTCAGCAGCGTGCGCTGGTTGCGTAGGTACGCGGCCCGGTGCGTGGCAGGCAGGGTGGCGGTAGAGAGCAGTTCCGTCACCTGAAGCCTGAGGCCTCGGTGGTCAGTCTGGAGCAGGGCTACCTGGACGCCGAAGGGGGTGGAGTAGACCCGGTGAACGAATCCGGTGCCCCGGTGCGGTCCGGTGGCCTTCTGTCCGACCCACGGCGCATGGTCGTCCTGGCACAGGACGGGGCGGCTCAGGTGGATGGGGTCGTTGAGAGGCAAGGGTTCGGATATCGCCAGGCTCATGGTCTCTCCGGTGTCGGGCTGCCGTGTTCCGCCGAAGGTCACCATCTGTGTCTCGGCCGTGCGAGGTGCGGCGAATCGGCATCCGCCGTGCGGGATGCGAGGCCTGCCGCCGGCCCTCCTGGGCCGGCGGCGGCTGCCAGCACGTCGGCTCACCCCGGGTGAGCTGACGTATCTCGGTCCGCATAGTCCGCGGTCTCCTGTGGCGCATCAGTGAGCTTCGCTGGTACCGCCGTTCGGCCCGACTGCCGTGGTGCCAGAGGGGATCTCGACGCGGTAGAACCCGATCAGCGGGTCCTTCTGCTCGGTCCAGGACCCGAATTTCACCGGGGACTTGCTGTTGGCGGCGTGGATGACCTTCTTGGTGGCCGGGTCCCAGACCATGGCGACGTGGACGGGGTTGGATTCGCTGCCGAAGAAGACGAGGTCACCCGCCTGCACCTGGTCGGCCGGGACCTTGTGTTTGGACAGCTTGGGAAGCTGGGCGGTGGTGTCTCCTCCGATGTTGAGCTTGCCGGCGGTGGCCTGGTAGTAGGCCCACTGGGTGAAGGAGCTGCAGTCGAAGTCGGCGGGGTGGTCGCCCTGGAGACGACGGGCACCGTACAGGTAGGGCTTGCCGAGACCGGTCTGTGCCCAGGCGAGAGCCGCGCGTACGACCTCGGAGTCCGCTGCCGGCAGAGGCCCGGTGGCGCCGGCGCCGTCGGGGATGACGATCGCACCACCCGAGTCGGCGGCGCAGGCCTGGGCCTGGTCCTGGGCCTCGGCGTACTGCTCATTGCCGTAGGTGGGAGAGGCTGTCGTCTTGCCGCTCATCCAGTCCTTGGGGTTGACCGGGCCCGGGCCGTTGTTCTGCCCGGGCTTGTGCGGGTCGCGGACACCGGGCAGGCGGACTTCCCAGTGCAGGTGGGCACCGGTCACGTTGCCGGTGGCGCCGACGTTGCCGATGTGCTCCCCGCGCTTCACTTCCATGCCGACCCGGGTGCCGAATGTCGACTGGTGGGCGTACCAGGTCTGGACTCCGCCCGCGTGTTCGATCTTGGTGAGGTTGCCGTAAGCGCCTCCATCACCGACGAAGATCACCTTGCCGTCAGCCGGGGCGTAGAAGCGGACACCACTCGGGGCAGCGAGGTCGATGCCGGTGTGGCCGGCCGACCAGCGTCCGCCGCTCTGTCCGAACTCGGCGGTGAAGGTGAAGGTGCCCTGCTTCATGGGCCACTGCCACCCGGCCGAATTGACGCCGGAGGGCTCGCCGCTGGACGGGGTGCCGCTGCCCGGCGTGGGGGTGGAGGCCTGCGTCGCCGGGGTGGTGGACGTCCCGGAAGTGGAACCGAGCGGGGGCGTTGACCAACTCTTAGCCGGAGCGGACTTGATCTGTGCGGCGTTGGTGACCTTGGCGTTGGAGTCGTTGACCGGCTCGGGGATGCCGGAGGCCTTACCGAGGGTCGGAAAGGACGGGTTCTTCTTGATCGTGTCCGCGAGGTGCTTCTGCCAACGCTCGATCATGGTGCTGTCGCTGGAGAAGACGCCCCGGTAGCGGGCGGACTGAGTGGTGACGACCCGCATGTAGGTGGTATTGGACACCGTGGAGCCTGAGTACCGGCGCAACGCGTTCCAGGAGTCGGTCTCGGCCTTGAGAGCATGGATGTAGTTGGCTGCGGCGAAGGCCGCATCCTCCACGTTGTAGCGGTCCTTGACGCCGTCCCCGTTGCCGTCGCCGCCGTATTGAGCCCAAGCCGGGTCGCCGAACTGAACGATTCCCTTGTAGCCCATGCCGTTATCTCCGCCGGGGGCGGCGGAAGGGTCCTGCCCGTAGCGGGTCTCCTGGTACATCTGGCCGGCGATCAGTGTCCAGTCGAGTCCCGGGTACCGGGCTGCAGCCCGGATCGAGGCGAGCATCATCCGCGGGGGTATCTCCGCCCGTGCGGTGTCGGAGGGGAGGTACATGCCCTTGCCCGGCATGATCGGGTTGTAGGCACCGCCACCGGGGACACCGGTCGAGCCCTGCTGCGCTGAGGCGTCGTCCAGGCATGCGGCCTCCGCGGACTTCGATCCCAGGACTCCAACGACCGCTCCGAACGCGGTGAGGAAAGCGACGGCGACAGCGCAGAAGGCGGCGATTCCAGCGAGCAGCCACCACTTCCAGCGTTTGCCTCCCCCGTTCCTGCCTGCGGCACGCGCTGCTGCCCGGCGCGCGGCGGCCGCCGCTATCTTCCGGGCGGCGAGCGCGGCAATCGGGGCGGCCATCAGCTGCTCTCCGTGGTGCCCGCATCGCCGACACCAGCGAGCTGCAGGCCGGAGATCTTCCACTCACCCTTGGTGTAGGTCGCGGTGATCTGGAAGTCGGTGCTCTGGCTGGTCTGCTCTTCCTGGTGGAGGCGGACAGTGGTGGAGGCGAGGGTGGTCACCGACCGGCCGGCACCGTCGACGGGCGCGTTGCTGATCACGGTGTCGCGCTTGAGGTCGGCTGTGGCGGTGGAGGAGCACTTCGTCCGCTCGCACTCTGCCCACGCTCGCCCGGTGGGCAGGGTGGTCTGGTCGACGATGGCCGGTGAACCGTCGGTGAGCTCACGGGCCTTGGCTGTCCAGGCGGCGGCGTCCGTGCGGTAGGTGTATGTGCCGAGGGTGATGAGGTACTCGCGCATCACCGTGTGGGCGGCTGCGAGTTCTTGGGGTTCGATGACGGCTGGGACGGAGTCGACCGTCCCGGCCGGCGTGCTGGGTTCGCTCGTGGCATCCGGCGCGGGAGCGGTGGTGTCTTTCTTCTCCCCTTCGGGGCTGCTGCGGTTGAGGGCGACCGCCAGGCCGACGAAGGCGGCCAGGGCGATCAGGGCGGCGGCGATGATGACGGCGCGGCGTCGTTCCACGGGGACTCCCTGGGACGGTCGGGGGCGTTGACGCCCGCGACCGTAGGGAGCAAACCGGACACCCCCTGGGGAGCTCGGTTGGCAGCTGCTTCAGTAGTGCCCGTTAGGCTGCTGCGGCTCCGCGGGCGGGCCACCACTCGTCGTGGTCTTCCTGCCGGCACAGAGCGCACCGGCCGTCGTGTTCGGTGGTCATCCCGCAGGCGCAGTTGCTGATGGGTCGTACGTCGACCGGCAGCTCCTCGCCACGCAGCGCAGCAAGACATGCCGGACAGAGCCCGTCGGGGAGGTCGGCGCCGGCGGCCAGGCGGAGAGCCTCGTCGGGGACGACGGCCAGTCGTCCGCAGGAGGTGGGGAGCAGGGCGCCGGGAGGCGGGGCACCGAGAGATGCCGGCGTGGGGAGGATGTGCCGGTACCGGGGATCTGCGTCAGCGTGGGGGCTGTACGGATTGGGTGCGACGGAACTCATGGAGGCTCTTCTCATGCGGTACGGGTGAGGGGGCGGCGTCAGCGGGAGTGCCAGTAGCGGTGTCGATCGTTTCGGAGGCTTGGGACTCGCCCTCTTCGGTGGGGTCGGGGACGACTTTCAAGCGGCTGCGCTCTTTGCGGAGCGCGGTGATGTAGACCCGCACGGTGTTCTCGGTCAGCCCGAGGCTGGGCGCGAGCCGCTGGGCCAGCTTCCGTGCGGACAGGTCCGCATCTGGCGAGGTCAGAGCGTCGTAAGCCGTCTTTACAGCGGCTCGGCCGTCTGCTGGTGGAGCAGGGGGTTCTTCCTCCTGGGGGGACGGCGGCGCGCCTCCCTGCCCAGCGGTCGAGGTGTCTTCAGGCCGGTCGGGGGGTGGTGGTTCCTCCTGCGGGGCGGCGCCCGGCGGGGCGGCCGGCGGCTGATCGGTCTGCGAGGTGGTCGGGGTGCCTTCGGACCGGTCGGAGGGCGGGGCCGGAAGTTCGGGTGTGTTGGGTCGCTGCAGGACCGGTGGGGCATCGGCCTGCACGGGAACGCCGTACTTCGCCAGCCGCAACGGCATCAGGGCCTCGATGGGTGCTGTGCGCCGCCAGGCGGGCCCGTACCGCACCTCCAGCCTTGCTTCGTAGATCAGCCGGTCCTGCTCGAGCTTGATGACTTGGTCGTAGGAGCGAAGCTCCCAGAGCTTCATCCGACGCCACATCCGGAACGTGGGCACCGGCGACAGGATCCACCGGGTCAGCCGGACGCCTTCCATGTGCCGGTCGGCCGTGATGTCCGCGATGCGCCCGACCGCGTGTCGGGCGGCTTCGACTGTCACGACGAACAGGACGGGGATGACGGCATGCATGGCTGTGCCGAGCGGGTCCGGCCACGCCGCCGCGGCGTTGAAGGCGATGGTGGCGGCGGTCAGGAGCCACGCCGTCTGCCGGAGCAGCGGGAACGGGATTCTGATCCAGCTCAGCAGCAGATCGAGGGCGAGCAAGACCACGATCCCCGCGTCGACGCCGATCGGGTACAGGCGGGCGAAGTCGCCGAACCCTTTGGCCTCTGCGAGGTCTTGGACAGCCGCGTAGGAACCGATGAAGCCGATCAGAGCGATGATCAGGCCGCCGCCGGTGATCACAGCGACGAGAAGAGCGTGAGCGCGTGGGGCCCGGGTGGGCTGCGGCTGCTCTACGTCGGGCGGGATCACTGGCGGACTCCCAACGGTTCTGTGGCCCTGGCTACCTCGCGTGGGGCATGGCCGCAGGTGCCGAGATCGCCGCGATGATCAGTACGGGTGGTCATGCGGCGCACGGTAGGGAGCGAAGCGGACACCTTCCGTGGAGCCGGCGCGCGGCAGGGTTCTCTCTGGGCCGGTCAGCGTCCGTATGGTCAGGCCGGGCGCCGGGCGCGGTGGTCACGTAGGAGAGCTGCGGCTTCCTCCCACCACTGGCGCCGGAGCTCCGGTTGTTCGGCTACCGCCCGGCACTGTCCGCGCTGCGTTCCCATGCCGCCGGTGAGCGGCCGCAGGCACTGCGGGATCGCGGGAAGGAGTCTGCGGGCGTAGCGCTTGCCGCCGAGGAAGATGACCTCAGCGCTGTGCAGGCCGAACGTGTCGGCCTGCTGGCGGAGGTGGGCGCTGGTCACCGAGGAAGGCTGATCGATCGTCATCTCGTACGGGACGAGGGGCTGGTTGACCGTGACAAGCCCGTGCAACGCTGAGGCGATCAGGATGTGGGAGGGGCTGCTGGTGAGTGCTTCTGCGGCAGCGCGCAGCGAACGGTGGTAGTGCCCGATGTAGAGCTCTCCGGCCGGCACTGCTTGCAGGTTGCCGTCGGACTTGTACTTGCGGGACTTGCGGGAACCACAGCTGATGATCACGATTCGAGGGCTAGGCGGGATGGGCATCAGCGTCTGTCCGGGCAGGTGTGCCGGGTGGGGCTGACGGCGTAGGCGACCGCCACGATGCCGATCAGGGCTGTGACCGTCATCGCGGCAAGGGCAACGAGGCTCATGGGCGTGGGGCTTTCTCCTCGGCGGGGCCCCGCGGAGGGGCGGGGCCCCCCCGCGGGGGGGCGGCGGGCGGGGCCGCCCCCCCCCGCCCGGCGTGGGTCAGGCGGCCTGGACGACCGGCGGCAGAGGCTCGAACTCGACAGCGGGACGGAGCTGATACCAGCGGTGGTCGTCGAGGACGATCTTGTAGATGCCGAGCAGCGCGTTCACCTCCACGAGGCGCGCGCCGGGCTCGTCCAGCGCCTTCCAGGCCGTGCCCGAGAGCACCGTCTTTCCGGCGTACTCGTTGTCGAGGCCGTAGTAGCGGACGTCGGTGAGCCGTTCGCGCAGACGGCTGATGAGGAGCTCGTCGCTGGTGTCGATCGTGCGCATGGATGTGGTCTTCTCTCGGTCGTTGGGGACGGCGTCTGGCTCGGCGCTCGTTGGCCGGTCTGTGGTGACGCCGGGGAACGTATGCCGGAGGCTGGGTGCCTACGGAGCGCGCGCGAATCCGAGCAGGCGGCTGTTGCTCAACTTGTCGCCGCTGCCCTTTCCTCACGCAGAAGTTGGATGCGGGCGGCTTCCGCCCGGGGGCCGTGGACGATTCGGGCGAGCTGAGCGATACAGAGCCGGGCTCGCTCCAGGGTCGCCAGGGGGGCCACGACGGTGACTGTCCGACCATCCACGTCGACCCGGAAGGTCTTCTCGCCGATGCGCCGCACCGTATAGCGGTGACCGGACAGGTCGCTCACAGTCCACCGGCCTTCGCCGTCTCCCTCAAGCTGTACGACGCTGCGGACCAGGTCCAGTGGGGTGAGTGCAGGATGTACGAGGTCGACGTGCTCTCCGAAGGCATCCGAGGCCATCCGCCGGGTGGCGTAGTCACCAAGACGGCCACAGCCCTGCTCGGGGCATGTGAGCCGGTAGGGCTGGGATGCGGGCCCGGTCTTGCGGATCTGCGGTTGCAGCGGAAGTTGTGGCGCCGCCTGCTGTGGTTTCTCGTCGACCGGTTCTGCGCCGTCCTCTTCGTTCGCGGTGTCGGCGTCCGTGTCAGCCGAGGAGGGGTGAGTTGGGCAGGCGCTGGTGTCGCGCACGAACTCGAGCTGGACGCGGGCATCCAGCTGCTTGTCGAAGTGGCATCCCGCGTTCTGGCACTGGGCCCGGTACTCGCGTCCGGGGCAGTCCTCGCCCTTCCGGTGGGGACAGGGCTCTCCGTTGGCGTGCACGGGCTTGATGCCGGCGCGGTGACGGACCTTCACGAGAGGCCGGGCGTCGGCTGCGAGGGTGGGAGCGTGAACACTTCGCGGCTCCGTGCACCTGCCGTTGTCGTTGGAGCGGGCGGGCATGTCAGTTCTTCCTTGTGGTCCGGTCGTTGCGGGAGGCGGCGTCAGAGGCGCCTTCGCATATGGGGGCGTCGCAGCAGGTGGTCCTGCCGTTGCTGTTGAGGGTGATGTCGGTTTCCCCGCAGTCGCCGCAATGCGGGGTGAAGCCGCAGGGAGGCACTCAGGCCCCCTTCTTTGCGGGCAGGGGGACCGGCGTGAACGCGTTGACGTAGTCGACCCGGCCGCCGGTCGCCGAGCCTTCGGTGAGCTGCCCTCCCACGGAGCACAGGGTCTGCAGTACGTCGGCCGACAGCGGCTTCGGGACGCCGTCCAGGACGACCCATCCCTGGAGGGTGCTGTGTCCGTCCGCGTGGACGGTGCAGGCGGTGATGCCTGCCGAGTGGCTCGGGCCGTGGGCTGCGAGGAGGAGGAACGCCGCGCGGGCCAGGTCCGGGCCGAGATGACGGTCGTGACCGGGTGTCGGTGCGGTGATGACGAGGGTGTCGCCCGGGAGGTCGGTGAAGACCTTGAGGGTGTGCTCGCCGTTTCCGAGCTGGTGGACTATGCCGCGCAGCAGCCCTTCCTGCATGCGTCCGAACAAGGCGACGTACAGGTCTGCCGGGAGGTTCTGGCGGGCTGCCTCGAGTCCGATGGCGTCTCCGCACCGGCGCAGCGCCTGCCGGGTTTCCGCGTGGTGGTCGTCTGCTGCCGGGTCGGTGTCCATGGCGGTCGCCTTCTCTGTCGGGTCGCGGGGTGGCGATCGGAAGCTACGCAGAGCGCCGGCGGAGCCGACAGGTCCGGCGAATTTGATCTCCTGACAGACCAAGGGGCGGTCGCAGCCAGCCCGTTGGCCCGCCGCAGGGGTGTGCGCTCACGGGTGGAATGCCGGACAGGGCGGCTGAGGGGCGGTAGGTACAAAAAGGGCCCCGGCAGGTGTCTGCCGGGGCCGGGGAAACCGGAGGATGTGCCTGATCAGCCGATCGGTAGGGCTTCCTGCTGCGTGGCGGCTCGTGCGGGGCACGTACGGGACGAGGCAGCGGCGGGGAGTTTCCGGGCCAGGTAGTCGGGCCAGGCCCTGACCGGCCCGGGGTGGGCGATCTCGTACGTGCCTTCGGCGGTGGTGCTGACCGGCAGAGGAACGAACGAGTCCGCCGATCGGATCGCGACGTGCCAGCCCAGCGGGCTGTCTGCCCCCAGGCTGGCTTGGGGGCAGTGGCCGTGGGGATGGGTGAAGTACAACTGGAGGCCGCGTCCGGGCGTGAGTACCGAGAACGTCTCGACGGGGAACCGCGCTCCCTCTTTGTCGGTCAGGTCGGCCAGGATGTCCGCGCCGTCCTGGATACCTGGGGAGCGGTGACGCAGCGGCGGGAGTTCCCCGTTGGCCGGCACCAGGTCGAGGACGAGGAGGCCGGACGGGCAGGGAACGAGGCCGACGTTGTACGGCCCGTGGTCCCAGGCGGCGTTGATCTTGTCGGTGTCGGAGGTCGCCTTCTGCTGCCAGTTCTGGACAGCGGGCGTCGTGGTGCCGGGCCGGAGAGGGAATACCCGCCAGCCTCGGGCGGCGGCCGCGAGCGCGGCGGACTTGAGTGTCTGTCGGGGTGGGTGGTCGGTGCTCACGGTGGAGGGCTTTCTGACGTCGGCAGGCGCGCGGCCGTCGCGCTGACGGCCGCGCGCCCTCTTCATCGGGCGGTGGTGCTCTGCGTCTGCTGGGGAAACACGGTGCGCACGGCATCGGTCAGGGCGCGTCCCAGCCACTGGGCGGCCCGCCGGAAGGTGCCAGGGAAGAAGTAGAGGAGCACGCTCACGGAGCCGACGAAGCACACGAGCGACAGGTGTGCGGTCACCCACGCGACCGTGATCATCACAGCACTGACGATCATGCACAGAGTCTCGAAGAGCAGCATCGTCGCGTTGGGGAAGGCGATGGCCAGGAGGCCGAGTGCGAGGAGAAGTCCGAGCTTCGAGCGCATGAAAGTCACCTTTCGGGGATTCCGGCAGTCAGGCGGTCGGCGCCGCCGATGCAAAGTCCGGGTCTGCGGAGAACGCTTCGAGGGCCTGCTGAGCCTTGATGTGGGCGGCTACCGCCCAGCTCTTGATCCTTTGAACCTCGTAGGACTGTTCGTGGTCGCTGACCTGTGCCCGGAGCTTCGCAGCGCCCGCCTCCACCCGCCGAAGGTCGGCGAAAAGGTCGGGCGTCCGTGCCCGCTCCAGCCGGCCGACCAACTCCACCAGGCTCCGAATCTCGGGCGTAGGGCCGAGCCGGCGCTGGACAGTCGCGATGTCGTCTGCGATGTCGGCCATCCGGATCCGGAGCTTGTGGCGGTAAGGCCGCGGCGTCGGCCGCACCCGGTCGGCGGGCCAGAGGAATCCGACGTCCTTCATGTCCTGGCTGCTGACGAACAGCGGATCGGCGTACGAGCCTCCCGGGCGGGCCAGGGACACGACCACGCACCCGTTGCCCAGCCGGGTAACGGCCAGCACCTCTGCGGCCGGACGCCACGCTCGCGGGTACAGCGTTCCGTCCTCGGCCCGGCCGTACACCGGGGTACGGATGATGTCGTCCTCGCCGAGATCGTCCCAGTCGCCCCATGCCCATCCTTCGGGCACTGCAGTGCGCGCGGCGTCCTGCTGTTGCTGACGTGCAGCGGATTCAGCGGCAAGGTCTCCGAGCCACACGAGGCCTCCGGCGGCTTCGCGGCGTGTGTCGTACTCCGGGCCGGAAGAACCGGTGCCGGCCCGCTGATACCGCCACTTCCTGCCCCCGCCACGCCGGCTGACGATGCCGAGCTCACCGAGGCCGTCCGCTGACACCACGTACGTGTAGGAGCCGCTGCTGCTGCGGATGAGAGGCCCGAACTTCGCACGAGCCTGGTTGTCAGCCTTGCGCTGGATCTCCTGGTTCTGAAACGCCGCCCGGGCGGCGTCGTCCGCGCGCTGCTTCTGAACTCGCTCGAGCTCCCTGAGGCGACCGACGAGAGCGCAGACGGCGATGCGGCTCGGTTCACCGCGGGGTATGTGGGGCCCTTCACCAGTGGCCAGGAGATGCCGTCGGTCCCACTGGAGGAGAGCAGCGATCTCGCCCGTAATGGATGTGTCGTCGAGCTCGGCAGCCGACGTGACTGATGCGGGCATGGGCGGGACGTCTGCTGGTACGGCAGTACTCATCGAAGGCTTCTTCCGACGCGGGGAGGGCTGTCCTGTGGCCAGAGCTGACCAGAGGGCGCCCCCGCGGTGGCCGCCGCGGCGAATCCGGCGCCGCACGGGCAGACCGCTCGGTAAAGGCCCGGGCTCCGCCGCCGGCTCCTTCAGCTTGGGGAAGGCCGGACAGATCCCGGTCGGCGAAGCGGGCAGAGTACCTGCGAGCCCGGGAGGCCCGGCTTCTGCCAGGCCTCCCGGGCGGGCGCGCTTCAGATCCGGCGCGCGCGGACCTCCAAGATGCCTGGTGCCCGGTGCGCCCAGACGGCGCCGTCGGGGACCAGCACGCTGTGTGTGTTCAGCAGCAGCGTCGCTGCCGTGTCGGTCGGTGGCTCGGGCGAAGCCTCGTCCCTGCTGCAGACGGTGGAACGGGTGCGCTGATCGTCGTAGATCTCCACGCTCCACTGCCGTGAGGCGCGGATGAGGCGGACAGTGACGAGATCGGCAGAGGATGCTGCGGAGGTGATGGTGTTCAACCGAGAAGGCCTTTCCCTCTGAGCAAACGGACGTCGGCGAAGTTAGGAGCAGCCACTTTCAGGGAGCGCCCCCACGCGGAATCAGGGACGCTCCGGTCGGCTGGGTCCTGCTTGGTGCCTCAGCGACATGCTGCGAAGCGAACCGGTCACCAGCGGCGGACCGTGCTGGTGGTCTGCGCGGAGCAGACCACCAGCACGGTCCTCACGGGGCGGGGTACGCGTGTCGTCCGTGCCGTTCCCGCAGGGCTGTGATCGTCGCCGGCGCGTGGGGCGTGGCCGAAGGGTCGTCCAGCACGTCCTGGAGGACCCTCCAGTACGTGGCCGTCGGCAGACCAAGGCGGTCTTGGATGTACGTGTCCTGCGCGGAGGTGTCTCCCAGCTCGGTGACATGGGTGGCGGCGGCGAGGACGAGGAGGGCGTCGCCGGTCAGTGCGTTCATGAGTTCCCTTCCCGTAGTGGGCTCCCGCGTCAGCTGGCGGCAGGCGTGGCGGGGTTGTTCTGGCAAAGGTCCATGGCGTCACCGGGCTCCTCGGTGCCGCCAGCCCAGCCGACACGAGTGCCGTCGGGGGTGGTGCTGTAGCCGTAGCAGTGCCACCCGGCGTGGGTGGCACCGGGGAGATTCCAGTCGTGGGCGGCGTGCTCGGTGGTGCCGTCGTTCGTGCACTGAGCGGGGAACCGGCCGCAGGGGAGGGCGGGGGCGTAGATCGTGAGGGTCATGCGGGTGGCGTGCTCCCGGGGGTCGATGGGGCTGGTCGGGGTTGACGCCACCGAAGCTAGACGTCCGAGGGCGCATCCCCGGAAAGCTGGCGAATTCGGGCTGCTGGTGGCGTTCGCTGGAAGGCGTGGGCCAGCGGGCCATATCCTCGAAGACGCGCCTGCTGGCGGGGAGCGAACCGATCCACCGCCCGGACAAGGAGGGTCTCCATGACTGCGCAGCCTGTAGAGCCGGCACCGCGGCACCCCCGCAAGACGCTGCGCGGAATCCGGGAGGCTCTGCCTGCCGATCAGGTGGCGGCGTTCGAGACCGAACGCGATGGCCTCGACCTGGAGGACCTCACGCGCGTCGCCGCCTTCAGGGACAAGTGGTGGGCTCGGGCGGTGACCGCTCGCGATGCGCAGCTGGATTCGGACAGCGACGCCGGCATGGCCGGCGACCTGGACCTCGCGGAGCCGTGGTCGCTGGCGAGTGGCCAGTGAGCAAGAACGACGGCCGTTCTTCACAGCCGCCGGGAACGTGGCCGTGGGCCCCGTCCAAGCAGGCCCGCGCCCAGTACGAGGAGCTGACCAATCACCCGGCCGCCCCGACACCGCAGGATGCCGTCGACGCGATGATCCGACGGATCATCGCGGATCCGTACCGGGCAGGGTCGACTCGTTCACCGAGCCGGCCTGAGTGGGACCGGGTGGCGGCGGAGGGCTCCTTGGTGATCCCCTACCAGGTCCATGATCCGGAGCGGAATGCGCAGGCCAAGCAGCGTTTCGTGATCATTCTCCGCATCGTGTGGGCGGACTGACGTCTAGCTGTGCCACGCGGCCTTCCCACGTCTAGACGTCGCTGGGCCTGGGCCTGTGCCGCTCAGCCAGGCCTCGCAGCCACTGCGGAGTCTCGTCGGGCTCATAGGTTCCCAGCATCTGCCAGCCGGACGCCCGCTCGTCACCGATGCGGCCTTCCGGGCCGAGGCGATAGCCGGTCACGGTGGCCTTGAACGGCGTGTAGGCCGCCTCGTCCGGCCGTTTGCGGTACTCGATGACGACCGCCTCCGGGTCGAGGATGTACGCCACGTCGGCGCCGTCCATCACCACATACGCGGGAGCGCCAGAAACGATCATGTAACGCGTGACGTCAGTCATCGTGACCGTAGCGGTGACCTGCAACATCTCTCCTTCGGCCGGGCCGTTCGATCGGGAAGCGGCGGTGGCCCGGGCCCGGCAGGAGCGGGATGTCGTCCCTGCCGGGCCCGGGGCTGTCAGGCCTTGTCGGTCTTCTGCGGCATGACCGCCGCGACGGAGTCGGCAATGGCGCGGGCCAGCCAGCGGATCGCCCTGGGGATGGCGGTGGGATTCGTGCGGGCCAGCACAGCGACCGCGCCGATGCAGCAGAGGAAGGTCAGGTGAGCCTTGACCAGCGCTGCGACGACCAGCACGGCGCTGATCACGGAGCAGACGATGCTGAAGAGCACCATGCCCAGGCTCGGGAGCGCCGCCCACAGGAGACCGAGTGCCAGGATCAGGGCGAGCTTCGAGCGCATGGTGTGTCCTCCGGGGTCGGGTCGCTTTGACGAGGTGGAGATTCGCACCGCACGGCCCGGTCTCCTCAGCGCGCGCGAAACCGGGAAAGCCGCTTGAAGACGTGTGAGCGGGGTGAAGTGTTTCCGAGCCCAAGCCCTTGCTGGGCCGTAGGCGTCCCGACCGGGTGCCAGGCCGCGGGAGCCGGTGCCCATGATTCAGGGACGAGCGGACAGTGGAGGTCATGCCTGTGGAGCGCGGCCCACGTGAGCCGCGCTCCGACGGTGACTCAGGCGTCGTAGGGCGGACGGCCGGGGCAGCCGTACGCGGAAGGCGCCAGGTCGACGAGCGCGTTCCACTCGCCGATGGCGTCGCACACGGTGCACCGGCCCATGGGGCCCTGGTCGTCGATGTGCTGCTGGCCGATGGGGAGCACGCGGTGCGGGCGGGTAAGGTCCGGGGTCCGCACGGTGGAGATGACGACCTCGTCAGTGGGCTGCAGCATCGCCGTGCTCATGTGGCGCTCCTTCGGTCCGGGCTGCTCTTGATCAGCCGCTGTCTTCTGGAGCTGAAGGTAGGTGGCCTCGGCGGAAGACCCGTCGGCGCCGCGAAAGCCCCCCCCCTTCTGCGGTCCGGCAGCACACGTCCGCAGCTGCGCGGCGGTGTCATGTGCTGCCGGACAGCGCGCTCGCCTGGAGCACGCGGCCTCCCGCCCGGGCCGGCGGGCCCCGTCCGGGGACGATGACCTGCATCTGGCTTGCCGCTGGAGTCAGCACCCTGGCCGTACAGCCGGTGTCGATCGTCGCTGATCGCCGGGGCTGCCCGCGGGCCTGTCGAGTCACGGCCGCGGGCGTTCAGCATCCGGGGAGAGTCCCGCCGTCGTCTGCCCACGTCTGCTCGGCGAGCTCCGCAGCGCGCGCCTCCTGCTCGACGATGGTCACCGGCCGGACGCACCGGCGCAGCGTCCACTGATCGATCTGGGGCAGCTTCCTGGCGATCGTCTTCGTGTCCTCTTTGTTCCGGCGCAATCGCCGGGCGACCACGTAACGCGCCTCGTACGCAGACTTGTCGTCGGGGTGGATGCCTTCGGAATGCAGCCGGACCAGGAAGAGCGCGGTGTCGCCCATCGGCGTCACACGGATCCTCCGGTCCTGCCCCCGTCCGACCGACAGGTACCCTGCCCGCGCCAGCATGAGTGTCCGCTCCCGGCTCACACGGCGCCGGCCGTTCCACGCAAAGCCGTCCCGGCGGTACAGCTGCCCGGCCACCGCCTGCTCCATCACGGACACCATGCCCTTGGACCAGCCGAGTTTCGGCACATGGTTCACCGCGATGTAGCGGGCCATGGTCAGCCGGTGCCGGTTGTCGGCATCCATACCCGTGCGCTTGCGCTCCTCCGCTTCATACCGCGCTTCCTCTTCCCGGCGCTCCCGTTCCCGACGAGCTTCCTCATCCGCCATGGCCTGAGTCCACGGCTCGGCGATGAGCTCAGCCAGCTCGGAGGCGGTGGAAGGTGTCCTGGCGGCTTTCTGCGCACGCTCGGCCGCCGCGATGGCGCTGATCACGTAGTTCCGGAGCGTCGACGCTGTCACCGCCCCAGCGTCTTGAGCCACCCACTGGGCAAACCTCTGCGCGTCCAGGAACTCGGCGTGTGCAGCCCACATGGCCGCGTCCAGGTGCGCGGTGTCCCTTCCGCGGCTGCGAGCCACAGCGTGTTCTGCGGCGTCAGCCGCCACGCTGGCCAGCCTTACAGCTTCCTGCGCCACGTCGACGAACCGCTCGACAGGCTCTGCCCGCTTCGACGCCACCGGCACGGGTCGCGGGGCAGGCACGCCGAGCACGGCGCCGCCCTCACCCTCCCAGCCAAGGACACTCGACGGGTCCGACTGGATATCCGGCAGTGTGCGGGGAGGCGCGAGGAGCTCGCGGTACTGCGCGGCCCGCTTGCGGTGCTCGGCCGCCTTCCGGGTCAGCTTCCGCTGCTGTTCGCGCAGCTCCTTCAGCTTCTGCCGCGTGGCAGTGAGAAGCGCCGGGGCCCGGTCCTTGGCAGCGGCCAGGTGCAGGGCCTCCGCGTCCGGCCGCGCGAGGTACCGCAATGCGAGTGCCCGCAGCACACCGGACGCCCGCCGTTCGGTGGCCACCGGCGCGGAGCAGCCAGTGGTGGGGGAGAGCCGTATGCGGGCCGGCAGCCGGTCGGGGGTGGTCAGGGTGATGCGTCCCGTGTTGCCGCTGCTGCTCCAACCGCCGCTCAGGCGCACGGTGTTGATGGTCGGTTCGTCGCGTGCTTCATGGCCGTAGCGGCTGGTCGGGATGCCGTACGTGACGTTGATCCCTTCCGGCCACGGGGTGCTGCCGTACCGGTAGCGCTCCACGGTGAACGATCCGGCGACCCTGGCGCCCTGGACGTTGTAGACCACGCTGCCAGGCCGTGTGCCGGTCGGGGCGGGGGTCTCCCGTACGGTCAGGATGCCCATCTGGTGACCGTGACGGTCGAAGAACGGCACCTTCACGGGGGTCGGGTCGGCCGGAAGGACAGCGCCTCCCCGCCGGCGCAGGATGCCGGTGAGCTGGTTGACCGTTCGGCGGGCCGAGACTCGCTGGGCGGTCACTTTCTGGATCTCGGCCTCGAGCTGGTCGGCCTGCTGCTCCTCGTATTTGGCGTGCTCGTCTGCTCGGGCGACCGCGGCCGCCAGCTTCAGCTCGGCGACATCGTCGCGGTCGCGCCACAGCTCCAGGAGGCAGCGGACCACGGCTTCGGTGCGTTGGCGGGTACCGTCCGGCAGTCGTTCGGTGAGGAACGTCCGGCCGGAGGCTACGGCGTACGGACCCAGGAAGTAGCGCGTCGGGATGGCATCCGGGTCGAGCCCGGCGGTGTGGCCGTGGACGCTGACCCGGTAGACGACGGGCTCGTCGGGCCGCGGTGTGTAGTACGTCTGCGGCTCGAGTCCGTCGCCGTACTGCACCTGGACCGTCGTGGGCAGCACGGTGCCACCTCGCTTGGCCTCTGGGGCCACGATGAAGGTGCCCTTGATGTGCGGGCCGGTGACCTTGAACTGGACCCGCCCGTGGGGCAGAACGGTGTCGTGGATGGTCAGCGTGCCGATGCCGGGCACGCCGACCGTGCGGGGCGTATGTGTCGGCGCAGGCATGGTCAAGGCTCCAAGGCGGATCGAGTGGGTTCAGGGCCCTCGTGCGCCACCGCGATCTGCGCGGCGGCTTCGGGGCGGGAGCGAAGGTACGAGGGGGACCTTCGGTGCGCACGGCACGGCGAATCGGCGCCTGCGATCACAGAAGGTGGGCCGTCCACGGCCCGCGGACGGGGCGCCCTTCCCGGGCGGCTCTCACCTTCCGATGGGTACGACCGGCTGGCACAGGGCGCCGCGAGCCGGCGGGGTGCAGGGACGGCACGAGGAGGTCGGGACGGACAGGTCGGCCGCCCCGGATCAGGTCCTCGACAGCCGCCAGCCCCGGGAAGAACCCCGGGGCTGGCGGCGTAAGCCGGTCACGCCGCGTACGTCAACGCCTTCGACGGCTTCCCGGTGTGGCTGCGCAGACCGCGCCTGCGGAGCGGATCGTGCCGCTGCGGGTCCACCGGGACGACCGTGGTGATCGGGTCTACGTCTTCCGGGAGCAGGTGGAAGTTGACCCAGTGCGGTTCGACGAACATCGTGACCTCCTGAGTCCGCTTCGGGCCGGTCCAGTAGCGGTGGAAGTGCCCGGCCCGCTGGTGCGGCGCTCGCTGCACTCCGGAGGGCACACCATCGCCTTCCGTAACCCTTCCAGCAGCACGTCTGGCCGCGTGGAGGCGAGGACCCACGCGCCAGCCGACCTCCACGAAGAAGGGATCCCGGTCGCGCTGCACAGGCCTCTTGCGCTTCTTGCGGGTGGGCTTGACCACGGGAGGTTCGACGACGTCCCGGTTGTCGCAGCACAGGTACACCAAGATGCTGAGAGCAGGCTTCAGCAGGGCCTCGAACAGGGCAAGGACCGGCTTCTCTTCAGGGGTGCGTGCCCATCGGGCTTCCGCTCGCGCTGCAGCGAAGCCGACCGCCTGCTTCAGGGTGAACTGCCGCAGCCCGGTGGGGACGTGGAGGCGTATGTACGTCTGCTGGCGCACCTCTCCGGTGTCGTCGTCGAGCAGGTCGATGACAAAGAGCAGACCGAGGCCCTCGATGTCTTCGTCGGTGTACGTCTGCCGCTCGGGCAGCTGGTTGTACCCGTGGACGAAGAAGCCTCTCACCAGCCCGTCCGACTTCTGGTAGCGGATCGGCCACGGGTCCGGGAGAACGACCAGCGGATTGATGTAGGGCAGGTGGTCGAAGATCCTGCCGGGCAGCTCCTTGTACGTCGACCGGTACAGCTCGGCGGCCAGGTGCTCGTTCACATCGAACGTCACCCGACCACGCCGGGCCCACATCCGGTAGATGCCGACGTGAGAGGCCTCGTCGATCAGGTCGGCCTGGTCCGCAAGGGTGAAGCGAGCCGGAACGTAACGCGGCGGGGTGACCACGCGGCCGCCGGAGAGCTGGTCGAGAACGGGAGCGATCCACACGTGGTTCGAGCGGAGCTGGTCCTCGCGGGCCTTCAGCTCCTGGACGAAGACCTCGTTGATGTCGTGGGTGCGCAGCGCTCGTGCGTGAGAGTTCGGCATAGCTCTACCTGGTCGTTGGCGACGGGGGTCCACGGAGCCGCCCGGAGGCGGGGCCGTGGCCGAAAGCTACGAACGCAGCGGTAGAAGCTCATCTGGTCGCGAATGCCGGACGGCGGAGGGTGAGCCGCAGCTGGTCACCGGCCTGTGTCAGGACAGGCCGGGCGCTGCTCAGGGCGTCCCACCGCCGCCGTCAGCCGGTGTGCTCGTCGTGGCTCTGGACCGCTGCTCCGACGATCACGAAGGTCACGGGCACCACGGCGGGCAGCCAGATCCACCCGTCGGCTCCGCGTACCCAGTCCGTGAGCGTCAGGGCACCTACGCCGAACACGATGAAGCTGAGGTAGCCGGCGTTCATCAGGTGCCGGCCCTGACCCCGCAGAAGTCTGCGACAGCGCCGGGCATGAGCGCGGGGAACGTCTGGGTCCTTGGGTGGGGTCACGGTGGCTACTCCTTTTCGTGGCGTCCGTCCGCCGACTGTCGCGGCCGCAGCGGACAGCGCGGCCCGCGCCGGCTGACTGGTTGGAGGAATACGGAAAGAAGGGAGGGGGCCGCACGAGCGGCCCCCCCGGGGTGGTCGGTCAGGCGTTGGTCAGCGCGCGGGCGAGCGCACGGCCCACGATGGGCCCGAAGTTCGTGGGGTCGCTCAGGTACTCGACGTGAGCGCCGTTGGGAGCCCAGCCACCGTCCTTGACGCTCAGCCAGAGCAGCAGCACGCCCGCGCGGGTGAGGTGGTCGGCCGCCCGCTGCACATTCGGCGTGTTGGGCAGGTCCCCATCGGTGATGACCACCGCGACACGCGCGCCGGACTTGCCGGTGAGGTTCAGCGCACCGTCCAGAGCGTAGAGGGACTGGCCGCAGCCGTCAGAGCCGCCGCCCATGACCGGCACGGGGACGGTGAGGGGCCGCTTACCCGGCTTGATCAGGGCTGTGGCTACGGCGGAAGGGTTCCACCCGTTCCAGGCGACCGAGGCGACGGTGCCCGCCAGACGCGGGGACGCCACGGCATGGGCGAGGGCCCATCCCGTGGACGCAACCGGCGCGATCCAGGGGCCCATCGAGCCCGACACGTCCAGGCTGATGCCGACCGTCAGAGGCGGGTTCTCCTCCTGACGGCGAGAGGTGCGCTGCCACGGCAGGGCCGACACCTCCGTGCGAGCCCGGATCTGCGCCTCGCGGCGCACGACCTCTCGCATGACCATGCGTCCGGGCGGGGCACTGACGGCGCGTGTCGTGCGGTTCACATCCCGGTACTGGGCCTTCGACAGAGCGTTGAGCAGCGCGCGGGCCTGGCGCTGCTGGCTCTCGTCGGGCTTAGCCTGCTGAACCGCGATCTGCTGGAACCCGACGCCGCCGCCGGTGAACACGTCCTGCGCAGCCTTCTGCGCAGCCTGGCGGCCGCTGTAGTCGGGCCGCTTCGGGAGGATGACGGCGATCTTCGCGTGCGCCGATGCCACAGCGGCGCGAGTGATCTGGTCGACAACACGCTCCGCCACAGACGGGGTGTTCTGCTGGTCACCGTCGCCGCTGCCGCTGCCGCTGCCGCCGTCCCCGTTCTCGGCCTGGGAGGGGTCACCCCAGGTGAACGCGCCGCACGGCATCATGACGGTGATCGAATCGCCATCGTTCTGCCCGTCCTCGGCGTCGCCCGAGCCTCCCTGACCGGTGCCTCCCGACGGGGAGCCGGTGCCCTGCCCGCCCTGGCTCTGGCCCTGGCCGTTGCCACCCTCTTCGCCGTTCTGCTGGTCGTCGTCCGCGTCGTCCTGCGCGAGGCGGGCAACACGTGCTCCCAGGGCGAGAAGCCCGTCCTGGTCGTCGTCGTCCAGCTCGAACAGCTCACGGAAGATACCGTTCAGCTCCGCCATCACAGCGTCACCGAGAATCCCCGTCACCTGATCGGTGACCGGCTGCACCTCATCGTCCTCCAGCACCCCACCGGCCGCGCGGCCCAGGATGAGCACTGCCTGGTGCACTGCGCCCGGCACCGACTTGTCCTCGTGCCCGCCGCTGACACCGGTCAGAAGAACGTGGCGGGTAGACGCTCGCAGCCACGCCCGGTCGCCCGGCCGGTCCTGAATCAGCCGGTGCTCGATGCGCGGCTCTTCCAGGATCGTGGCCCAGCGCACGGCAGACGCGCTGTGCTGCCGGGTGGGAGCGAACTTGGTGTGCTTGGCGTGCGCGGCCTCGTGGGCGATGGCACCGGCGAACGCCGGGTGTGCACAGCGGTCGGCCCACGCGTTCGGGTCGATCAGCGCCGGGTTCGGCTGGCCCTCAAGGAGCTGGTCCGGGGCAAAGCGGCCCTCAGCCAGCGCCGGGTAGAACTCCGCGTACTTGCTCTCCGGAGCGCCGGGGTGAACGACCGCGATCACGTCGTCACGTTCCGAGACGGTCGAGAGCCAGTCTCCGGTACGAGCCGACAGGGCGAGCCATGCCGGGTGCGTCACGTCGTCCCAGGGGGAAGTCACGGGCGCTTTGGTGCGGGCGGTCATCGCGGGGGCCTTTCGGTCGGCGGTTCGTTGCGCCCTGATTGGGCCACCGCCCACGGCCTTGGAACGACTCGCCGCGAATCCAGGAATCTGAAGGTGGAGAAGGCCTTGTGGCGCCTGGAAACCGCCGCGGACAGCGTCGCCGTGCGCTCGGAGGAAGAACCCCTGCCGGCTGCCGTCGGTGGTGTCTGCCTCCGGCCATGGGCCGTAGAGCGTGCCTGCGGAGCGATGCACGACTCACCGCCCGCTGAGCTGCACAAAGCCACTGAAACTCGGCGGACGGTAGGCCGTTGACAGGCTCACAATCCGCGCCCAGAAGGCCCCAACTTACGCCGGACAGCCCGAAGTTGGGCGTTTGGCGGGGTTCTCATAAGTTCAGGGCATCGCAAGATCCCTTCCCGAACGAGACACCCGGAGTTCCTCATGTTCCTCATCGGCTTCAAGGTCCAGGACCCGTCCAGCACCCAGCAGAAGACGTACGTTGCCGTTGCCACCTCGACCGGCTACTGCCACACGGCGAGCCAGGGCACCGGTCGGCCGACCTACCGGCGGGCCAACGCCATCGGGGACTCCGGCACCACGAACGCGACTGAGCTGGCGAAGGCCCCCTGGCGTGCCCTCCAGTCGAAGTGGAACGAGAAGACCAACCACAAGAGCTACAGCAACATCCTGATCCAGCCCATCGTGATCGATGACTCCGGCCTGTCGGAGGAGGACTCGAAGGACGCCCGCAAGACGATCGAGTACTTCGAGGTGGAGTCGAAGAACCCGACCGGTGGCCACGTCCGTGCCGACGAGCCGCGCAAGCTGGGGCAGATGTTCGTTAAGGGTCAGCTCTCCCAGGCGGCACAGACCCCCGTGGTGGCCCCCCGCGCTCAGGCGGTCGACCAGCGCGACCCCATGATCAAGGGTGAGCCGGAGTACTACCGGCCCAACGGGCAGATCTACCGGCCGCGTGACCTCGGCGGCCACCACGACGTGGCGCTGCTCAAGCACCTGCGCACTGCCGGTATCCCGGTGCGGCTGTACGGCCTGCCCGGCACCGGCAAGTCCGCGCTGGCGGAGGCCGCTTTCGGCCGGGACCTGATCACGATCAACGGTCACGGTGACATGACCGTCTCCCACTTCGTGGGCTCCTACCTGCCCCAGAACGATGGCACGTTCAAGTGGGCCGACGGTCCGCTGACCCGCGCGATGAAGGAGGGGCGTCCGCTGTTCGTCGACGAGATCACCCGTATCCCGTCTGAGGTTCTGGCCGTGCTGTACTCGGTTCTCGACGGGCGCGGGACGCTCAGCCTCGATGACAAGCCGGACGCGCCTGTCGTGCAGGCCAAGCCGGGTTTCTACGCGCTGTGCGGCTACAACCCCGAGGGCATCGGAGTGCGACAGCTCGATGACGCCCTGGTGTCCCGCTTCGCGGTCCCGGTGGAGGTCACCACCGACCTCGACGCGGCCAAGGCTCTGGGCGTCCCGGCGAAGTTCATCCGGCTCGCGGAGAACCTGCGCACGAAGGACGCAGAGGACCGTAAGGCCGGTGGTGCTGGGGTGTGGGTTCCGCAGATGCGTGAGCTGCTGCTCGCCTCGACGGTGGCCAAGACGGCAGGCGTGATGTTCGCGGCGTCGGTCATCGCGGGGCAGTGCCCCCGACCGGAGGACGTGCCGACCGTGACCGAGGTGGCCTCGAAGGTCTTCGGGGCGTCCGTGAAGGCCCTGGCTCTGGGAGGTCAGGTCTGATCGTGGAACCAACCCGCTGTTGCGGGGCCCGGTGGAAAGGGGGCCGCCACAGCGGGTTGGGTCCATGCCGGGCGCCGGCCAGCACCGGCACGTGGGCGCGTAGGGGGGCGCC
>NZ_JBIVLB010000016.1:27705-51039 GCF_044751045.1 Streptomyces sp. NPDC088745
TTTTTGTTTTTGTTGTTGATATGTGTGTGGTGGGCGGTGGGGGGGTGGGTGCCCTGGGGTAAAAGTGGGGGGGTTTTTTTGTTTTTTTTGGGGGGGGGGTTTTTTTAACAACCGGTTTTTGGGGCCCGTTTTCCTTGGGGGCCCCGCAACAGCGGGTTGGTTCCATGCCGGCCGCCGGACAGCACCTGCACTTGGGCGCGTAGGGGTGCGCCCCTCCTGAACACGGTGCCCCTCGGTGGGCACCCCTTCGGTGAAGAGGGCGCGCCCTTTCCCCCCTGGGCAGCCACGACCGAGGACGAGCGGACCATGACCAGCCGGGGCCCAGACATGGCTGACGCCGGTACCCAGAGCGCTCTCGATACCGGCGTCAATCCTCTACGACGCTCGATCAGGCCATGACGGAGCGCTTCCTGCTGGCCTTACCGTAACGACCCAACCAGCGGGATGGCCAGCGCCCCCTTGCGGCTCCGATGATCTACGCCGCCCGAGCCTCAGCAGCGGCAAGCCCCGGCCGGACCTAACCGCCCCCATGGGTGCACCGCTGCGCCCCGGTCGGCCTGTTCTCTGCTGGCCTTCACCAACGCGGTGGCCCGGTGGGCGGGCGTGGAAAGCAGATCGGCCGGAACGCAGTAACGGCTGTCTCGCTGCCTGGTCGTGATCAAAATGGCCCGGCGGGAGGTGACCAGGTCGGCATAGCGCGCGGGCGGCAACGCCAGGACGTATCAGCACCGAGTACGGATGGGCAGCGTGAACGGTATGCACTGCCTGTACGTAACCACCGTGCTTACAGGGGTTTCCGGATGGAGGGAATCCAGTGAGTTTCGCTCAAGCGCCTCCAGGCCGGCCGCCCCTGTAGAAGCGGCCGACGCCGACGGATGCCGAGGCAGGACAGGTGGCGAGGATGGAGTGGGTCCCTGACGGATCGCTCGGCAGTTGCACAGCGGTGCCGGGCGCCGGCGAGAGCTTGCTGGCCATCGCCCGGCACCATGCCGTCACGACAGGGCGGCCACCACGGCATCCAGATCGACGACTTGCAGCCCGGTTGTTGGGTCTCGCACCCAGAGCGTCGGCAGCAGTTCCTCGACGTCCTGTCCGAGGTGAGTGCACCAGCCTTCGAGGTCCGATCGGGCGTCGTCGTCCAGACACGCCCGCCAGCGGCCTGCCTGCTCGGATTCCTGAAGCCAGACCCGCCCGGCCTCTGTCCGGCCCGTGTAGGTCTTCATGCTGACCGTGAAGCCCAGCTGGAGGTATCGAGCTGCCGGATGGTCAGCGCGGATGCGGGCGGTGATGAGGCCGAGGCTGGCCAGAGCAAGTCGTGCCCGAGCATGCCGGACCTGCTCGGCGTCATGCTCTACCGCGGCAAGGAGAGCGTCTGTGTCGAGTGGAGCGGGCTGCGAAGGCATGGTGTGGTACTCCTCGTAGGAGATCTGGGCTGCCCGAAGGGCGCTCGGGAGAGTGAGACGGTAGACCGGGGGCCGTCGGGCGACGGCCCCCGGTCTACCGTCAGCTCCAGGTGATCGACTGGCCGGTGCCCTGCGTGCGGCTTGCCAGCGCGTGCAGACGCCGCATCCCAGAGAGCCGCACCGCGCCCTTGGCGCTTCGGTCTGCGGATGCGACGGTCATGGCCGACAGGAGACGGCTGACGAACTGGTCGGCCGGGAGGCTGCGCACCGTGTCGTCGAGGTTCATGCGGCGCAGGATGTTGTCGGCCGCCGCGGTGGTCAGCGTGGTAGACGTGCCGGGCGCGGAGAACGTGGTGTGCATGGCCGATTGGTCCGTTCCGTGAGGGCTGGTGTGATGGCTGCACTGCACCATGAGCTCCCGCAGCGATCGACAGGGCGCGAGTCTGAGCGTCGGAGACGCCGGCCTGCGTTCTATGCCACGGCCGTCGATGTCTGGACAGGTCGACCTGCCGAAGGTGAGCCACCGACCCTTCCCCCGCACGGCACTGGGACCGGTACGGGCTCCGGGCGTAGCGAGGTACGCCCGAAGCCTCCGCCAGTCACTTCCGCAGGCGACGCGTCACGTCCGAGAGGTAGGTTTCCCAGCGCGAGCTGCCGAGAGGCCCGGATATCTCCCGCTTCTGGAGGTCGTACGGGTAGACGCGGACCTCCGCGCTGAACAGGCGGGCCAGCGTGACGACGTCCTCCAGGAGCGCGACCTCGTTCTCCTCTTCCGACGCCCACGCGGGGCGGCAGACCAGGTAGGCCCACTCCCGGCCCTCGCCGAACGGCCACCCTCCGTACCAGCGCAGCTCACCGGAGGGCAGGAAACCCCAGACCTCCTTGAAGTTCTCCCAGTACGCCTCAACGGTCGCCAGAGGGTGCGTTGCGTACCGCTCGCGGTGGATGACCGCGCGCGGCCGGTCGAGCATCCAGGTGATGCCCTGGGTGTTGTTGCCCAGCCCACAGCCATCGAAGTCGTCGACCGGGGCGGTGACCGTCCATACCTCCTCTTCCGTCCAGGGGCCGCCGTCCATGCCCGGGCGCTGGGCGGGCCCGATGCCGCCGACGACGACGGTCTCCGTGCCGTCACCGTTGTCGCGGACGAACGCGGTGTTGGTCGCTCCTTCGTCGTTCAGCGCCCGGAAGCCGGGGCCAGGCGTCCAGGTCGGCGCGTCGGCGAACGCGTCGGGCGGGAAGATGAGCGCCACTCCGACCGTGCCACGATCAGTTCGGTCGGTGGTCTTCCACGACTGGTTGATCGTCCGTTCGATGCGACGGCGAAGGCTGCGCTTCATTGGTCCGCTCCTGGAAGGGGTTGGTGACTCGGTGGCCGGTGCGAGCTGGCAGTGAGGAAGTTACGAGCTCGCCAGGCACGTGCCGAGCTGCCGCGAAACCCACTGTGGGAGCAGGGTTGGAGCTGCGGCCGCGGACCTGATTGGCAGGGGGCAGGCCGAGGTGAGGGCGCCGGCGCAACGGCGGACAGCGTCCGTATCCGCTGCGTGGGGCGCCCAGTGAGCATGTGGCCGGCGGACGCGCGCGTCCGCCCATGCAGATGACGAGAGGCGCACACGCCCGGGCCGGGACGCCCCGGCCCCCGGCAGTGACCAGCGCTCGGCCAGCTACCGGGGCGGAGCCGTTCAGCAGTAGAAACGCCGGGCCCTCAGTGAGCGGGCGACGTACGGCACGGCCGCGTCCTGGTGCCGCTCGGCGACGTGGTGCACCGCCTGGGCCCGGGCTTCTTCTGGGGTGCGCGTGATGCCGCTTCGTGTGCAGTCGTAGGACATGCGCGTGTCGGCGCGGTTCCCGTTGCGGACCGGCACGCTGAACACGTGGACGCCACATGCCCACCCGTGCGGGTGGGAGTGGTTGAAACGGTGCCGGTAGGCGACAGCCAGCGGCCCGGGAGCGCCAGGCTGGGTGAGCCACGCGCTGATGACGTCACCCCGGTCGGGGCTGAGCACGTGCGCGGTGACCAGCCGCCACGACAGGGCGAGGGCGGGCCACCGCTCAGGCGGCAGCGGATGGTCGGTGACCAGCGGAGGAACGGCAGGGAACTCGGGCCAGTCGGCGGGGGCCCCGGGGGGACGGGTGAGGGCGTCGGGCATAGGTGCAGAGCTTTCGGGTCGCGGTCTCAGCGCTGTGTCGCTGCGGTTCAGAGGTACGCCGCCAACGCGGTAATGATGTCGTCCCGTTCGGCGAGCAGGTCGGCGACGTCTTCCTCGATGGCGGAGAGAGTGACGGGGTCCTTGGTCTTCTCGTAGTGACCCTGGATGGCGGCCAGGTCATCCAGCACGCACTCGTAGTCGTAGAAGGAGCGGGGCCTGCCGCCGCTTCCGCTGCTGGTGGCCCCAGCAGCTATCAGGGCACCCGTCAGAGCTGCCGAAAGCCCGGTCCACGGGGCGCTGTAGCAGAGGGTCAGGCAGGCCATGTCGGCTCCTTCGTCTTCGGTGGGCTCGTCGGCGTTCGGCGATGCTGCGCACGGTAGGAGCCAGACAGCGGCTGATCACGTGCCCGCGAAATGGGCGGACGCCGGATCCGGGAGGCGCCGGGACGCTGCCCTCGAGGGCAGCGTCCGAACCGGACAGGGCTGGTTTGCTGACCAGGACGTGCCGGCCTCCCACATCGTGTGTGCGGGGCCAGCCGATCCGGGGATCGACGCCGCTGCGCGCCGACCTGGGCAATGCGATGGGGCGCAGTGCTCA
This sequence comes from Streptomyces sp. NPDC088745, assembly GCF_044751045.1. Lineage (NCBI taxonomy): Bacteria > Bacillati > Actinomycetota > Actinomycetes > Kitasatosporales > Streptomycetaceae > Streptomyces > Streptomyces sp. NPDC088745. Next base: position 31,853 of record NZ_JBIVLB010000016.1, read on the forward strand.
GGTCGGCGCGGAGCCTAGTCACGGACGAGAGCGTCCGGTTCTGCCCTCTCGAATCCGCCCGGACTCGGCCAGACCACGGTGATGTCGTTCCGGCCGCACAGGTCGGCAAGGTCGGGGCGCGGGCGGGACGGAAGGAGCATGACTCGACGCGGGGTCGGGTTGAAGAACCGTCGCATGTCGAGGAGTTCACCGAAGGCTGCGCGTACGTAGGTCCGGGCGACGCTCCCCGCGCACGCGACGATCTCGTTGGTGCTGTGATCGATCAGGTCGACGGGCAGGGGGATGAGCTCACGAGCCGGAGTGACCGTGTGACGGCGAACGTCATGGCCCATCGACCGCAGGTGGGAGCTGTATCCGCGGAGCAGCTGCTCCGCGACGTCCTCCATGAACGTGCGCTCACGTCCCCGTTCGTCGCCCGGCCGGGGGCGGAAGGGAACGTCGAGGTCACGCTCCCGGACGATCGTGTGATGGCTGAGCGGGTCCACGGTGAAGACACCGCTGGGTGGAGGAGTTCCGTCCTCGGGCGCGAGCCGGAAGACGTAGCCGGTGCGGTGAGGCTGGTCCGGGACGCCGATGACCGGCAGCGACGTCCGCACATAGGGGACGTCGCTGTCGAGGCGGTAGGCGCCGAGGTAGTGGACTGAGGGTCCGCGCACCGTGGAGAACAGCCGCAGGGTGCGGCCCTCGTTCTGCGCATGGTCGGCGAGAGCACGGTTGCCGTTCTTGATCGCCTGTTCCCGGTCTCCCTGTCCTTCCCCCTGGAAGTGGTAGTGCTCGCCAGTCCAGCCGTCGTGCTGACTGTCGTGGGCTCCTGGGGACGTGAAGAGGCAGATGTTGGGTGTCGTCTTGCTCGGGCTGATGCGGCCGTGGGGTCGACCGCCGACGAGCTGGTGAAGGTCGGACCGGCTGATGGTGGCGCCGGGACTGAGGGGGAAGGTCATGGCAGGTCCTTGCCTGGGAACGGGGAACGTGTCCGGGACCGTAGGCAAGAAGGTGTCGGTGTCACGACTGCTGGCGAATCGCTCCTGCCCGTGGGCTCAGACCCAGCCGCGTTCGGACAACGAGAGCCGGTCCTGTTCACGGCGTCGGCGGCCGCCGTCTACCTATCCCTGCGGCGCGACGGTGGCAACGTCGTCGGTGTGCCGAGAGCAGAGAAAGCGCAGAGCGCTGCTCACGTAGTCGGCACTGTGCAGGCCGTCGAGGTCTGTCAGGACGGCGGAGCCGGCTGGCTCCGTCGAGGGCGTCAGCGTCCACCTTCTGACGCCCTCGGCGTTGTCCATGGCGACGGTGAACCGTGGGCCATGCGGGCACGTCACCTCGATGTCGTTGAGGAACGACCACACTTCCCAGCCCTGCGGGGCCAGAACCTTGTGCAGGGTGTCGGCCAGCGCGTCCAGCGGGTGCGGGGGCTGCGGAGCGGGGCGCTGCTCAGGGCTGAGGAACCAAGTGCTCATGTCGCGCTCCCGTGACTGCCGATGGCTGCCAGGAGGCGCACTGCCTGACCTGCGGCAACGTGGTCATCAGGGGTGGTCGCTGCGGTGTCGATCACGTCCTGCGGGCGAAGGGGGGTGAAAGCGGCCTCCTGCTCGGTGGGGAAGTCGGCAAGGTCCACGAAGCGGCTGGGGTCGTAGTCGGGGTAGTCGAAGTCCTGCACACAGATGGGGATGACTGTGCCGCTGTTGCTGAGGTAACGGCGGTAGTGGACCTCGCGCTTCCATCTGGCAGGGCCGGTCATGTCGAGCGGCATCGCGGTGCTCCTGATTGGTGATCTCGGTGTGGGTCAGAAGCTACGAGTGACACGGGGAACGATGCGCGGTTCGGCGAGATGAGGTACCGGAGCCTGCTCGCTACCTGCGGCGCAGGCCCGTCGACGCGGACACCTGCGGACTGCTCGGGCGGGCAGCCCCAGCCGCCCGCCCGGGCTGTCACTGTTCGAGCAAGGCCATGCACTTCTCGGCTTCCTCGAACTGCTCCTTGGTGATCAGGCTCGCCGCCTGAAGGCCCAGGAGGTAAGTGCGCAGTCGGCCCTTCGAGGCCAGCCAGCCGCTCAGCGACCCGCTGCCGTCGCTGCCGCCGAAGTCGGCCCAGTACACGAGCTGGTCCCCTGCGATCTTGTTCAGCCGCTCGACCAGCTCACGACGGGACTCTCGCCGTGCCACGATCTGGTCCCATATCGCCTTCGCGGCGGCCCGCTCCTCGCTTTCCTCGGCTTCGGCCGCCTCGTAGGTCCGTTCCCACTCCCCGAAGAGGTGGTGGCCGGTGATCTGCTCTCGCAGGGCATCCATCGGTCCGAGCCGGCCGATCTGGCGCTTCGCAGCGGGGATGTAGAACTGCCTGGAGGGTGCGTCCTTCACCCACGGTTCACCGAGCCGGGCCAGATCGGGCGTCCCGTTCCAGGTCCCGTCAGGCACTGCGACCGGGCGGACTCGTACCGTCCTGGCGCCGGTGGAGACCACTCGCCACACTCGGGTGCCGGCTTCGCGCACGGCGTCGCGCGCGCTGAGGTCCGTCAGCGTGGCCGCATCCGGTCCAGCGCCGAGGGTCACGATGAGGTCGTCGTCCTGGAGCTGCTGCGCTGACGTGACACGGCTGATGCCCGGCGTGGGTGCCGTCGGCCAGAGGTCCAGCCAGACCTGGTGGGTGAGAGCCGCGGCAGCGTCCGACGCCTCGGAGTGGATCACGGGGGTTCCTAGCGGGTGAGGGGGTGAGGTGTTGGCGCAGCGGACGTTAGCGGGCGGCGTGGCGCGCCCCGCGCTCGCGGCGAGTTGAGGCCGGGTCTGCCGGCGGCCGTGCCGTCGCGGGCCTGAAGCCGGCGGACAGGAACGCTGGCTAACAGGTACCGCGCGGGCCCCTCTTTCGGTCAGTACCGGAAGGGGTCCGCGCGGTACCTGCTGGTCAGCGGATGAAGTCGGCTCCGACGATCACGTGGTCCTCGGGCAGGTTGTCGAGGTAGGCGTTGACGCGCTGGTGGTACTCGGCGGCCGCCGTCTCGGGAGCCTGGGGATCCGCCCAGGTCGGGCTGACAAGCCACGTCCCGTCGAGCTGAAGCAGGCTGTTCCCTGTGACGGCCTGGACGCGGGCACGCTCCACGAACGCATCCCGGTCCAATGCGGCCAGGGCCTCCTGATCAGCCCAGGAAAGCCGCGCTTCCGCCAGACTGACGGCGACCTTGATGTGCGGCTGCTCCCTGAAAGCGAGCCCGGCGTACACGAAGTCCTTGGCGTCAGAAAGGTAGTCGGCGAGCGGCCTGACCGGCGGCATGGTGGCTACGGCCTGGGACCAGGCGTCGTGCAGGCGCGCGGCACGATCAGCGGCCCGAGTACGGCACGCGTGCAGGTCGAGAAGGCCGACCGGGCCGCCCGCGTAACGGACGGTGGTGCCGCCGCTGACGCGTATGAGCTGCGGGTGGTTCGGGTCGGCTCCGTTCCGCAGAGGGAAGGTCCCGGCGTACTGGTTCTCGGGGTGGGTGACCAGCACCCGTTCCCAGCCGCCAGGCAGGTCCCAGAGGGTGTCTTCGGCCTCGTTGGCGAGGTCGCTCGCGGTAGCGTCCGGCTGCGGGTCCAGGTGAACGAGGGCGTGCTGACTGGTCACTTACTGCGTCCGTTCGGTCGAGAGTCGCGGGGTCTTTGCCCGCCGCCGGGTACTGCCCGGCGGCGGGCACGGGGCGGGTCAGGCGGTCGGCAGGGCGTGGTGCCGGTACGACAGGCTCCGGAGCGCGGTCGCCACGTCGGCGGTCAGGTCGGCATCCGGGGTCTCCCGCACGGTCTGGGCGGGGACGGTGCGGCGGACCGGCACGAGCGTCCAGGAGATGTCGGTGTAGCTGTAGGCCAGCGGCGTGATGGTGATGCGGTCGCACAGCGGGGTGGTGGCAAGGATGTGGTCGAAGCGCGCGGTGATCGTCCAGCTGCTGCCGAGGACGTTCTGCAGGGCGGTGGCCAGGGTGTCGATGGTGGCCGTCTGCGTGGTCTGCGTGGTGGTCTCGGTCATCGCTTCTCTCCTTCGTGCGGTCAGCCCGTGGCGGCTGGCACGACAGAAGTTAGGTTTTACAGCGGTCTGGCTCGATTTCTCGCGAATCTGCCGCTATGCGGTGACCAGAGCCGAGGCAGACGAGGAGCAGAAAGCCCCAGCTCACAGCCGCAGGCGGGGGCGCGCCGGAGCGGACAGCGAACGGCCGCGTCACCTCCTCGTTCAGCGCTCAGCCCGTCGAGGTCGCACGCCGCCTCTTGGCGGCTCCGATGACCACCTGGAAACGCTGATCCGCTGGCACTGACCGTGCACACGAACACCCGGCACGTCTCGAACGTGGACGTACCGGGTTTGACCATCGCGGGGACGGTGACGGGCACCAGGTAGGCCCAAGCACTCCCCGCTCGGCGCGGGTGGGGGGCGGCGCGAGCGGCCCCGTGTGGATGCCCTGTCAGGGATTGCCGACGGTCAGGCCGCCGACGGCTTCCGGCTGCCCGTCCAACGAGGGTGCGTCATCCGGTGAATCTCCTTACGGCACTTGCGGCACACGTGCGTGTCGATCGACCGCGTACGAGCGAGGCGGCGCAGACGGCGGCTGTGGAAGTCCGCGAGCGGGCGGTGGCTGCCGTAGGTGCGCAGGTGGCCGCTCCTCTGCCACATCGCCGCCGACCAGCCGAACCCGAAACGGACCTGCGCCGGGGTGGGGGGCATCTCGACAAGGGCCCCGCACAGTGCCGGCGAACGCGTCCAATGCCCGCTGTTGTTCTCGTATCCCAGAGGCAGGGCGTGGAGAAGTCCACGCGCGCCGCGGCCACTGTGAAGGAGCGCAGCAGTGTCGCTCTTCGTCATCCCGATCTCCTCGTGCGTTCAGTTCGTGGTGACTGGCACGGCGGAAGTTAGGTGCGCGGGAGGCACCGATCCCATCTCCCGCGAGACGTGGGAACGCGCTCCATGTGCCCGGCGTACTCCGGCCCAAGCCGCGACGATCACGGCCTGGGCCAAAGGCGTTGCCGCCGGCGGACATCTGCTCCCGGGTCGACCGTCGTCATAAGGCGTCGCGCGGTAGCCGTCGGTAGCGCCAGCGGCTCATCGGACTGACCCGGTCGGCTCGGTCAGCGTGTCGGCCCACTGGGCGAGCGCCTCGAAGTCGTCCAAGTCCAGTCCGACGGCAGGGTCGATGTCGTACAGCAGCGCCGCCCCGGTGTGGTGCTCCCGGACGTAGGCTCGGTCGGCTGCGCTGAGCTGGTCATCGAGCCAGACGAACGGGCGGCCAGCGGCGTGACGGATGACGTCGACGGTCTTGAAGTACGTGCCGCCCGGGCCGTACCCGCCCCGGGTACTCCAGGTGACGACGGGTAGCTCGGGCAGGCCGATCCGCGGGCTGACGTACGTGTTCGCCTCGTCCTCCCAGGTTGTGGCCCAGACAAGCTCATACGGAAGGTCGAGGAGTTCCTCTCCGTGGTCCGGGTGCAGCCACACCGCCACGTGGGGGACGTCGCGGGGGCGCAGGTGCGGGTGCTGGTCGATCCAGCAGGTGGGGCGCAGGTAGTGACGGACGAACCCGTGGCCCTCAGAAGCGGGGCCAGACTCGAACGGGTTCAAAACGCCATCGATGTCGATGAAGAGCAGAGGGCGGGACATGATCGCTCCGTTGGCGCGGCTAGTAGGGACGCTCGTACGGGCTCATCCCGTTGGGGCAGGTCGGCGTGCACGGCATACCCACCGGCGCCTGGCAGTCCTCGCACGGCTCCTCGTCGTCGTAGGGCTCGTGGGGCTCGTAGAGCTTCGGCAGCATCGGACTCGATTCCAGAGGTGGGGGCGGGTGCGGTGCTGAAGGTAGATGTGCGGCAGCGCGCTGCCGACTGCCGGCGAATCCTGCTCGCCAGTACGCGAGAGCCGGCAGCCCACGCACGCCGGGCACCAGGTGGCACACGGCCACCCCATGGCGGCAGGCCGCGGCAAGGAGGACAGCAAACGAGAGGGTGCGTCGAGCTCGACGCACCCTCTCGATCTGGAGAAGGTCGGTTACCGCGCGGGGCTCTCCCACGGGCTCGATCCGCGCGTCGGTGCCGTCACTCCCGGCACTTCGACGATCTCGTCGTCTGCGTCCGTCAGGGGCGGGTGCTCCAGGCGGTCCCCCGCGAAGTCGAAGAGGAACACACGGCCATGTCCGTGATAGCCGAACACCTGGTAGTACTCGGCGCTCTCACCAGCGGGCGGACAGGCCGGCGTCCGGCCAGCCGCGCACTGCCACATCGCCACCTCGGGGCAGAGCTCACCGTCGTGGGCGTCGTCAGCCGGGGACTGGACGTGGCCGCACGTCCCGCAGCGGAAGCGCCACTGGGTCCAGTCATCGGAACCGTGAATCCAGCGGCCGTACCGCGACCACACGCCATCGGCGAGCATGGTCCTGGCCGGGGCCACCCTGGTCACTCTCGTGCCGCGCCGAACTTGAGCACGTGCATCGGTGTAGGAGAGGCCTTGGCCGTTCACGAGTTGCTGCCGCGCGGCCCTTTGGACCTTGCGGTTGCGCTGGGGCATGTCCTTGGCTTTCCCGGCTCCCATGCCGCCGACGAAGGCAGAGTCGATCCAACGAGGTCAACGCTGGGTCAGTGACATCCCCGGCCAGGCCGGAACTCCTTGCGGCTGCATCCCGGACGGCATGGGCGCTGACGGGCGTGCCAGGCAGGCGTTGGACTGCCTGCGGGTACGGTAGCCCCCACCTTCTTCCGGGGCGCGCCGCTTGCCCGGCCGGCGTCCGGCACGTCCGGGTGAACGTACCGGACGCCCGTTGACCGCAGCGCGCGCAGCCCGTAGACCCAAGCTGCTGCGCACTGCGGTCACCCTCTGACCGTCTTGGCTCAGTACCCGAGGACCTCGACATGGAGAAGAGCCTCGGCGTACACGTCGTCCGCCATAGTCCCGATGGCGTTCAGGCCTGCCAGGTACGTCCTCAAGCGCCCCTCGCCGGTGAACCACTCGTTGACCTTGGGGCCTCCCCAAGGCTCGTACCATCCGACCAGTTCCTCACCGGCGGCCTCGTTCAAGCTGCGGACCGCTTCACGCTGCGGACGCACCTGCTCCGCACGCCTCTCGTGCTCTGCCTTCCAGGCCGCGTTCGCCTCGTCCGCCTCAATCCTGGCGGCGGCGTGCGAAGCCTTCCACTGCTCGAACTGCGGGTGCTCGGCGATGCGCTCGCGCAGGTCGGTCACCGCGCCCAGGCGCCCGATCTGCCGACGCGTCGTGTTCAACCTCAGCGTCCGCTCGGCCGCGTCCTTGCGGGGCGTGCCGAAGCGGGAGATGACGCACGAACTCCAGTAGCCCGTGGGCTTGGTGCACTCGACGACGGTCAGCGTGCGTGCCGTCTTGGACGTCACCCGGGCTATGACAGCTTCCTGGCAGAAGACGGCCTCACGAGCGGTCCACATTCCCAGGAGGTCGAACAGAGTACGGCTGGTCTCGTCGTAGATCAGCACCAAGTCATCGACCTCTACCTCGGATGCCGAGGCGACCTGGGTGAGCCGGTCCTTCTGCAGAGGCCTGTCGTCCGGGTGGCGACGGGCCCACGTGGGCTTGAGGTCGTCGGCGTGCGGCCACAGCTCGCTGACGATCTGCGAAGCGAGCTGACCAGCCTGCACGCGGGCGGAGTTGGGGACGTTCATGGGGTTCCTTCCGGTTCTGAGCGCCTCGGTAGGCGCCGTGACGAGGTGGAAGGTAGGTACGTCGGCCAGCAAAGCCGCAGGTCGCGCGAACCCTGCCGGGCACGGGCGGAGGCGGCATGGTCACCGCAGAAGCGGGGGCGTTCGAGCCTCGGAAGCCATCTGACCAGGGGTTTCGAGCAAGGTGGTGCAGTGCCTCTGAACTGGCGGTTTCCTCTGTACGAGGCCGTGCCTGAGGTCTCCCGCGGCCGTCGACGCGTCGTGCGGCACCTAGCTGTACGGCCAGCAACAGGCTTCCCCACCTGAAGTAGCTCGAGGGATCGCGGATCCCGGCCGCGGCATGCGACCGCGGCCGCACTTCCGTGGGAGATCCGACCGTCGACGTACGCCCGGCGGCAGGAACGTCAAAGCGGCGGTGCGAAGGACCGAGCGGCGCCGGGGGGGGAGGGCGCACGCTGGCTGGTTCGCACCGCCGCGTTCGGGGCCTGGTCCAAGTCCGGGCGGAAGAAGACCAGGAGGATGTGCCGGGATCTGCTCCGCCCGGTCCGTCCGGGCGGCCCAACAGGAGTGAAGTTAGCCCTGCGGGACGCACGACCCCAGCTCTCGCGAATCTGCTGGCTGGGCGATCGGCTCGTACCCACTCCCGACAGGCAGCCGGCAGCGCCGCGGTGCTGCCGGCGTGGACAGCGCCGGTCACCAGAAGTACACACGGGAGCTCCCCGGTGCAGCACACACAAGCGGCCCCACCGGACCGTTGGAACCGGTCCGGTGGGGCCGCTGGGAGGGGTTGGTGCTGTTACTGCCGCGCGGGAAGCAAGCCGGCGATGGCCAGCTGGTCCCGAACGAGGTCGTACTCGTCGTCGGTGAACCTGCCCAGCGCGTGCAGTCCCGCCAGGTGCACGCGCAGGTTAACCGCGTCCTGCAGGAAGCGGTGCTGATACCCGAACACGACCTGCCCCCCGGCGTCCATGCAGAACAGATCGGAGCCGAGGGCCCGGTTGACGATGTCACCGATCTTCCGGAGCGCCTCCTGCCGCCTCGCTTCGTCGGCCTGTCGCTTCATGGCCGCTTCCTGCGCACCCCGCTGGACGTCCTTGGCGTTCTCGTACTCCTGCTTCCACTCGTTGAACAGGGCATGCTCCCTGATCCGCTGCCGGATCTCCTCCACGGTCCCGAGACGGCCGATACGACGGGTCTTGGTCTTCAGCGTGAGCGTCGTGGGGACGGAGTCGTAGGCCCGGTCAGCGAAGTTGGCCAGGTCACACTCCCAGCCATCGGCGGGCGTCGGGACCGTGACGACGGAGATGGTCTTGGCTGCGGTGGAAACGACCCGCGCCACCTTGAGGGTGACGTGACCGAGCCCCATCACTTCCCGGCCGGTCAGGACTCCCAGAATGTCGTAGGCGGCGTGGGAGGACCCCGCCGTATCGATGACGACCACGAGGTCGTCGGCCTTCACGTCAGTGGTCTCGGAGACGGCCGGAATGCGGACCTCTTCCTCCGGCACGGCTCCGAGCATGATCCGGCTGTGAGGGGTGTCTCGCGGCACGGAATCGTCGGGCCACAGGTCCAGCCACAGACGGGAAGAGATCCGGTTGACCTCGTGGTACGCCTGACGCAGCTTGTGTCCGTATGCCGGATCGTTCAGCAGGCTCTGCATATGCGGTACTCCTTCGAACGGGGCCACGGTCCGGTCGCCGTGGCCTGCCGTCCCGAAAGCTAGAAGCGGCCGGCTGCAAGTCAGCACTCGCGGCGAATCCTCTACCACTGCCTCGTCACAGCCCTCCCTCAGCTGAGCCATTGGGGTTATGCGTCTCCGCCGGCCCCCGTCCCGCCGCGTCCAGCACCTCCAGGGCCGGACAGTCCCCGCGCGCTGCGCGACCGGCAGCTCTAAGACGTCGTTTCTTATGGCGTGGGCGCTCGTTGGTCTGTGCATGACGGATCTGGTTGAGCGGTTGGTGCCGGATGAGTTGTGGGTGCTGTTCCGGCGGGTGGTGCCGCCCACGGAGGTGAGGCGTCCGCAGGGCGGGGGCCGTCGTCGGGCTGGTGACCGTGAGGTTCTGGCGGCGGTGGTCTTCGTGGCTACCTCGGGCTGTACGTGGAGGCAGCTTCCGCCGGTGTTCGGCCCGGCCTGGCAGACGGTCTACCGGCGGTTCGCCCAGTGGAGCGCGGACCGGGTCTGGGCCCGTCTCCACCGCGTGGTCCTGGACGAACTCGGGGCGCGGGGTGAGCTGGACTGGTCGCGGTGCGCGATCGACTCCGTCAGCGTCCGGGCGGCAAAAGGGGGCTTCTGACGGGACCGAATCCGACCGACCGAGGCAAGTTGGGATCGAAAATCCATCTGGTCACCGACCGGAACGGACTGCCGCTCTCACTGGGCATCTCCGGTGCCAACATGCACGACAGCCAGGCACTGGAACTGCTCATCCGCGGAATCCCACCCATCCGTTCCCGTCGCGGCCCGCGCCGCAGGCGGCCGGCGAAGCTGCATGCGGACAAGGGCTACGACTACAACCACCTGCGACGGTGGCTCCGTTCACGCGGCATACGCCACCGCATCGCCCGCAAGGGAGTCGAGTCCTCCACTCGGCTCGGCCGCCACCGTTGGGTCGTCGAACGAACCGTGTCCTGGCTGGCCGGCTTCCGACGCCTCCACCGCCGCTACGAACGCAAGCCCGAGCATTTCCTTGCTTTCGTTGGCATAGCGGCCCTGCGCATCTGCTTCCGGCGGCTGACGTTCTGAGCCCGGGAGTTCGGGCAGGGCGGTGATCCTGAACCGTCAAAGCCCTGACGGGCTGCCGGAAAGCCAGTGGGCGTGCCTGTCGCGGGTCCGATCCCGTTCCTCAGGCGTGGTGAGGAAGACGTCGGCGCCCCCGTCGTAGGGGTAGTGAATGCGCCGCATCTGAGTGTCGGTGACGAAGACTCCCGCCACCTTGTCGTCGGCGATGTCGCGGAGCAGATCGTCGAGGCAGCCATGTCGCCAGGGTCGGCGGGCGGCAAAAAGATGGCAGTAGGTGCGGAACTCCGCGTCAGGGTCGTCCTCCACCAGCAGGCTCTGCCAGTAGCCAGCACCAGGCTGGAACGGTGGAACCTCGGCTTCGGTCGTCCAGACCGGTGTGATCACGTACACATCCCCACCGGCAAACAACTCATCGAGGATTGTGTTGTACCGCCCCAGGACAATGGCGTACTCGGTCTCGTCCTTCGCGTATCGCTTCGACTCCGGCAGGCTGTGGAAGCGCACCCAGACATCCCGGTAGGGGCCGCGGAGCTTGTACCCAACCGGCGGGCAGTCGGGCCAACGCCGCTGCCACAGGTCCGTCAAGACCGTCCCTACGCCTCCAAACACCTGCCTCACTCGTCCTCTCGGGCATGAGTTCCTGTCGACGACCATGATGCCCGGCACCTACACACCAAGAGAAACGACTTCTAAGCACTACGCGCAGATCGCTACACGCCAAAAGGGCCCCAAGGCGCCCGGACCACCGCTGCAAAATGCTGCGTTGATGGGAGGCGCGCAACGGCCGAGTGGCGGCGCCCGATCCCACGGATCTCGGGCGCCGCCACTCAGCCTGCGGCCAACCACGCGTCTACAGAGCGGCGTTGATGACCTCGGGGCCGTAGACCGCTTCCAGGCGACGGAGGGCTTTGTCCCTCTCCTTCAAGACGTAATCGGTCCGCTCGTACGGGTCCAGCTCCAGGTCAGCTCCGGCAGCCCACAGAGGGCCGACCACCGCGGCGATCTCTGCCGCAGCAGCGGCCCAGTCCGCATGGGCGTTTGCCGGAACGTCCAGGAAGAGCAGAGTCGGATGCGGCTGGTACGGGCCGTGCAGCAGCTTCCCCGTCTTCCGGGCCAGCTCGTCTGCTCGGCTGCGGAGGTCCTCATTCGGGCACCGCCCGGTGATGAACTGTTCCCTCACCTCGATGCCGACCTCCGTCAACTCGGCCACCCGCTCAGCCGAGTACTGGAAGTCCCGGTGCATGCGGGCGCACGTGTCCTCCTCGGGGAACCGGCTGACGACTTGGCCGTCACGCCACTCGTACCCGGCGCCGAGCACTACGAGGATCTGGTGCAGAGCTTCCGTGCGGTGCGGGTAGCCGCACGGGTAGCGCTCGATCAGCTGACGAACGGTTTCGTTGACGCTGGCCATGGGTGTGGGCTCCTGGAGTCCTTGGTGCAGGGCGGTGTGCGGGGAAACAGCGGCAGGTTCAGCGTCGTCGCTGGTCTGTCGCGTTGACAGGTAAGCACCGCGTCGGTGTCGACCCCAGAAGTGGCGAGTTGCCGTATGAGGTGCTGGCCGGCGGCGGGCAGCAAGGCTCAAGCTCAGGCTCCGTGCGGTCTTCGGATGGTGCGGACAGCAGGGCTCACGATGGAGGCCCGCGGTCGAGCGCCCGAAACGAACTGCCGCCCCGCACCGTGAGGGGGTCACGGTGCGGGGCGGCAGTCGTCGACCGGCTGAGGGGTAGGCCGGTCGACGGTGCCGCGCCCGCAGGGGGATGCGGGCGCGGCTGGCAAGGAGGTCAGGTCGTGAAGATCAGCGTAGGAAACCGGCGCTCGATCAAGCGCCAGGCCCACGAGGAGACCTGGGTAGCTTGCTGGGGTTCGACTCCAGACTCCCAGCGCAGAGCGCCGGTCAGGCCGTACATGATCAGCACAGCCCGGATGGCACCTTCGATCTGTTCCTGGGTCAGGTCGACGGGCAGGGAGTCCGTGTGACCGCCGTAGGCGTAGCAGAGCAGCGCGTGCACGTCGTTGGGGCCGAGAGCGAGCGGGCCGACGTCCAGCCGCAGCCGGTGGTCAGCGCCGACGGTGGCGGTCACAGCGCTGCCTGCACTTCGATGCTGGCGGGCAGAGTGACAGTGACGTCCACCCGGATGCCCTTCCACTGCGCGACCACGGTGTGCGTGCGCACGAGACGTCCGTACATCTCCACCGGGGCACAGCTCGTGATCTCGCCGCCCAGTGCCTTCACGTACGCCTGGAAAGCCTCCACCGTCTCGTGCTCACGCTGGAGGTACCCATACAGCGCCCGGTCGTCCTCCGGCTGCGGGATCGGAATCGACCAGTGCGGCGTCGGCAGGTCCGGGAACTCGGTGAGGAGCTGCGACAGAGCGAACGCGACGGCACGCTGGTGGCCCGCCGGGGTGGTCTCCCTGATCATCTCGGTGTACGCGGTGGTCATCGCTGCTCCTTGGGTCGTTCCGTTGCTGACGACCCAGAAGGTAGGAAGCGAAGCGGCCACAGTCCCGCTCCCGCGAATCCGCTCCGCATCACAACGTTGGGCGCGGACGTAGGGCTTGTGCGGGGGCCGCAGGCCAACTACAGGCTCCAGCCCTATATATAAGGAGAGAAGGGGGGGGGGGGGGGGGGGGCCCCCGGCCCGCCCCCCCCCCCCCCCCCCCCCCCCCGCCGCCCGGCCCCCCCCCCCCCACGACACCGCCCCCCCCCACGGGGGGGGGGGGGGGGGGGGGGGGGGGGGGGGGCCCCCCCCCCAAACACCCCCCCCCCACCAGGGGCCCCCCCGGGGCGGGGCCCCCGGCCCCCCCCCCCCCCCCCCCCCTTCCCCGCTGCCCAGACAGCCGGACAGCTCGTTCACTCCGGAGCCTCTACTCCCCCTCGTCCGCCTGGTGTCGTACCCGACGTCCGTCAGGCGGCAGTAGCTCCAGGCCAGCCTCCAGGTCCATCTCCAAGTACTTCATGCCCGCACTCAGCAGCATCGTCATCCACGCACCTGACGACGGCTTCCCATGGGCCCTCGTCCAGGCCCTGTTGCCCTTGATGAAGTCGATGCGCGCGTCGTCCACTTGCTCAACCACGGTCGGCGCCAGGTACACCGTGGTCTTCTCCAGCGCTTCATACTCTGCACCTGGAGGGGTTACCGCACCTGTGGAAGAGGGCTCCGTCCTCCTCGGCGCGGCCTTCTTGGCTGCAGTCTTCTTGGCCGGCTTGGCCGCCTTCCCCTTACCCCCACTGCCCGCGACGCCTTCAGCCGGCGCTTTCGAAGTACCTTCGCCTTCCTCGGCGTGCTGCTCCTCGGCCTGCTGCTCCTCTGCGTGCTGAGCACCGGCGCCGCTGTCACCGTCTTCGTCCCGCGCATTCGGGATACCGCTCGTCGACGCGGCGTCACCGGCTCCTGAAGCACCCTGTGCAGAGGAATCCGGCGGTGGCTGAAAGGCGGACAGAAAGTCAGGAGTGCCACTGCGCGGCGCCGACGTTTCCACCGAAGGGACAAGTCCGCTGCTCATCAGGCCTCAACCTCTGCCTTCGCCGGGTCGTTGCTCGTCGGCTGCTGAGGAAGCAAGGACTGCTGCTTCAGGTAGGCGACCTCGGGGCCAGCCACCGGAGTCGGCCAGACACCCTCGATGCCCTCAAGGTTCTGGCTCCCCAGGTGCTCCAATGCACGTGCCAAGCACGGAGCCTGCGTGAGCTGCAGCAGCTTCAGGGCCTGCTGAACCAGGAAGGGCACAACGGGCAGCACGTTCCGCTTGACGTTGTGCTTGTCCAGGCCGCTGACCCCCTTCGTCTGTCCGATGATCTTCAAATGCCCGGACATGGGCATCTGACCTTCCTTGGCGCTGTTGAAGAACGTGCTCAGCGGCATCGTCGGCGGCCAGAAGCCTGCGAGCTCGCCGGCGAACTCCTGAAGCCCTCCCGAGCCTCCCGCCACCGAAACAACGCCACTCGGCTCATCCGGATTCGTTCGCTCCGCCCGCGACTGGAGCCCCTCGATGATCTGCCCAAGCCGGATCCTGTGGTAGCGCTCGTCCTTGTTGAACTGGTTGACGACGATTCCGGCGATCTTCGTCTTGAAGCGCAGGCCCTTGGTCACCGCGTCGACGAAGTCGAACAGGGTGGTGATGCCCTTCTGACTGAACAGCTCGGGCGCAGTGATCATGAGCATCCACTGCGAGGCGCTCAACGGCATCTGGAGCTTGAGATCGGTGTCAGGGTTGGTGTCGATGAGCACCAGGTCGAAGTGACGCGCGATTCCCTGGAGCGCGTCACAGAGCAGGTGCTCCTTGCCCGGCACAGCCAGATTCTGCAGCGTGATGGACAGCAGCGCGTGCGCCGGCACCACGTAGACCTCCCCGCCGGGCACCAGGGCGCCGCCCTGGTCATACGGGAGCGAGGCGTCAGGCTGCCATTCCGCAGGCGCCTTGATCATGGCCTCATGCAGCTTGGCAGCACCGGTGACGACGTCCATCACCGTCTTGTCCGCAGGCAGCTGCTTGCCCTCCTCATCCACTCCGCCGAGGTAAGCCTCGCACCGAGTCAACGCCTCGATGTTGCACTGCGGATCGAAGCCGATGATGAGAACGCGGGCGCCGAACGTACGCGCAGCCTCGAAGCCGAGGTTGGCAGTCTCGGTGGTCTTACCCACTCCCCCCTTCTGATTGGCCACCGTGACCGTTCGCAAGCGGTCCACGTCGCCCGACCACCACGGCGGCCGCTCGGGCAGCGCGTCCAAGCCGATGAGGCTTGGGAGTGTGCTAAGGGACATCGTCGCCCTTCCTATGCAGGTGTGCTGTCTGTTCTTGGCCTGATCGGTCTCCCGGCCGAACCCCTCAAGAGGAGGACGGCCAGACATCCGTCGAGGGACACCGTATCTAGCCGGACAGCGTTCTCTACGGCGCCTACCGTGAAAGCCGTCTGTTCGTGTCCTGAGTTGCTACATCTGGTACCGAGTGACCGCATATGCGGTAACCACATACTGTCGGTGGTTACCGCTCTTTCACGAGAGGCCGGCCGAGCGAACTAGTGCACGCTTCGCCGTGTCCTCATCGGGAAGGCGTCCGACGGTGTGCAACATGAGGGCGAGGCCCGCCCCAGCTCTGAGGGCTGCTGGCAGGAGCCGCACGCTCGGACAGGCGTCTCCCGCGGGAGACGTTGAGCGCGCCGTCGTACAGATGGACTGAGACCTTGAGGCGGTCGAGTCGCCGGCGAATGCCTTGATGGTGCTGAGGGCAAGGACGCGGGGTGTGGGTTCCTCCGGCAAGGCACGAACAGATAGCCACCTCGGCTCAACAAGTCGCCCGGCCAGACGTTAGGCACGGGTCCCCACCGGCAGGTCGCACTGCCGGCCTTCACAGGTGAAGCCGTCCTTGCCCGACTCGCCGTTCCCACCGCGCGGTAGCGGTAGCAGCGCAGACCGACAATCCGTTGCCGATGCCGGGGCGGACCGTCGGGAAAGACTGCGCCATCAGCAACTACGACTTTCACGTCCTGACCGTGCTACCTCCAGCCACCGCGACTACGGCTATGACGCTCTGGCAGCGGACACAGGACAAACCGACTGTCGGTTTCCACCTTGGGTCTGTCTACACGTTAGGCGCCGTACCACCCACAGTGCGGTGATGTCGCCTCGTACAGCACACGCTGAGGGAACCGACAGTCAGTTGTCACCGTTGAAGCGGACTGTCGGGAAATGCGGTAACCGCCGTGGCTGCGGTATCCAGCCTCAGACGGTGTTCCCTGTAGCCACTGGAAAAACGGTTGCCACGGGGGAGGCAGTTTTCACAGCACTATCTGTCAGTCGGTAGCCACGGGTAGAGCCGTTCTCACCGCGACCGCTGCCTCCACCGAACCACCGTGCTGTCGGCCTGTGCGGCATACACGTTGAAGACCGACTACCGGTTTCCACCCCACCATCGGACTGCCGGATAGACCCGTGGCCACTGCTCCTACGGCTTCCACCTTCCGACCGTGTCCCCAGCATCCACCGCGAAGACGGTTGCCACGGCCTGACAGTGCCCACAGCTCCGACCGACAGTCGGTAGCCACTGCTCAAGCCGTACTCACGGCGACCGCTGTCTCCACCGAACCACCGTGCTGTCGGCCTGTGCGGCATGTACGTCGAAGACGGACTACCGGTTTCCACCTCACCATCGGACTGTCGGATACACCCGTGGATCCCGTGCCTACGGCTTCCACCTTCTGCCCGTGTCCTCCGTAGCCACTGGCAAGAGGGTTGCCACGGCCTGACAGTGCCCACGGCCCCTACCGGCAGTCGGTAGCCACGGAAGGAACCGCGCTCACGGTGACTACTGTCTCCACCGAACCACGGTGCCACCCGTACACACCGCATACACCGCTGAGACTGACAGTTGGTTACCACCCGGGTATCCGACTGTCGGGTAGACCCGTGGCCACTGCTCCTACGGCTTCCACCTTCTGCCCGTGTCCTCGGTAGCCACTGGCAAGACGGCTGCCACGGCCTGACAGTACCCACGGCCCCTACCGGCAGTCGGTAGCCACGGAAGGAACCGCGCTCACGGTGACTACTGTCTCCACCGAACCACGGTGTTGTCAGTGACCCCTGGACACACAGGCGGAACAGCCAGACGGTATCTACGGCTACAACGCTCTGTCGGGAACCGCAGTCCATGCAGTAGGCGCAGCTCTCACGCTCAGTCAGTGTGCTCTGTAGCCACCGGAAGCACGGTTTCCACCGGCCCCCAGTGCCTACGGTGTCCTCCGATAGTCGGTAGCCACGGTCACGTCTGTTTCCACAGCACTCGCCGATTCCACCGAACCACGGCTCTATAGGTTCCAGGGGGCAGACAGTGAACACGGCAGAAACCCTGGATACGTCGGTTAGAAACTGACAGCAGGGACGGTATCCACGGTGGTTACGGCCCTTACCGCCTGTTCGCTTGTACAGAGACCCCGGCATACGCCGCGTCCACCGACTGTCAGGGAGCGCTGCTTCCGCAGGTCCAACGGTCAGTTCACATCCACGGTGAGTGTCTGCACCCGCCTGAAAACCGCGGTAAGCACGGTGGATACCTACAGGCAGTGCCCACCGTTCGCTCCACCTAGAGGTGAGGGCGCACAGCGATACCCGGGGAAACCGACTGTCGGTAACCACGGGGGTTACCAAGCCTCCTCGGCTGGTGCCACCTCTCCTCACTGCGCTCACCTCCTGTCGGTATCCACGGTGGTTACCCACCATCCAGAGCCGCCTCAGCCCTGTGCCCGAATACGCCCGCTTTAGGCGTATATGACGTCTCGGCAGGTTCGAAGTGCTGTCGACGCAACCGACACACTAGCGCCAGGAAGGGCCTTGAGCGCGCTCCTGAAGGCCGAAACCCCGTGCCGGGTCTCCTAGGACCGGCCGCATCTCCAGGAGCCCTCTCAGGGCCCTTCCCGCCGCTCGGGATTCCTGTTGTCCCAGACGGACAACCGTCTCCCATGGGAGACACCTCGGCTGTCCCGCCTAATGCATCACCATCCAACGGCCTCGTACGCGGTCTCCTCACGTCCCCTGAACCGCCCCCTCTGCCTCCCTGAGGTACCTCAGCGCCACCTCATCCGAGGCCGGCGCGACCCCCTCCAGCAGCGCTTGAGTGCGGATGTCTCTGATCACCTGACGCAGATGCGCGGCTGTGCTCGCCTGCTCTGAAGGCGTCTCGTCGTTGCCATCAAGGTGCCAAGCGAGGTCGTCCCACCACTCATCCAAGTCCTCAACTTCAAGGAACGACGACCGCACAGACAACAGATTGAGCGCGGCCTGGCGGACCCGGGCGTGCCCCGAGGTGACCCGCCGGGTCTCCTCCGCGTCCTGGGCCGCCCGTGCCTTCGCCAGGCGGGGAGTGCGCAACTCCCATTTCGTCTGAATCGCCAGGCGCAGCCGCTGCAGTCGAAGCGCAGCACCCCCGCGGGACTCAATGCCCAGAACGACGCCCATCTCCCGGCCCTTGAGCCCGTTTCGGAAGCAGGCCTCGAGTACAGCGACCTCCTGGACGTCGACCAGCTCGCGCAGCCGCCGGATCAATCGGAGACGGTCGAGGCTGTTCTCCCGCAGGGCTACCCGGGCGTCGGCGAGGTGCTGCTCTTCTTCCTTCGTCCGCTTCCTCAGGGACTCCAGGCGGCGCACCGGCCGCTCCAGGACCTCTTCCCGCTCCCGGAGATAGACCAGGACGCCGAAGATGTCCTCCGGCGCGGGGAAGAGCTCCAGGTCGCGATCGCCGGCCTGCCGGTGACGCTTCCTCACACGCTCGACGACAGGTGCTGTAGCGCGATCCCTCAGGGGTTCTGGCGTTCCTCGTGGCATGGCCAACAGCATGCCGGTTTGTCTTCACAGTAATGACACGCCTCTCCGGAAACGCCCCTGGCGGAAAAGCTGACCTCCTCCTGCACATTCGGGCACGCGTGCGACCAGGAGGAGGTTTCTGCAGCTCAAGCGGCTACCCGGACAGCCCGGCCACCGTACTCCCACTCGCTCCGGACAGCCTCCACCACCCAGAGCCGGACAGCCCGCCACCGAACGCCGCCGACCGCTCCCGCCATCCGCAGCCAGCCACGCTCGCAGCAGCCGCCCCTCCTCCCCCCACACCCCCTTCCACCCCTCCGCCCAACACCGCGCCTCTGGTCTCCCCAGGCCCACCGACAAGGCCTGCTGACGGCTGGCCCCGGTGTTCTACGCCTCCGCCATGCCCGGAGCGCCTTGTGGCGCTCCGGGCGGGGGGGGGGGGGGGGGGGGGGGGGGGGGGGGGGGGGGGGGGGCCGCCCCCCCCCCCCCCCCCCCCCCCCCCCCCCCCCCCCCCCCCCCCCCCCCCCCG
>NZ_JBIVLB010000016.1:51048-149359 GCF_044751045.1 Streptomyces sp. NPDC088745
CGGCCGGGGCGCCGCCCCCGCGCGGGGCCCCCGCCGCGGCCCCCGTCCCCGGGGGCGCGGGGCCCGTGGGGGGGGGGGGGTGCGCCGCGGGGGGGGGGGGGGGTTCGCCCCTGCCGCCTGGGCGGGCCCCACCACCGCACTGCCCGATCCCGCCCCTACCTCCCGGCCAGCGGGGCAGCCGCGGCCCGGACCGACAACGGCGCCCTGCGGGGCACCCCGGGCCCCGCAGGTGCGCGCGCCTCGCTTCCCTTCGTGCTCCTGGTCCCCGTCCTGATCCCGCTCGGGCCGTCACGGGTCCGTCGGCTCTCTGCTGCGCCGTTCAGGCCGCTCCGCGGCGGCACCACCTCGAGTGGCGGCTGCGGTGTGCACCTTGCGGCCCTGGGGAGCGCCATGGGTACACGGCCGCTCCGCGGCGGCCTCAGCCGTCCGTTCGCCGCCCCAGGGACCGCCAGCGCGCCCAGGAGCACCTTCGAGCCCCTCTCGTGCCCACACCGCTGCCCCGGGACGTAAGGGCACCGGTAGGTGAGCCGGCCGGCCCCCAGGCGAGACCGCGAACCACCGGGCCCGACACCAGCCCACCATCAGCACCACCCAGCACCCTCGCCGCGCAGCGGCCCGACCCTGCCCGCCGGTCGCCTCCGCCGCGGAGCGGCCCGGCAACCAGCGCGCAGCGCACCACCGCCTCCCAGCCGAGCCCGTCAGGGCGCACGGCGCCCCGCGCCGACCCCGCCAGGCCCGGAGGGCCGCCCTCTCCTCTCCGACACTTCCCTTCAACCCTTACTTCTCTCTGTTCCGACGTCTCGGTGATCGGGACGAACAGCCTCTGACCAGGCTCGTTCGCTTCTTGCCGACGATGTTTTGTCCATCACGAGGTGATGGACCTCCTGATGGAGGGTTGTCCGGTCTGGCCGGTACTTCTCGATCGTGCCCAGAAGGACGAACGGTTGGAGAAAAAGTGCCGAATACAGCGCCATCGACAGTGCAGCCCCTTCCCCCGGGTCTCCCCCCAGCGACGCCGCATCGGCAGGGTGCAATGCGCCGTCGGGCTGCAGCGGCCGGTGCCTCAGGTGGGCTGGGAGTAGTCAGGGGAGATGGATGGCGGAGGACGGTCGCCGACGATCAGCTTCTGGCTGGGGCGACTCGGTTCGGGGTTTTCACGGCCCGTCAAGCAGCCAGGCGCTACTGGCGAGGGGTCCAGAACACAGCGCGACTGCGGATCGGGTGGCTGCGTGAAGCCGGCTTCGTGCTGACGACGATCGTCCCGTCGGGCATCGGCAGCTGTGTGTGGACGACCACCCGAGGAGCTCGAGCGGCGGGCGTCGAGCTGCGGGCCCCGAAGTGGCCAGGGGAGCGTCTGCTTCATCGTCTTGCGGTGGTCGACGCGGCGATCACGTTTGAGCTTGGTGGGGCACGCGTGCTGTCGGAGCGTGAACTCCGACGAGCTGAGGCAACGTCACGGGGCCGCGCCGAGCTCGTTGCAGCCGCATTGGCGTCTCAGCCTGGCTCAGTCCTCGATGGTCGAGGCCGCGAGCGGTTCCTATGCACCCCGGTGGGCGCTGACGGCCGTGTTCACTACCCCGACCTGGTTGTCGGATCGCCTGTCGGCCTGGCGGCGATCGAGGTGGAGGTCACGCGTAAGGCACCCGCAGAGCTGAGGCAGGTGCTGCGGTCGTACCGAGACGCCCGGAACGTCTTTCAACAGGTCGTCTACTTCGCGACGGAACCGGTGATGGCCCTCCTTCACGGCCATGCTCATCCACGCACCGGTGTGTGGACAGATGGGGTGGCTCAGCAGGTCGGGCTACTGCCTCCTGGGCCACCTCAGTACCGGCCCGATAGCCCGTTCCTGGTCCGGCATTTTCAGCCGAAGGACGTCGGGGTCGCGTATCAGCTCGATCTGCGGCAGGTGCCGGAGACCCGGTGGGTGTCCTTCCCGCAGTGGCGAGAGCTGCGAGCTCGGTGGGAGGCCGAGCAGCAAGGCGCGGGGTTCCTCTCCTGGTGGCAGGCACAGCCGTGAGCACGGCGGAGAAAGCAGATCGAGTACAGAGGAAAGCGGGGATGCCGTGGATCAGATGACGGAGATGAGGCGGGCTGAGGACGAGTCCGTAGCTGCGTGGCTGGGTGCGGTTTGGGGGATGGCGTTGCTTGCGGTGTGCGCGCCAGCCATCCCGATCGCGGTCGTGGGACGGCTCGCGGTGCGGGTGGGCAATCAGGCATGGCGAGTCCTGTCGGCGGCCGCTGCCGTCTGTGCCGGCGTGCTGTTCGTTGTGGCGTGGGTGATGGAGGGAACCGTTTCCGGCGCGGTCGACTGGCACGTCGCGGCAGTGGTCGGACTGTGGCAGGACATCGCGGTCGCGGTGGGGTGGAACCTGCCGCACGAGATGTCCGTGACGGCTGCGTTGGGCTGGATGGTGCCGCTGTCGGTCCCGGTGGGACTGGCTTCGGCGGCCGTGTGGATCGCGGTGGCGGACTTCCAGGCGGGGATCGAGCCGCAGTTCGAACTCGACGAGGTCCCCGCGGTGGCGGAACTCAGCAAGGCCGAGCGGCGTGCTGCGGGCAAGACCGCCGCACGGATGCAGACCGGCGCGTACACGGACGCGACGACGGTGCGCCGTGACTTCCTCGGCCGGCGGGTGGAGATACCGGGAACGGTCGGCTTCGGTACCGGTCTGGCCGGTCTGCCGGTCGTCGCTGAGCACGATGGGTTCCTGCGCCCGACGTTCGTCCAGGGCGTGCCCGGCTCGGGTAAGACCGCCGTGACCAACTCGGTCGGCGCGCAGCTCATCGGGCTCGGGTCCGGCTGGGTGGTGGTCGACTTCAAGGGCGGCCGGGACGTGGCCGCGCACTACGCGGAGGTCGCGCAGGTCCACGGGCGACGCTTCCTCCACTTCGATCTGGCCGACCCGAACGGCTCGCCGTACACGCCGGTCGCCCCTGGCGCACCGTCGTCGCCAGCGTTCTACGACCCGCTGGTGCGCGGCAACGCCACGTCGAAGTCGGACATGCTCCTGAACTCGGTGGGGCGCGACGGGGACGCTGCGGTCTACTTCCGCAGCGCGTACGAGTACACGCAGCTGGCGTACCAGGTCGCCGACTGGTCGGGCTACAACGTGGGCAAGGGCGGCTTCGAGTGCCTCGTTGACCTGCTCGACATCGAGTTCCTGCAGAAGGTCGCGGACGGGATCGACATCGACGCGGTCGCCTCTCGGGTACCACCGGCTCAGCACGTCGCGGCCCGCCGGGCGGTGCACGAGGTGCGTGAGCGGGTTGCCACGATGGTGGCGAATTGGCGGCGTGATGAGCTGACGCGGTCTGCGGTCGCGGATACGCAGCGCCTGATCTCGACGTACAGCAACGGTCCGGCGGCCGGGCAGTGGCTACGCCCGGGGCCGGTGGAGCAGACGATCGACTTGCGGCGTGCGGCGCACGAGGGGGACATCGTCGTCTTCTCGCTGAACGTCTCCACGTACGGCTCGCTCGCCAGGACGCTGGGAACGCTGGTGCTGCTGGACATGCAGAACACCACGGACATGCTGCGGCGCGACATCGCGTCGGGCGTGGCCCCGCAGTGGCCGCTGTACATGCAGGTCGAGGAGTTCGGTTCGGCGACCGGCGATGCGGTGCTCGGCCTGTGCAACAAGGCCCGTGACGCCATGGTCCGGCCGATCCTGTCGACGCAGTCGTGGGCGGACCTGGTGGCCGTGGACGGCACTGGAGTGTGGGCGAAGCGGGTGCTGGAGACGTGCGGCAACTTCCTGTGCCTGCGGGTCAACGGGGCCGAGGACGCCCAGGTGCTGTCCGGTCTCACGAGCCAGGTCACGAAGATCTACGCCCGGATGCAGCACCAGCTCGACCGTCACGGCCGCCGTCGCACGAAGCGCGGCGGGCTGATCCAGCGGGATCCTCGCAGGGAGCCGCGGGTGCCAGCTTCCGTCTTCCAGGACCTGCCCGACCACCACATGGTGTGGATCACGAAGCATCCGGGGCTGGCGACCGTGCACACGGTCGAGGAGGGCCCGAACCGGTGGTGGGAGGCAGTCCACACCGTGCTGGTCGACGTCGCCGCGCTGCCGTCGGTCCGGCCACCGGTTGTGGAGTGGAGGCCCGACGGGAGCTGGGGGCGTCCCGGGCAGGAGCCGGTGGCGCTGGTGAAGCTGCCGCCGGCTGCAGTTCCCATGATGCAGGGGAGCGCCGTGTCCGGTCAGCAGGCTTCCGTGGCCGACGGGTGGGGCACGGCTCCGGCTGCTCCCGCTTCAGCGCCCGGTCGTACGGCCGTTGAGGTGCCGGGGCAGCAGGCCCGGCAGGCGGGCCCCGTCAGTAGCGGGTCGGACCACTCAGACGGTGATGCCGACGGTGGTTGGAGCTCCGTCATGTCGCAGTTCGACTGACCCTCCGGCCGACGCACTTCAGCGGGGTTGGCCGGTCGGCCCCTGACACTGCTCGTCGCAGTCATCGCGCTCGCGCCGGGGGTCTACGTCCCGACACCGACCCTGTCCGCTTTCTGTACTTGGAGATCACGTGACCCATCCGCAGCCCCCGTACGAGGGGGCGACTCCTCCCCATCAGCACCCGCCGGTGCAGGACCCCTGGGCGCCGCAACAGGGCCCGGCCATGCCGTCCGGCGGGCCGCCCCCGGCTGGTCCCGGACCGTGGGGTGGGCCCGCTGCCTCGGGACAGGCGCCCTGGCCCGGCCAGCAGGCACCGGCACCTGCCCCGGCAGCACCGGCCGGGTACAACCCGGTGCGCGCAGCCGAAGAGCTGTTCGCCCAGGGGGCCCCACCGCAGGGGCAGCCCCCTCAGTACATGCCGGGCCCTGCGCCGGGTCCGGCGGCGTCCGCGCAGGCAGCGTCGGCTCCGACGGCCAAGGAGAAGAAGAGGCAGGAGAAGGAGGCGAAGCGGAAGGCCAAGGCCGCAGCGAAGGCCAAGCCGGGCAAGTCGAAGGACTCCGCCGCGCCCGCGGCCGCCGGGGAGCGGTTCGATGTTCCACGGCCTGGCGGACGCCTGAGCGGCGGCCGGGCAACCCACGTGGCCGCCCGGATGACGGCCATGGTGACGGTCTCGCTCCTCGCGCTGGGCACGGTCGGTGTGATGGCGTACAACGCCGGGCACCCCGCTCCGGTGGAGACCGGCATCACCGACGAGCAGGTCTCCCAGTACCGGCTGACGCAGTTCCCGGTGGAACGGGCGATCGCCTTCGCGGACCGCTACGCCCGGCTGTGCGCGAACCAGAACCCCGAGCAAGCCGAGCAGCGTCGCCAGGCCATCGCGCGTCTGTCCTCCTCCGGGGTGGACACCACGTGCGGGTGGGACGGCAAGGGCAGCCAGGTCGTGGCGTACTCGGTGTGGTCCGGCTACATGGAGCCGATCGCCGAGTACCCGCAGCACGGCTACTACATCGGCATTCAGGTTCAGCTGACCACGGGGGCGCTGCGGACCTTGTCCGTACCGGTGTGGGTGGAGGACCTGAAGTCAGGCAACGGCATGCGGGTCGTCGGCGATGTGGGCACGCTGCCGCAACCGGACCAGGCCACCGCGCCGGCGGTGAAGGACCCGCTGCAGGTCGACTCCGAGCTCTCGGGGGATCTCCAGGGCAAGCTGTTCGCGGACTTCTTCACCTCCTGGGGCTCCTCGAACGGCACGACGCTGACGCGCTACGTCGCGCCGGGAGCGAGCAACGCAGCCAGGGCGGGCCTTCGCGGTGCGCTGGATTCCCCGAAGGTGTCCGACGTCAAGGTGCTGCTCCCCAAGGGGGTGTCGGCGACGGACGGCCACAAGTGGAAGGTCGACGACGTCACCTGGGCGCGGGTGAGCGTGCAGTGGAAGACCGGGAGCGCCCACGTCACCGAGCGGTACCGGGTCCAGATCGTGCTGACGGATCAAGGCTGGTTCGTGAAGGACATCCGTGCCGGCGTCCCGGACGAGGCGGGCGGCAAGGCCCCCACCTCCTGACGTCCGCAGCTGCCCCCGGCCTCCAGTGAGCCCCGTCTCTTGTCTGCCTGTCCCGGCGTCGAGAGGCGGGGCTTTCGCACGGCGGCCGGGGCCGGCAATCCGCGTCCAGAGGGGGTGTCCGCTTTGCGATCTACAACGTGAGCGTCGGAAATCCGCAGCTCACGCAAGGTGAACGCTCATGTCTCAAGCCCTCTCCACCGTCGCGGCCCTCAGCCCGGCGTCTCTGCACACGCTCGCCGCTCCAACAGTGGGCGGTGTGCTGACCAACCTCGGCACCGAGGTGAAGGTGATCGGCCTGGCACTCGCCGGTCTGATGATCGTGGTCCTCGGCATCAAGGTCATCATCTCGATGAAGGGTGGCCAGAGCCTGCGCGAGGCGATACAGAACCTCGGCGTCCTGGGCCTCGGCGTCGCGATCATCGTCAGCGGCGCGGTGATCCTCACCATCATCCAGGGTCTCGCGACCAACACGCTCAAGTAGCGGCTGCCCCCAGCAAGGCGCAGCCGACTGGGGGCAGCTCCACACCAAGGAGCTTCATGGACTGGCACGACGGCGACGGGATCGTCGCCCACGACTACACGCGGATGAGAGACCGCCCGAAGCGGATGTTCCGGCTGGGTGGTCCGCTGCCGCAGTGGATGCCAGGCATCAACATGCAGGCCTGCGGCGTGGCCTTGCTGGTGGCCCTGTGCTGGGGGCTTCTGCTCGGGCTGATCAGCCTCGTGATCCCGCCGATGCGTGACGCGTGGTGGGTGACCGCCGCGTTGTTCGCGCCTCCTCCCATCCTCGTCGGATGGATGTGGTCCCGGCCCATCCCCGGCAGTCAACTGCGGCCCGGCTCGGAGCTGGTGGTCCGGCTCGACTACGCCTTCCGGCAACCGCGCCGGGTCCAGGGCCTGGGCCGGTCCGAGGAACCGCACCGCCTGCACTGGCAGGTCATTCTCTGGTCCCCACCTGGCGGACCTTCCACCCGCAGTACACGAAAGGAGGTCTCCTGATGGGGGCGCTCATCATCGGATTCGTGGCGATCGTGGCCGTGCTGGCCCTCGCGTGGTTCCTCGTGCCGTCGAAGAAGGACGACCTCGCCGACGAAGCGAAGAAGGACAAGAAGCCCACCAGCGGCACCAGCGTGCAGACGCGTGAGGACGCCCAGCGGCTGCCGTACCGGTACGCCGACGACACGATGTTCATCCACGGGGACTCCGTGTGGACCGCGATCCGGCTGACGACCCACCCGGAGGAGCTGGCGTCACCGGAGGAGCTCACGGCCATGGCCACAGAGCCCGGCCGGGTCTTCGCCGCGCTCGGCCGGTCCGGCCGGCCGGTGGAGTGGCACCTGAAGATCGTGGAGAAGCCGGTCGACGCGGCCGCCGAGACCGCGAAGATCGTCGACGCGGCGTGGCTGCCGACGGCCAACTTCCGTGCCTACGTGGAGCGCATCGCGGAGTACCAGCAGCGGCTCGGTGCCTCCGAGCGTGAGGTCGCGCTGTTCATCAAGCTCGGGTCGCTGGCTCACGGACCGGCGGTGGATCTGGGGGAGACGGCTGCTGAGGCACCGCGCGCCCGCGGTGAGGCCCGGTCGGGGCTGACCGCGCGAGCGGGAGAGTTCGTCACCGGCGTGGCGGAGGAGGACCTGGCCCCGTCCACGATCGAGCGGTGGCAGGCGGTCGCGGCCTCCGTCCACCAGGCGTTCGGCAGGCTCGGTGAGCCGCTTTCGCGCGCCGATCTCGTCTACCACATCCGCAAGCCGCTCTACGGGCACCTGCCGGTCCCCAAGGAGCCGCTGATCCACTCCAGGGCCTGGGGCCGCAGCCAGTTCGACCTGGTCGTCGACTTCCGCGGTGACAACTCGAGGCCGACGCACATCGAGATCGAGCAGGTCGACGAGGAGACCGGGCAGCAGCTCACCTCGTACACGACCACGCTCGTCGTCGCGTCGTGGCCGGAGAACGTGCGCTTCCAGCAGTACCAGGCGTGGGCGCGGCGGGTGGGGGAGCTGGACTTCCCTGTGGACGTCTCCTGGCGCGGCACGCTGCTGCCCGCCGAGCGGTTCACCAAGGAGATCAGCAAGATCCACAACAACCTCAAGGACGAGTACGAGGACATGGTTGCCGGTGGCCGGACACCGGACCAGCAGCTGACCGACCAGGTCGCCGTGTCCAAGGACGCGGTCGACATCGCCGTGGACAACCCGCGTCCCGGGTTCGAGGGCCGGATGCGCTTCACGGTCTCCGCGCCGACGGTGGAGGAACTGAACCGGCGGGCCAGCGAGCTGAAGAAGCACCTGGAGCGGCAGGCCGGGGTGGAGGTGCTGCGTGCCAAGCGGCTGCAGTGGCGCCTGATGCAGGAAGCCCTGCCGGGCGACGACCCGAAGCTGCCGATCGCCCCGTACCAGCGCATCCAGTCCCTGGAGACGTTCGGGATCGGCCTGCCCACGGCCGGGGTCAACATCGGCGACCGCACGAGCCGGGACCGCAGCGGTCACGTCCTCGGCTGGAAGGGCCCGTTCATCGGCTGGTCCGGCCGGTTCCCGGTCCACTACGGCCTGCACGTCGGCCCGGCCCGCAACATGGGCGCCGGTGTCGCCTGCGCCGGTGCGTCCGGCGGCGGCAAGTCGTCGCTGGGCCTGCTGAAGTTCTTCCAGGAGTCCGAGTCGGGCACCGAGTGCGTGGCGATCGACCCCAAGGTCGACTTCGCGCAGATGTGCTACTACCTCGCCTTCGGGGCGCAGGTGAACGACCCCGACTTCGAGCGGGAGGCGGCCGAGGGCACCATCGGCACGGCGTACTCGAAGTTCCAGCCGGTCAATGAGGAGTTCTGGGCCGAGACCCGGGTCATCGACCTGCTGAAGTCCCACGACGGTGTGCTGGACCCGTGGTCGATCACCTCGGACGTCCACGCCGGCCGGCTGGTGGCGGAGACGATGTTCGCCGGGTTCATCGGCCAGCAGATGTGGCAGCGGATCCAGGTGCCGGTCACCGTCGCCATGGAAGCGGTGCTCGACCGGTACGACCAGCGGCTGCAGGCCGCCATGTCGCAGGGCGCGAGTGCCACGCAGGCCTCGGAGACCACACCGCGGCCGACCGCGTGGGAGGTCGTGCAGAACATCGAGGAGCAGCTCGCGGCCGCGCAGGAGGACGCCGCGAGCCGGGCCGACAAGCTCGCCGAGCTCGAGCTGGCCGTCACCGTGCTGCGGTCGCTGCGGAAGATGCCGTACGCACGGCTGGCGTTCGCCAAGGAGCCCCGGCCGTTCGAGACGGTCCGCCGGCGCCGGACGGTGATCACGTTGCGCGGTCTGGAACTGCCGCAGGACGACAACCCGGACAACTGGCAGGCGCCGGACCGGCTCGCGTCGACGATCCTGCAGATGGTCATGCGGATGGCCAGCCAGATGCTGGACGTCAAGCTGGAGCAGCACCCCGTGACGGGGAAGATGGCCACCCGCCCCAAGGCCCTGTTCGTCGACGAGAGCTACGTGGTGACCGCGACCCCGGCGGGCCGGTCGCTGCTGCAGCGCGCCCTGAAGCAGGGCCGGTCGTACGCGATGGTCGTCTACCTGATCACCCAGCAGGTGACCGACCTCATCCGGATCGAGGACGCGGAGTCCCGCGAGGGCGGTACGAACCAGATCCACTCCGCCTTCATGTTCCTGCAGAAGTCGGTGGAGGAGGCCCGCCGGGTCGCGCCGATGCTCAAGCGGGACCCGGACGACCCGCGGGTGATCGCCTCGCTGATGGAGCCGCACCTGGAGACCGGCGTGTGCATGTACCGCGACGCCGACAACCGGGTGGGCACGACCGAGATCGACTTGGTCTTCGCGGAGCTGCTGCGGGCCACCGACACCAACCCGAAGACCAGGCCTGCCCGGCAGGCGGTCGATCCGCCCGCCGACGTGGCGGACTGGTCGTTCCAGAGCGAGATGAACGACCTGGAGGTGGCGGCCTGATGAGCGTCGCACTCACCGCTCGGCTGATACCGCCGAAGCCCCGCCGTGGTTCCGCACGGGCGGGCAAGACGCCCCTCGCCGTCCCCGCCGGCAGCCTCCCCGCGCCCCGGCGCCGCGGACTGCTGGCTCGCGGTGTCCGCCGGACGGGCGCGGCGGCGCGGGCGGGTGTCTTCACCGTGCTGACCGTGCTGGCCGTGGTCCTCGGAACGCCCATGTCCACGGCGCAGGCGGCCCCGTTCGGGCTGGACTGCATCGGTGTGCCGGGCAAGGGCAACTGGGGGCCCGAGTTCTACGCCTCGGCGTCCACCGTGCTGCTGCCGTCGGCTCAGCCGGAGTACGGGCCCGAGCCGACGGCTGACATGAGCAAGAAGACCGTCGCCCGGAACTACACCCTCTACGAGCTGACCAACGGCCGGGGGCTGCTGTGGTCGACGTACAAGAAGAACGTCGACGGTGACGACTCCTGCTCGATCATGGACGTCGCCGGCAACTGGATGGCCCAGACCGTCTTCGAGTTCAGCAAGTCGCTGGGCAGCTTCAGCCTGGCGATCCAGGACCTGGCCATGAACACGGCGCCGTTCCAGGACCTGTACCAGGGCAAGGACGGCACCGCCAACAGCTTGGTGGCGAAGCTGTACGCGACGGTGTGGGCCCCGCTGGGCACCGTCATGATCATTCTCTGTGGCGCGTGGGTGGTGGTGCACAGCCGGACCAAGAGCCGCTCCAAGGTGTGGCAGGGCCTGGGCGGCATGGTCGCGTCCCTGTTCATCAGCGCGCTGCTGCTTCAGGGGTCCTGGTACACGACCGTCACGTCGGAGGCCGACAAGGCCATCAACGGGTTCTCCTCGGCGATGACCGAGGTCATGCTTCCGGAGAACGCCGGCACGAAGACGGCCGACCCCTGCTGGCTCGCGGAGGGCGTCCCGAACCGGGCCAAGCGCATCAGCTCCTGCACCATGTACAAGGCCATGATGTTCACGCCGTGGGCCGCAGGGCAGTTCGGGCAGAACGCCAACACCGTCATCGACAGTGGCTGGAAGGGCGACGCGAGCGGCGGGTGGGACACCGACGACTGCTCTCTCGGTTACCGGTGCACCGACATCCGCACGGCCCAGGTGATGGCGCAGACGTACACGCGCGCCGACAACCTCGACTCCCTGGGCAAGAAGAGCGACTACTTCGAGAAGGTCGCCGACCAGATGGCCAAGGACGACCGGAAGAGCCGGTTCAACGACTGGCGGGGAGCCAACCCGTCGTCCCGGATGCAGGTCGCGCTCGCCTCCGGTGTCTCCAACGTGATCCTCGCGCCGTCGATCGACATCGTCGCCCTGTTCAAGCTGTTCTGGGAGGGGTTCATTCTCATCTTGATCATCGTGCTGCCGATCGTCGGCGCGGTGGCAGCGTTCCCGCCGGCGACGTTCGCAGCCAGGGAATGGGCGAACGCCTTCACCATCTCCTTCGTCCTCAAGGCCATCGCCTGGGTCGCGCTCACCCTGCTGATGGCGATCTACACCCTGATCCTGGGCAGCAACGCCTCCCTGGGCGTCCAAGTGCTGATGATCATCTTGACGGCGGCCGGCTTGTGGCACTTCGCGATCAAGATGGGGAAGGGCGCCAAGCGGAGCGCTGACCAGGCCTTCGAGGCGAAGGCCGCGTACGACGATGTCACCAGCCGTGCGGGGAGCTTCGCGAAGACCCGGGCCCGGTCCGCGGCCCGGCGGGTCATCGGCGACCGCAGGCCCAGCCCGCGAGGAACACGACGGCCGCAGGGACCGAAGGGACCGAGCGAGTCAACTTCTGGACGCGGCGGTTCGGGTCCGTCCCGGCCCGGCACCTCCGGTGGCAGGCGCCCTTCGCCGAGCACCACGGACTCCCCGACGGACACAAGGCGTCCGGAGCCTGTGTCCGGGCGTCGTCCGGATACCGCGAGCGGTGGCAGGTCCCGGGCGGACACACGCGGCGCCGACCCGGATGCCACGGCGAAGACCAGCAAGCGGGCGGACGGAAGCGACAGCAGGGCAGGGGTGGGCGACGACGTCTCCCGTCCGGCCGGAGGGCGGGGCCGGACGCCCGCGCCGACGTCCAGGCCGGACGGGAGCGGAGGCTCCGGTGGGGAGGCAGCGACCACGGCTCCGCCGACGCGGGCGCCGTCCCCCCGGGCGGGTGCGAGCCGTCCGGGGCCGGAGCCGGTGTCCATCTCCGGGCCGGACCGCTCCGATCCCGTCCCTCGCCGGCGTTCACCGCGGCCTGCTCCGGCCCCGGCCACGGAGTCGGGTGAGCTTCCCCGTCGGCCGACGAGCCCCAGGCCGCCGGTCGACGAGACGCCGCCGAGGCCTCCGGCCCCGCGTGAGGACTGAGCGGGACACGTAGGCAGATGAAAGGGGGCTCGGCCACGGATTATCCGTGGCCGAGCCCCCTTTCCCTTGTCCCGGCCGGTGGTTCAGCGGATCGCCATGGCTGTCGCTGCGACGCCGCGCTGCCGCCGGTCTCCGTGCCGGAAGGCAGCGGCTCGTTGGCCTGTGGTCGCCAGCCGGCGCCGCCTCACAGTGAGGTGCTGGAGGTGGCCTGTCGCTTCCGCGGCGGCCAGCAGGGTCACCCGGCGGTCGACGTACCGGTGAGCGGCCTTGTCCCACAGGCCGGCGAGGTCGATGGACACGGACTCGTCAGCAAGACCGGCGTGCGGCGCCGTGACCAGGGTGACGACGTCGGCCGTGTCGATGCTCAGCTCCCGGGCCAGCGCCTGGTCCTCGGCGGCGAACCGGCCCAGAACCTCGGCGAGTTCGTCTGCGGAGCCGTCGAGCGCGTAGGCCTGCACCTTGGCTCCGGGCTCATCCTCGACGCGGGTGAGGGTGACACGACCGGGCGGCAGCTGGTGCACGACTGCCACCACGCCTCCCTGGCCGACGTAGACCTGGCGCTCCTTGGGGCCGGACTGCATCGCCGAGAGCCACAGACGCCCATCGCCGTCGAGGACCTGCTCCGGGGTCCCGGCGACTGCGGACCGGACGCGGCGCAGCCGTGCCCGTACGGCCGCTGGGACGCCGGAACGGATCACGACGACCAAGAGGGTCAGCGCGGCCGCGGTCGACAGTGAGGAGGCGGGAAACACCGCGGCGGTCAGCGCGGTGACACTGATCGCCGCGTGGCACAGCAGCACGGTCACCGCGCGGGAGCCGCGATGGCGGGTCGGCAGCCAGGCGCCGGCCGGTACCGCGAGGGTGAGGGCCCACATCGGAACGACTTCCCATGAGGCGATCGCCTCGGGGACGCCAGCGGCCTCGCCGACCCGGCTGATGACAGCGGGGATCCACATCATCG
Source organism: Streptomyces sp. NPDC088745 (assembly GCF_044751045.1). Classification (NCBI taxonomy): domain Bacteria; kingdom Bacillati; phylum Actinomycetota; class Actinomycetes; order Kitasatosporales; family Streptomycetaceae; genus Streptomyces; species Streptomyces sp. NPDC088745. Next base: position 64,263 of record NZ_JBIVLB010000016.1, read on the forward strand.
TCAGACAGGTCGACATCATGGCCGTCGCGACGGTGCGGTTCGCCCTGAGCCACAGGAGGAAACCGCCCAGGGCGCCCACCGCACAGACGACGAGTCCTGCCGTGGGGCTCGCTGCTGCCAGCTGCAGCGCGACGAGAGCGGCACCGAGCGCGCCGACGGTGACGAGTAGACGACGCGAACGCGGTGAGATGCGCGCGGTCTGCGGGATGGTCATGCCGGGGCCGTCCTTCTGCTGCGGGGGTGGAGCCGCCTGGGACGCTAAGGACGGAAGCGGACAGGGTCCCCGAAGACGCATCTTCGGGGACCCTGTGGCCGATCGGTTCAGGAGGTCGTGAGGACCTCGGCATCCAGCAGCTCGTCCGCCCACGGCCCGATCTTCTTCCACTGCTGGTCGGCGGTGAGGATCCAGCCGGTGGCGGTGTCACCGTTCTCGACCTTGGCCACGGCCTGGCCGTCGGAGAAGACCCACAGCTCGGTCTCTTCATCGCTGCTCGCCGCCGCCGGGAGCGCCTTGGGCAGCTCCTCCAGCTTCAGCAGGGACCCCGCGGTGGTGAACCGCCACATCTTCCGCTCGCCCTTGGCCGCGGAGCCGCTGTCGACCAGGCCGGACATGCCGTCCGGGGTCGAGGCGCCGTTGCCGCCGGCGCTGACGCTCAGAGGGAGGGCCGGCTTGCCGTCGCTCCCCTTGACGTAGCTGAAGGTGACCTTCTCACTGCTTGTGCCTGAGGCCGGGTTCGTCCAGCCGGTGTCCACCGTGCCGTTGACGGTGCGGGCGTCGGCCGGACCGCTGGCGACGGGGACCCCCGCACCGTCGACGACCCAGCAGCTCCACGGGGTGAAGCCCTCCTCGCCGGGGTTGCGGGAGAACGCCGTCTGGCACTCCTGGCTCTTCCAGTACGCCTGCACTTCGGCGGGGACCTCGTGCTTGCGCGCCGTGCGCTTGCCCGCCTGCCAGTCCTTGATGTTGACGGACCACAGCGACGTGATCTTGTACTTGTCGGCGGTCGAGCTCGACCAGGTCTCGCTGGCGGGGCTGTCGGCAGCGGTGGTCTGGAACCAGAGCTCCGGGGACTTCGGCGCCCCGGTGAACTGGGTCCCGGACACCGCCCCGGTCACGCCGGCGGCGGTCAGCTGCTCGCGGGTCAGGGTCACGACGGCCTTGTCGCTGCCGGCCGCGGCGAGGTCGGCGACCTTGAGCGCTCCGTCGGGCCCGCTGGCGTTCATGCCGCTCTCGCCCAGCAGGGCGTACTGGAAGGAGCCGTCGAAGACGCGGCTGCGGCTGCCGGTCCCGGCGAGCTGGCCCTGGGCGACCGGCTCGGGAACGGTGACCTGCTTGCGGATCTGCAGCGTCTGTCGGTCCAGCGCGGCGACCGCGACGCCCTGGTGGGCGACGAGGTCCTTCCCGGGACGTATCTCAAGGCCCGGGCCCGGCGCCTGTGAGGGTGTCGCGCTGCTGTCCTTGCCGGGCGTGCTCTTACCGTCGTCCCCGGAGCTGGAGCAACCGGCCGCGAGCAGGACGACGGCCGCGGCCGCCACGGCGCGGGTGGGGAAGCGGTTCATGTACCTCTCCTCGAGCTGGTCCGCCGGCACCTCGGGCGACGGAGTGGTGATCACAAAGTCGCGGCCATTTGACCACTGACTGTCCACGCGGGCGAAACCGGCTGTGCCGGTGACCGGTGAGTTTCCGCAACAACCGGCGAGAGGGCGCTGGCCAGCCGGGCCGACGGGCCAGTCGCCGCGGCGGGGTCATCCGGACAGGATCAGAGCCTGCACCTCCGGAATCGAGAACGCGGTGCTTGCCGCGGTCAAGACAGCCAGGACGGGAACGAGGACGGCCTTCTCGAAGCTGCCTCCGGCGCGTATCCGCAACGCCGCCGGCGGTGCGAACTCCCACCACCTCTTGCCTCGGTGCACCAGCGGCCAGGCCAGTGGGCAGCCCTGCTTGGTGATCATGTCGCCGAGGCAGTGGGTGAGAGACCCGACCGCGACCGCCAGGCCCAGCACCGGATAGCCCCGCCCGGGCGGCAGCCACCAGACTGCACCTGCCGCCGCTGCCGCAGTCACCAGGGTCGTGACCATCCACCCCTGTCGCCTTGCCCAGCGGCCCATCAGGCCCCGGATCGCCAAGCCGAGCATCAGGAACAGCACGGTCACCGCCGCCGGCTTGCCGAGCAGTCCGCACGCCGTACTGACCAGGCCCCCGGCGGCCGCGGCGAACACAGCGGTGTGCGTCAGGGTCCGGTGCCCGCCTGTTCTCGGAGCTTCCCGGGCCGTACGGGTCAGGTTGTAGACCGCCGTCGCGGCTCGGTCGACCCCGTGCGACAACGCCGTGGAGACCGGCCCGAACGTCCTGGCGACGGTCGACGACGGGTGGTCAATGTCTGGCAGCAGGGCCGCCCCTGCGGAGACAGCCGCGCCCACCGCGACCTCAGCCCCTGGAACGGTGACTCCGCACATCTGCAGGCCTGCGGCACCGGCCATCCACACGGCCACGCCCGACAGGGCGTGGGTAGGTCCCATCACCATCGTCAGGCCGCCTGTCCGAAGAGGTCCGACACGAGGTCGGCGAGGAACTCGACGGTGGGGGGCACCCACCGGTAGGTGACATCGGCGATGCCCCCCACGAACGCTGTGACGAGGTCGCGTATGCCGCCCGCTCCGTCATCACGCACATATCTGAGGACGCCGCATACGAGGCCGATGGTCAGCATGGCGGTCAGCAGCCACCGTGCAACACGTATCACCACTGGGAGATCCCTTCGAAGGTCCGTTGACGCGTCATCACCCGACCTGGTCGCCGAGCTGACTGATCAGGTCCTTCATCGACTCCCCGAAGTCCGTGACCGTCTCGGTGGTGCGGTCCAGCCAACCTGGATCCGTGACGTCGCTGCCCTGTCCTGTCCACCGCCAGAAGCCGATGACGACACCTGCGGCTACGAGAGCAACCAGGACGCGCTTCAGAACCCCGACCGGACCACGAGATGGTGATGACATGGTCGGATCGTGCCTTCGAAAGCGGACACCCCAGGGAGCGGCAGGTTGAAGCACCGGAGGATTTCGTCTGTTGGCGCTGCTCTCGCGCGCACGCGCGCGTCCTGTGGTTGCTGTTACTACATCAGGTAGGACGTCAACCACGATGGTGAGCAACCTCAGGTATCAGGGGGCATGGTTCAACGGAAGGCCCCCTAGGGCCTGGAGTGGTGCGCGAAGCGCAGAACCATGACCGGTGGATGGTCCAGCGCATCCAGGGCGCTGGCGCGGGGTGGCCGGGGGCGGCGTTAGCCCCCGGCAGTTGATGAGCCCGCGTAGCGGACGAATCTTTGTCAGGTTGAAGCTACGTGTGGTTGAGCTTCGTCTGGGTTGAGAGTTCGTCTGGTTAAGGCTTCGTATGGTTAGGCGCCAAATTCTGGCATCTGCGGAGGTCAGAATCTGATCCTTCGGAGTGCCAGTGGTTGGTCCTCCGGAGGACCAGAATCTGACCTCTCGGAGGGTCAGAAAATGACCCTCGGGCCAGGCGCTCAGGCCGGAGGGTCAAAAAATGACCCCTGGGGCTGAGCTGTGCTGATGCCAAGCACACTGGAGTAGGGAACGCGAGGGCCCCCGTCGTCGATGACGACGGGGGCCCCGATTGCAGTGCTGTTCAGTCCTCGTCAGCAGCGTTGTAGGCGTCGTAGAGCTCTGCGAGCGAGGCGGCACCTGTGTAGCCGGCTTCCGGTTCTTCGTGGACCACGTACACCGTCTGCGTGCGCAGAGGGTTCCTTGGGTTGCGTCCGGTGCGCCAGTCAGCGGCACCGATGCCGCGGAGCTGCTTGAGGTACTTGCGCAGTGTGGTCTTGGACTTGATGCCGGAGATGTACAGGAGCTTGGCTTGCCCGGGCCAGACCCGTGTGTCGCCGAAGTTGTCCTTGCGCTCCTGATTTACGTGCACGAAGAGAGCCCAGTAGAGCGTCTTCGCGCCAGGGAGGATGTCGGCGAAGAGGACCCAGTCGGGCAGCTGGCTGAACGGGTACCGACGCCGGCGGCCGCGTTCGAAGCTGGCATCCCCTGCGAGATCCTTCGGGAGGCCATCTTCCGCGATCTCCTCCGCGGGGGCACCCCCTGCAGGATCTTGCGTGTCCTTCGGCGGGTTCGTTTCCTTAGCCATGGAGCTTCACCCCCGTAGGAGGGGTGCGGTTGAGGAGGTACCGGTTGGGCAGTCGGTTGCCGTTGTCATCGTGGCGCGGTTCGACTGAGATGGCTCCTGCTTCGCGCAGGGTGCCGATGTTCTTCTGCAGGGTTCGGGTGGAGACTCCAGTGAGGGCTGCAAGCTGGGTCAGAGGGATGTTCACCTCGTCGTCCTTTGCCAGCAGCGACATGTGTCCGTAGAGCCATGCTTCGCTGCGGCACTTCTGGAGCACCCACTCGGGGATGGTGGCAAGCCTGACTCCTGAGCGGTCAGTTGTCCTGCCCAGTTCGACCACCATTTCTTCCGTTTGGTCCTGTTCTGTCACTGCTCGACGTGCTCCTGTCCTTTCGAGAGTGACCCGCTTCATGGGGTAGAGCCCCGCATCCCGCGTTACTCTCGAAGTCGCAACCAGAAACGAACGGTCCCCTGCCGGCCAGCATCGGGGGCCGTTCGTGTTTTTTGATCACCTTACACCCCTGAACGATGCTGCACGTGGTGAACGAGCGTGCATGGGGTGAGCGTGTCGTCCTCTGGTGCAGATCAGGGGGAGCCCTCAGCTCGGAGACCGTCGAGCATGGGCTCGGGGGTGGGGGGCGGAGTCCGTCGTGATCACCAACCCCACTAACCGCAGAGGGGCTGAAGGGGCTGAAGTCTCGGGTCCCGCCTGCTTCGGGCTATTCGGTGGCGGCGACCCCGGCGCGCCGCCAGGACTCTAGACCTCGAAGTTCAGCCCCTTCAGCCCCTGTTGGAACTGGGAGCCCCCTCTGATCTGGGGCAATGCCGACGCAGCTTGAAGGGCTAAAGGGGCTCGTCAGACACAGCGTGGGCCCGGCAACGGGGATTGTTGCCGGGCCCACGCTGTGACGTCCGCCAAGGGCGGGGGGAGGGCTTATGCCCCTGCGGGAGTTATCGCCCGCCCCTGGGAGCGGTTGGTCTTCTCGCCCGTCCGGCGGGCGGCCACAGTAAGTGGGTCAACGGCCTCACCGGGCGACCCCGTCCGATAGTCGCCCCCAGGTGCAGAATCACGGTCGTGGGGAACGAGGTAGAAGACCCGCCGATGAAACAAACTCGTCTCAGGATCTCGCTGCACGTTGGGAGCGAGTTCCGCGTAACCCACCAGGCGTCCGAGGCCGTCGAAGGGGGGCTTGCCAACTCGGTAGGGGGTGCCGTGGACAGCCTGGCGCACGTACTCCAAAGTCGTGATGTCCTCCAGCCACACGATCGTGGCCTCCCCGGTGACGTCCGTGTCAGTGAGTAGTGAGCTCATGGTGTCCGCACCCCTTTCTGCTCTCGGTTTCCTCGGTCGGTTGCTCAAGCCTCACGCCCGCGTCCACCGTCCCCCTCTAGTTTAGTGGGGTGTGGCGGCACCGCGTAGTGGCCGCTCACTGCCCCAGCGCACATTTCCCCACAAAGTTCCGTGACTACTCGTCCTCAGTCCGCAGCGCCAGGCCCGGGTAGAACCGGACACCGTTCGATTTGATCATCTCCTCTGCGGACTTCAGCCCGAGCTCCTTCCGGACTCGATCGGCGAAAGCACGACCAGTGGCCGGCTTCTCTTCCTCTCCTTGGCACCAGAGCTTGTAGAGCTTGTAGAGCTGAGATTGCAGCACCTTCGCGCTCGGGTGCTTCTCTGTGGCCTCGCCGAGGAACCGGCCGATGTGGTCTTCGGTGGCCGCATAGCCTGCCGTCGCCGTACGGACCCTCTCGGGGCCGTCAAGATTGTCTCGATCGGCCCCAGGGGCTCGAGTCGCGAGGAAGCGACGTGCTCCCTCGATGAGCCACGCAAGGATCCCCGGTCCTTCTTCTTCAACCAGGATTCGGGCCAGGTTGTCGATCTTCTTGGCGTCGGGGACCTTGCGCTCGAACGGGATCAGTCGCAGTCGACGCCAGAAGGCGTGACCACCCGTGGCAACCTCGGGATAGTGGTTGCCCAGGAGCCAGAGGTGATGGGTCGGCGCGAAGGTGAAGTAGTCCTGCCTCATGCGGCGTGCAGTCACCGGCTCGCCACCGGTGAGTTGTTTCATGCGCACCTCGTTGAACTTGTCCGTGGCCTTCAACTCGCTACATACCACGAGGCGGCGACCGTACAGCTCGGTCAGTTCCGTCGAGTGCTCGTTGTAGCCGCCACGGTCCATGAGGAAGCCAGGGGGTGCCGCATGTGCGTAATCGCCGAGGATCTGCACGACCAGGTCGAGGAGCACACTCTTGCCGTTGGCGCCGTCGCCGTGGCAGAAGGGCAGGACCTGTGCGCCAACGTCGCCAGTAATTGAGTACCCAAGCAGGATGTGGAGGTACTCGATCATCTCCTTGCCGTCAGCATCGTCACCGAAAGTATCGGCGAGGAAGGCGAAGAAGCGCGGGGTTTCCATCTGCGTAAGAGGGGCTACCCGGGTGCAGCGGGAGTTGAAATCGTGGAACGGATCGGCTGTCCGGACCTCGCCTGTCTTGAGGTCGACCACGCCGGACGGCGTGCAGAGCGTATACGGATCGCCATCAAGCTGGGTGGCGTCCAGTGACAGGGCAGGTGATGCCTTCGCCTGGTGCAGCATCGCCTTCATGCCGCTGGTCGACGATGAGTAGCGGCGGTGGCGTACCACATCCTGCTGGGAGAACACACCAGTCGGGTCGACGGTGGGCATCTGAGCGGCCATGTCCCCAGCGGCCCAGATCGCAGCGCCCTCGCCACCGCGCAGCTTCCATCGGCCAGCCTCCCAGACGTACCAGCCGTTGCCGTCCACGTAGCGGAACTTCCCGCTGTACATGGAGGCGAACAGTTCCGCATTTGCTCGGTCAGTGAGATCGTGCGGAAGGACCCCTGCCGACCGCCGGCTCGGCGGAGGGCTGGTGGGCCCGCTGACTTCGAGGCTCGCTTTCTGCACCGGCAAGTTGGGCCGGTCAGCTCCGACGACCGGTGTGTCGAGGTCAAGCATCTGCTGAGCGACGGCTTCTGGATCGAAGCCAACCTGAGTGCGGTCGCTGGGGATACTCATGAGCGTCCTTCGAGATGAAGCGGGCGCATGGCCCCCGCCGTGAGTCCGTCGCTGATGATCCGGGCGATCTTGACCCGCTGCTGGGGTCGAGCTGCTTCCGCGGCGTACGTCAGACGATCGACTGCTTCGGTCCTTGAGAGGCGGCCGGCCGCTACTAGACCTCCGGCGGTGAAAGCGGCCTTGTTGAGTTTTCCGGTGAAACCGGTCCCCTCGTCTGCTGCAGCACAAGCTTCGATGTCCTCAAGCAGCCTTCTGAGCCCGTCAACGGGTCCTTCGGTCCGACGAATCAGAGGGCGAATCGTCTGGCTTGAGGTAGCTGGCGAGGAGGCTATACCGTGACCGGTCCGAATCAGCTCTTTCGCCAGCCACTGAGGGAGCGGTGCTGGAACCCGAACTGCGCCCACCGGCATGTAGGTGCCCTTCGATGTACATGTGAAGGGTGCGACGACGTAACCCTTATCCGCGCGCACGTCCACCTGCCAGGCCAATGCCGTCGTAGCGTCCGCTCCCCGGGAGGACCTCAGCCTCAGGTCTTTCGGCAGCGAGTACCAGATGTGCATGCCTCCAGACGCCGTCTCCACCCGGAGGGTCGTGTCGTCATGGCAGGGGTCCTGCTGTCGACGGTAAGCGGCCAGCAGTGCGAGCGTGTGGAACCCGTTCCCCAGGCCCGTCAGGTCAATTGACGGATGAATGGGGATACCTGGGAGAAGTCGGTCACGTTGCGGTTGCTTGCTCGCGTGCGCGTCCACGTCGAGTACTACTACGTTTGCCGGGCCGCACGACACTGCTACCCCGAAGCGAGGTTGGGCGCCCCACCATGCTCGGATGCGGTCGAGGTCGGTCGTAGCAGCGTGAAAGCCGTGGCACCATCGGCCGGCTTGGAGGCACGGACAGTCTGCGGGAGCGTGATCTTGCTTCTCGCGACAGTGGGAGCAGTTGGCAGCCGGGATCTTGCGTCCAGGCACCAGTGGATGTACTGGCCAGCCCCTCTGTGCGCACCAGATCGCCGTATCCACCGGAGACGGCCCTGGCGGTACCACAGAGGAATCTGGAGGACAGGACATTCTTGCTGATCCTTGCTGAGGGTCTGTACGCATCGCACGTGTCATCGGTGAATACGCAGGTCAGGGCTGCTTCGATGGAACGGGCAGGGGCTATAGGGGCTGAAGTCTCACGTCTGCTGCCGCGAGCCTAGCGCAGCGTGGGCAAGGCTTTGGGACGCGCGCGCTAGAAGTTTGCGCAATGCCTCATGTTCAGCCCCTTCCGCCCCTGTCGGTACCGAGAGCTGCGAGGCGTCTGAACCCAACCGGCAGGCCTCAGATCGAAGTTACCGCCTACAATGCGCCTTTTATTGCTCTATTGGCTGATTTGCGAGGGATCGTAGGAGCTCGATTTCCGGCATGCGTCGGCGGCCGCATGCGGCTGGGCACTGTGGTACGCAGCGACTGACTGGAAGCTCGTTCCATGAAGCTGTTTGGCGCCCTCGAGGAGTCCGTCCGCGACCAACCAGGGTCCTCTGTGTAAGGCAGGGGCTGTCCTTTAGCCCCTCAGGGTCTAAGCGCAGCCCTTGAGCAACTTGGCATTTGTGCAGGTCAAACTGCCTCTAACTCCTCTAGCAGTGGCTGAAGGGGCTGAACTTCCCAGTTATCACGCTCCGGAGCATCTCACGTACGCGCGCGGGCATGTATGTCTGCGCGCGCCCGCGCGCGCATCTATGTCCGTACACCAGACCCTTCAGCACTTACGCGCGGGCGCGCATACGCCTGCCCGCAAGTTCCTTCATAACCTGGAAGTTCAGCCCCTTCAGCCACTCTGAGGATAGGGAAAACGCTCTGACCTGCTCTTTTGCATAGGGTCAGACGGGCTCATACAGGGGCCCAGGCGGCCGCCCCCGCCCCCCAGGCTCGTTTGAGCCCCTGCGCAGACGAAGCCGGTGGACGAAGTTGCAGCGGTCTGCTGCCGCCCGTCCCGGCAGGGCGGCGAGCCTCTGTGGTTGCCCTGGCCGTGTGCGCGGGAGCGATCTGCAGAGAGAGTCCGGCGAGGGCGCCGCCCGCCTGGCAGGCTGAGACCCGAACTCTTACGGAGAGAAGGGCGATCGATGCCACACGAGGACGCCCAGCTCCTGGACCAGGCTCTGGGGCAGTACTCCCGTGACTCGGTGCTGACGCTGCTGCGTGCCGCGTTGGACTCGCCGGGATGCGCCCGACTGCATGAGCATCTGCTGTTCGCTTGGACCCGGGCCTTGACCAGCCCCGCTGCGGAAGAGCAGCAGGCGGGCGCTGGTGACCTCCCTGGCGTTCTCCATGCCGCTCTGCGAGCGGGCCCCGCGCGCGGCATCACCACCGGCTGGATACCCAACGACCCGGCGGATGCGGTGAGGTTCACGCTTGGGGAGAGGTCCTACCTGATTCACCCTGGCGAGCTCGACCATCCGCTCATGGTTCTACGGGCACTCCGTGACACCGCCGATGCCGCGGATGGGCACTTGGTGGGCGTGCGCGGATTCGGTATCCAGGACGTCCTTGAACTCTCGCTGCGTCACACTGACCACACCGTCAGGCACCTGTCGCCGACGTGGCCTCCGGCGACTGACCTGGAATTGGTACCCGAGCAGATCACGTGCGAGGTCACGGCCGCCGAGGTGACCGCTGCGGGCGAGATCGGGACCGACCATGTGACCGGAGCTGACCCCATGAAGGAGCCGGACCGGACATCAGCTGCGCTCGCCTACCTGACCCGCGACATTACCGAGCTGCCTCTCGCCTACGCACCCGGTCTCCCCCTGCTCGGTCCGACTCTGCTTGTGAGGAGCGTGGACGGCCGTGCAGAACCGGTTCCTGCCTCGACTGCCCTGGAGGCTGCGGCCGCGGCAGCAGGTGATCTGCTGCAGGGGCACCCGATTCCGGATGATGCCCAGTCGTTCCTGCGCCTTCGCGCCGTCACACGCGTCGCACGACTCCTCGGCCTTCGGGAGGCACCCACCCAGCCCGACGAGGTATGCCGGATCAGCTCACCGTCGCACCGCCTGGAGATCGCCGTCGTCGCCAGCCTCGCTGACGATCTGGCGGTACTCGTAGAGAAGGCGCGCGCCGAGCTCTTGAGGGCACCGTCCGGGACGGGCCGGCTGGTCGTCTATGCGGGGCCGCGCTTCCTTGGCCGGGAGGTGGTCACCGACACGGTCTACGTCCACGTGGAGGAGCTCACCGAGATCTTCGCTGCGGCCAGTGGCGACCTGGCCCTGGTTGCGTTGTGGGTCCTGGAGCTCACCCAGCACCCTGGGGCGGACGCCGTCGCGTACTACGACGTGCTGGACGCCTGGAGTACTTGGCACGCCCAGGCGACTCTCCTGCCTCCTGGCCCGTCACAAGAGGGCGTGGCCCTGGTGGAACCGTACGGCCGGGACGTGTCGTGGGAGCGCGCTGCGCTGTGGGCCACGACGGACACACTCCTGGACTCGGCCGGGCTCCCACAGGCGGTCGACTGGGAGGGCTCTCGCCTGATAGTGGCGCAGCAGGGCGAAGGACGGTGGGCTGACCTGGCACAGAACCCTCCAGGTCGAAGGGTGCGAGTCTGCGTCAGCAGTCACCCGCCGCTGATCATCGTCACCACCATCAATCCCGAGCCAGGTGCGCTGCTTGACGAGACCGCGTTCACGGGCCTCGCCGACGGGATCCGCGGCACCCTCGCCGGCCACGCCGACCTCACACGCCACTTCACCTTGCCTGAACGTCGACCTGTTACCTTGCACCTCACCGAGACCATCGCCCCTCACGATCCGCCTGCGGGCCGCCCCACGGACGTCCCAGCCGACGCGCTGGCTGTAAGAGTCGGCGTGGACGAACAGGCCGCCCGAATCGACCTGGTGCTCGACCCCGCCCTTCTGGAGCGGTTCGCCGAGGACGGTCACCACATCCTCGGCCGGATCCTGCACCAGACCATCAGCCGGATCCGCACCTCCCACGGCGCTGACAGTGGTCTGGCAGCCGACGCGTTCAGCACAGCTTGGGACACAGCCGTCCCGGTGATCACCTGGTACGGCAACGACCCGTTCGCTCCACCTGCCGCGCCGGCCCACTACCTGCCGAGCACACCGCATGTCCGAGCTCGGGCACTGCGCATGGCCGCTGAAGCCGTGCGGGACGCAGGTGTACTGGCAGGCACGTTCACCGGGGCCGAAGCGTTGCGCCGGGGAGGCCCGGCCGAGCAGCTGTTGCATGCCCTGGAGGGCGCACTCGACAGACATCTCCGTGCCTACCGTCCGGCCTTGGTCCCGACCCTGACCCGACACCTCAACGCTGCCCTCTCCGCACGGAGCCGCGGCCAGCAGGAGGCCATTCCTGGAATCGTCCGCGCTGAGGGGAGCACCTGGGAAGAGGAGGCGCGCCGACGGGAGACCGATGGCGCCGCAATCACCACCGCCCTCCAGGTCCTCCTTCAACAGGCCCTCGCCACACCGCCCGCAGGCGATCAGGCTGCCGACCTCATCGCCGTCGCTGATCTCGTCGCCTTCACCGAGCTTCTCCTGCGCACCGCGCTGGTGGCCGTCCCAGCAAGCCGGAAACTGCACTCCGTAAAGCTCACTGTCGACACCACAGGCGTCTTCACCTTCGAGATCCCCACCGCCGCGGCCAAGATGAACCCGGCTGAGGCCACCGAGGCTGGGCACCTCGGCTTTGACACGCTCGCCTTCCGCCAGGCACAGGAACAGGCGTGGCTCGCCCGCGCCCGGTCCTCCGACCCGCAACCCATCACCGCGCAGGAGCTGTTCGCGGCCCGGCGCGCCCTTCGCACTCCGACCGAGTTCACGAGTCTCAATCCGCCGGCCAGCAGCACCCTCGCCCGCGCCGACCGGGAGCTGACCACGCAGTGGGGCTGCGGGCTCGACGCCCTGGCCGCCGTCCTCGCCACCGCCTCTGACTGGCCCGTCGAGGCTGACGGTATTGCCGCGACCAGCAGGGAGGACATAGCCCGCGAGGCCGCCGCCTGGTCCCAGTTGCCAGAAGGCCAAATCCTGGCCGCCGTCGACCAGCTCCTCCTCCACAGCGGCAACGCCACCGCGACGCACGCACATGCCTACGCCGAGGTCGAACGGCGAATCCGGCCCACGACCCACCCTCTGATCGCTCATGCCAACGGCATCCTGATCGCGCCCTGGCTCGTCCACACCGCTCAGCAGCTCTACGCCGCTTCCTTGAGCGACAGCCGACTGCCCCGGCCCGACACACCGCCGAAGGTGGCCGACCTTCTGGACCGTTACCGCCAGCAGCAGAACAACCAGCTCGAGACGGACCTGGCCGATGCGGCAGCGCGTGCCGGCCTGCCGCATCGGCCCCGCTTCGATGTCGGACCGGCAGCACGCGCCGGCATCCCCGGACTGCCGGGTGAGATTGACCTGCTGGTCGCCGATCCGGCCCGGGGACGGCTCTGGGTGGTCGAGGCGAAGAACCCTCACAGGGCGATCAGCAGCCACAGCGTCGCCCAGCATCTCGACCGGTTCGTCCGCTACCGCAAGAAGCTCCTGGCGAAGGCCCAGGTCCTCTCCGCCCATACGGAGGCAGCAGCGCGGGCATGCGGAGTGGACACTCCACAGGACTGGAAGCTCGTCCCGATCTTCGTCACCCGCAACATCGACCCGGCCGCCTTCACCGCCGACCCGGGTGTCGCGTTCACCAGCATCAGCCACCTCACCGCGGTACTGGGCAGCACCACGGAGCCGGACATCGGGTGGAACCCCGGCCCCAGCAGGTGAGAACCGTTGACCTGCCCGGCGTGGCGTTCCTCCCGGAGCACCGAAGCCCCTCGTGTCCGCCCGCCGCGCGGTCCTACGCGGCCGCGCGGCGGGCCCGCGACCCGGCGAGCCCTCAGGAAGTTGCGGCGCCAGGCGCCTGAGCGAACGTCGAGAACAGGGCCCCAGCGGTCAGCTTGTGGTGGGCCAACTGCTCGGCGACAGCGTGCGGGTTACCCCAGCGGTGCTGGCCGTGCGTGAGTGCCTCTGCCCAGCTGCGCACCGCGGTCGCCAACGCTTCCCACCGCTCCAGGGTGACGACCCGCATCCCTTCGACGGTGATCGCCTGGAAGTGCGGCGTGCGACTGGGGTGGACGATCACGGGGAGCTGCTGGGTGACCTCGGGGTACGCCTGCTTGTCCCAGCGGACGCTTCCGCCCAGCTGGTCCAGGTCGTGCTTATCGATCGTCTCGGCGACACAACCCGTCTTCAGCTCGATCACCGCGTGCCGGCCGCCGCCGAGTACCCACAGGTTGTCCGGCCCGGTGTCGTACATCTTCTCCGGGCGGGAGCTGGCGAATCCCAGATGGCGCCCCAGGGCTTCCCACGCGCGCTCGGCGTCGTCAGAACGCTCCGGGTCTCCCCACACCACTTCCTCAAGCAGCGCCTGCACGCCCAGGAGCAGCGCGGTGCCGTCGGCGTACGTCTCGGACAGGAACGCTGCCGCTGCCTCCGCCTGTACAGCCGCGGGGCGGAGCTGGGCGGGGGTGACTCCGCCGGCGGGGCGGAGGACGAACGGGTTGTCGTCCAGGGCCTTGGAGAGCAGCTTCTGCGCGGCCGCGGGTTCGACGTGGTGCAGGTACGCGGCACGCTGTTCGATCAGCCAGCCTCGTACCGCGCGGTCGCTGACCATGCCGATGGCCTTCTGCAGCCGGTCACTCGCGTCGATGTAGCGGCCGGTCGCCGCGAGGTTGAACGCCTCGCGTACGCCGATGGCTTCGTCCCGGACGGTACCGGTGGGGGCGTAGTGGACGGCAGCGAGTGCTTCACGGCTCAGTGCCCGCCACTGCGGGTCCCGGCTCAGGCACAGGCCGATCGCTTCCCGGATTCCGTCCAGCCCCTTGCCGGTGAGCTGCTCGGCGAGGCTGCTGCTCAGGTCGATCTGGGCGCGGGTCGCCGGTGAGAACAGGGCCCGCTGCCTCGGGTCGTGCAGAGCGACGGCGAGTTGGCTGCCCAGGAGCAGTACAGCGCAGTGGTCCTCGCTGTCGCGTACGCCGCGTCCCATGCCCTGCTCGATGCGCTGGATCTGCCGGGCCAGCAAGGTGGGGCTGCCCGACAGGAGCGCGGCCTCCCGGCGTTCGGTCGGGTCCATCGGGCGCGGTACGCCGTCGAGGATCAGCAGTTCGCAGGCTTCCCGGGGGAGGTCGACGCCGTCGTACTTGTTCACCATGACGACGAGTCCGACCCGCCCGCCCTTGAGAGCGCGCACAGTGCTCGGCAGCTCTCCGGCGTGCACGACCACGTCCGCGTACGACCGCCACGGCGCGGCCGCCCGGGTACTGGGAACCAGGACCACCACGTTGACCGGTTGCGCTTCTGCCGTGCCGTCGCCGTCCCGGTCACCGTCGGCGAACTGCCGGGCCAGCTGGCGGACGGCTTCCTCGTCGAGCTGAGGGTTCAGGGCGATGGGCGCGAGAATCATCCGGTCGCCGAGGTCCGCCGCGCTACCCGGAGTCACCGGCTGCTGCACGTCCTTCGGTCCGGCGTCGAGGTCGGTGACGAGCACGCTGTCGTCCGCGAGCGTGGCCGTGAGGTAGACGCGCCGACGCGCTCCCGCGAACGCGGGGATCATCGCGATCGGCGGACACGGGGGACTGACCTGGATCTCCTGGCTCGTCACGGTCGCCGAGCACAGGTGCAGCACATCCGCGATCAGCGGCCAGGTGAACTTAAAGCCCTCCTCCCCGGCGTGCGGGTGGAGGATGTCCATGATCCGTTGCTGCTGGCCGATCCACGACCAGAACGGCACGGGCACCGAGGCGGTGTGGTCGTACGCCCGGATGTCCGCCCAGCCCTTGGGGGACTGCGCCTGGAGCTCGGAGGCGAACAGAGCACTCAGCGCCTCGTACGCGGCATGGCCGGCGGGCACGGTGAGACGGAACTGCGCCTCCGTCGTGGTCAGCGCAGCGTGCGCGTCGTCCACGATGACGATGCCGACGTCCAGCTTCTCCCGGCTGTCACCGACCACGCCGAACACCGACTGCCCGTTGACCAGCTTCTGGAAGGTGGTCACCAAGATGGACTGCCCGGCCCGGAACGCCAGGTCGTCGACGCGGTCGGTGACGGCCAGCCCCATCGACTCGGCCTCTGCCCGGACCTGCGCGGCGAGATAGCGGTCCGGCGCGAGGTAGACCGCGGCTCCTACTCCCTCGTTGAGGGTGCTACGCGCGATCAGCAGCCCGACCGCCGTCTTCCCGCCGCCGGTGTTCTGCTTGATCACCACGTCGCGGCGTTCGCGTCGCCCGAACCACTTCTCCAGTACCTCGCCCTGCTCATGCCGCAGGTACGGCCACGGCCGGCGAGGCAGTGCGGCGTAGATGTCCCGGGGCCGCAGAAGCGGTTCGCTGCGCCCGGTTCCTACGCGGCTCAGGTCCAGTGGCATGGTCCGTTCCCCCTCCACGCGGCGCAGCCCGGGAAGTGGCTGCTGCCACCGGACATCTTCCACCGCGCCGTCGGCCGGTCGCGGCGTTTTCGAGGAGGCGGACCCGGACTGGCGAAGGCGCCCCCGGAAGCTGCTGTGCGCTGGTGCTCCGCCTGGCGGCTCGGGGGCCGGGCGGCAGCCGGCGTATCAGTCCTCGGAGGTGGTGCTCGTGTGGACGAGTGCTTGCACGGCGAGCTGATGCCAGGAGACGGGCACGAAGGCAACGACCTCGTACCGGTCCACCTTGATCACGATGTGATGGCCGTGCTCTGCCACGTCCGTGAGGATGCGCGTCAGTTCGGTCCGAGCGTTGTCCGAGCTGAAGAGCTGGACCTCCGGCGCAGCGCCCAGAGCGTTGCGCGCTTGTCCGTACCAGCCGGTCGAAACGATCACTGCAGCGGGCCTGTTGTGGCGGGAGACGAGCTGAGGTCTGGGGCCGGTGAGGGTGTCGTTGCAGGACAGCGCCAGAACGTCTCCCCACTCTCCGCGTAGGCGGCCGACGGCGAGCTCCCGCTCGTAGGTGGGCATCGTCGGCGGCTCCATTGTCATGGCGCGCATCGTCGCAGCGTATCGCGTCACCCTGCAAATCTCACGACAGCGTTAGAAACTAACGATGTCGTGTTGCGACGTCGTTAGTTTCTGCGCTACGTTCCATGACGGCAGAGATCAACTGCCGGGCCTCAGAGCCACGTTGCTTCCGAACTGCACAGAGCGCATACGAACGGCCCGCTCATCGGCGGGCCGCTGAACTGAACGGATTCAGTCCCGCGCATGCCACCACGGATGTGCGGGAGCTGCGCCCGTTCAGGGCACACAAAGGGCCCTCCGCCCCCAGCGATTGCAGCGCTGGACGAAGGGCCCTCCAGCCCCGGGAGCAGACCCCGGGGACCGTCCGCACACCTCAGTCAGCGAGGAGCACGGAACATGCAGCACTCTACGGCCACCGAAGGCGACCGGTACGCCGCCTTCGAACACCCGGCCCACCCCGACGACGAGAAGCCCAGGCTCCTCACCCGTGCCGAGCAGCGCCGCGCCGCTGAGATCCGCCGGGCCGAGTTCAGCCGCCGAAGGGACCGCATCGGTCTCGGTCTGGGCCTCGGTGGCGCCTGATGGCCGCCGATCCGATCACGACTCTGAGCCGTCGCACCCTCAAGGCCGTCCGCACGGTCCCGCGTTCCGACGCAGGACGCGCGGCCTGCGCCAGCAGGGTCGACTTGTTCGAGCGGCTCGGCGGGAGCGGCACTCCGAAGTCCGCCGACAAGATGGCGGCCGCCAAGGTCTGCGCCGCTTGCGTCCTCGGCGAGACCTGCGCCTTCCGCGTGAAGGGCGGTGGCCGCCGATGACGTACGCCGAGCAGAAGCGGCGCGCGGACGAGGCGCGCCAGGCCGCCGAAGCGGCGGAGCGGCAGACCGGCCGCCTCACCGGAAGGGGCGCGTGATGGCTCCGCTGAACTTCAGCTTCTCCGACCCGGGCCGACACGGATCCTCCGGCGGCAGCACCTTCCGCGGCCGAGCACCGAGGAACGCAAGGGCAGCCTCCGACGCGGGTGCCCGCTGGGAGGCGTCCGAGCGTGGCCGGGAGACCGGGCGCCGCGAGCCGGACCCGGGCCGTCGTGGGCTCCGTGGCTGGAGGCGCGGCTGATGGATTGGGACCGGTACTTCAACCCGGGCCCCCGACGGTCCTCCGCCAACATCACCACCACCCGAACCGCTGCCGTCCGCAGTGAAGCCTCCAAGGCCGCCAGCCGCATCGGCGTCCTGCGCAAGCTCGACGAGCCCAGCAGGCGAGGCAAGCGCACCTGAACACCCGACAAGGGGCGGGGCCTTGATGGCCCCGCCCCAAGGAGATGACCACCGATGACCACCCATGGCGGCGAACACACTCCAGACCGCCTGCTCGACCTCGCTCGCCGAGCGCACTCCCTCGCGCTCGACTCCATCACGAACGGCGACTTCCCGGAGGCGACGGCGTGGGCCTCGGTCGGCCGGCTGCGCATGGAGATGTACCGCGCCGCCCTCGCCACCCACTGCCCGGACTGTGAAGGGCGCGGAGTGGTCGCCGTGCCGTGCACGAACGCCCACTGCACCGAAGACCACGGCGACCTCGACAACCACCGCCAGCACTGGGGCCCCTGCCCGAACCGGGTGACCCACCCCTGGATCCCCGACCCGGCGGCGGACACCGCTCCGGCCCCATGAGCACACCCCACGCACACCAGTAAAGGAGCACGCCGGTGTCCGGCATCAACCTGACCAGCCTCGCCACGTCCCCCGTGGTTCTTGTGGCGGTCGTCATCCTCGGACTCGGTGCGGTCATCGGCATCTCCAAAGTCCTCACCCGCGACAAGACCAACACCCCTGGCCCCCTCGACGAAAGCGAGGACCAGCGCAGAAAACGCGAAGAGCGAGAAAGGACTCTTCGCGTTCACCGGGCGAGGCGAGTAGCCGATATCGGCACCTATATCTTCGCCAGCATCGCCACCTTCGCCGCGCTCCTCGGAATGTGGCCGATCGCCCAGAACAGCGTGAAACTCGCCGGAGTTCCCACCGACTGGGTCAACCTCGGCGCACTCATCGCGGTTGGAATGGTCGAGGGCACCATCATCATCTCCGGGATCCGGGCCCGGGCGAACATCCTGGCCGGCGAACCCTCTGGAGCCGACGGGATCGCCATGTGGGTCGCGGTCACCGTCTCCGCGATCCTCGCCTCGATCGAAGTGGCCGTCGCCGACCACAACGGTCTGAGCGCAGGCGAAGTCTTCGTTGCGGTGCTGGCACGTCTGGCAGCACCCGTCATCGCGGGCTTCCTCTGGGAACGTGGCCTCGCTCCGGAACGGCGTGCGACCGGCGTCGAGAAGGTTCACTCGCTCATCACCCTGCGGCGGCTCCTCGTGCGCCTCGGGCTGGCCGCTCCGCACACCGCCGACCTCGGCGCCCTGGACCGCGACTTCCGCCTCGCGAAGGTCGCCCGGCACATCGCCAACGCCAAGCGCCGGCGGCACGGCAGTGTCACCGGAAGCCGGGCCAACCGCCGCAACCCGCGCCGGCGCCGTGGCCCTTCCACCCGCTGGTCCGAGTGGCGCGCCCGCACCACCCTCATCACTGCCGTCCGGTACGGGGCGATCCAGCCGCCAGACGGAATGAGCCTCGGGGATCACGTCGGACTGCACGCGCTCACGGAGGCGCTCATCGAGGGCGAAGCCGCGGTGCCTCTCCACCTCGCAACCGCACGCCCCCGATCGGGCACCCCGACAGGCGTCCACCCCGACGACGATTCACTGCCCCCGACTCGGCACCCCGATCACGCCCCCCAACCGGCCGGCCCGATCATCGGGGCCGACGCCCAAACCCGATCATCGGGCCGAACCGATCCCCGCCCGATGATCGGGCCGACGCCCGACCCCGACGCCGCCCCGACGACCGGGGCGACGCCGAACCCCGACTTCGCTGCGTCGGCCCCGACGCCCGACCCCACCCCCGATCTCACCCCGATCATCGGGCCGACACCCGACCCCGACGCTGACCCGATGATCGGGCCGACGCCGCTGCCCAGCTTTGCTGCGTCGGCCCCGATGCCCGAACCCGACCACGCCCGCCCCGACCCGAATGCCACCCCCGACGACGTACCGATCGGGCACCCCGATCAGACCCCGATCAGCGGTCTCACCAGCGGAAACGAAACCGATCGGGGGGAGGAGCCGTCGCCCCCGACGCAGCCCGCTGGCAACCCCGATCCGCTGGAACTGCGTCGGCCGACCAGCTCGGCCCGCCACCCGATCAACGCCGCAAGCGACGGCACCCGATCGGCCCGCACCGACGTGCCGGCCACCCCCGACGCCACGTCGGGCACCCCGACTGCACCCGCGTCGGCCCCGACGGAAGACGCCGAGCAGACTCCCCGATCGGGGCCGACACCCGACGCCGTCAAAGGCAAGTCGGGGGGCCGACGCACCCGCGAGGAACTGATCGCGGCGGTTGAGGCGCTCGACCCCGACCAGCCCACCCTCAGCCCGAACTACGTAGCCAACGCCATCAACTGCTCCTGGAAGCGGGCCAAGGAACTGCTCCAGGAGACCGGCCGGCTCCCCGACCCCGAACCGGCCGAAGGGGAGTAGCCACCCCTGCTCACTCCTCCGAACGTATGTACGATCACGGATGAAGTGAGCCGCCTCGGCCGCCACCTCATCCAGCGCCCCGCGTTCGCCGCCCACCGGCACGCCTTGGCGCTTCGCCCGGCCCCCGGGCCCCCCACTACCTGCCGCCGCCAGTGGGTCTAGTTGTGCCAACAGGCTCCCCAGACCCGCTCCCTCCTTACCGCTTGGAGGCACGCACCCATGCCCATCCGTATCCCACTGCCTCGAGCGGCCCGCCGTTCGGAACCCACTCCCTCCCGGCCCTCCCCGCTCAGCGCACTTTCCCAGCAGCGCCACCTGACGGTCGTTCCCGACCTCGGCGTCTGGGACCCCAACGAAGAGCACATCCGCCAACGGCTGATCGCCTGCGGGGTGTGCCTGTGACCAGCAAAAACGCGCCGGAAGACGAGCGGGGGACCAACTGGCGCTCCGTCGGCGACGGAGTGATGCGCGCCTACGACGAGACACGCGACGAGCTGGCCGACGTCTACACCGAAGCTCGCACCGCTACCGAAATCGCCGTCCGGCAGCGAGCCACCGCATGGGGCTGGAAGACCCACATCCCGCTGAACTTCCAGTGGATGCGGCTACCGCTCAACGTCCCCGCCTTGCTCATCGCCGGCGTCACCACCGCGATGGACGACGACCCCTGGTACCTCCTCGGCCGGGCCCTTCCCGCCCTGGTCATCGGCCTGATCCTCGCGAAGACCACCCTGGGCGGAATCGTCCGGCTCGCATGGAGAACACCGGGTCTCGGCTACCTGCTACGCGTAGCCGCCACCAGCACTCTCTGGTTCCTCCTCATCGCCCTCGTCATCGGCTACCACCGTCCCGCCCTTCATTACCTATTCGGAGTCTGACCAGCATGAACACCACCGGAGCAGCACTCGGCGGGACCGGCACCGTCATCATCGGCATCGCCCTGCTGGCCTACCAGGTGGGCCGGTGGAAGGGCGGCGACCCCACCCCCAAGATTCACTACTTCCTCGGCCTGACCATCGGCGTCCTGCTGTTCCTCGGCGGCGGAATCCTCGGCGCCATGGGCGGAGCCGCAGCAGCCCTCGGTGACGGGGTCGGGTCGTACGTCCTCGCGGGAGCGGCCGAGATCGACGTGACCGGCCAGAAGCCGGCAGCCACCGGCGCCGAGAAGGTCGGCCTCGGCGGTGTCGTCACAGGCATCGTCCTCGTCTGCTTCTACGCCGGACTGATCAAGTCGGGCCGTGCAGACGTCACCGGCTCCCTTGTCCGAGGCGCACTCACCGGCGTGTTCCTCGGGCTCGGCGGCGGCCTGATCGGCAGTGCCATCGGCCTGATCACCACGAGCGGCAACACGGTCGGAGACCTCCTCCTCAACTCGGCCTGAGCTCCAAGGACCTGTCTGGGGCCTGGAATCGGCCTGTCTGGCACCTGCACCCGGCCAGGTGCCAGACAGGCCCTAGAACGGGCTCTGACCTGCTGAAACGGGTCAGACAGGGCCGCAGGTACACCCCCACCTGAATCACCGAGAACGGCAGAAAACCACGATGACCCGCCCCGCTGACGAAAACGAGATAGTCGACGCCGAACTCCTTGAAGATGACCATCCCGGCCCGGGCGCCATCCAGGACGACGAGGACCCGGACACCACTCCGTACGTCCGCATGCTGCTGCACCTGGCTCGACGGCTGACCGCCCGCGAGGCCAAGGTGCTCGCCACGGGCGCCCGCCACACGGCCGGTGAGTTCAGGCGCTGGCGAACCACCGAGGACCTCACCGACGCGCACGTCGCCCGTGACCTCCTCAACACCCAGTACCGCCTGTGGCAGACGGCCCAGCGGAAGAAGACCGGCCTCGCCCGGGCTCAGATCAGCCGCCTGGAAGCGCACAACAAGCGCCAGATGCAGCTGATGCTGCAAGGCCGCGGCCCGGGGCCCACGCCGGCCACCGCGAACGCGATCGAGAAGTGGGCCAAGTTCCAAGCGAAGGCCGAGATGGTGGAGTTCGAGCCCGCCATGCCGACACCCGTAGCCGTCACGGTGGGGCGCGGGCAGATACGCCGACGGCGCGCCCGCCGCTTTCACGCCACGGCCGTGGGTCTCACCGTGGTGGACGGTCTCGGGCTCACGCTGTTCACCGGCCCGGTCGTGGTCACGGATCTCGTCCTGGCGGCGGCCACCGCCACCGTCCTGTGGGCACAGGGACGCGTCCGCACGACGCTGGCCCCCGCGCTGCCGCGCCTGCTGTTTCCTTACGCAGAACTTCCCGGGGAAATCGATCCTGCAGAGGTACCGGCTGCCGAGGACGAAGGAAAGCCGTTCCCGATTCGGCAGGCCGAGAATGCGGAACAGGTCGAGGACTGCCTTTTCCGCGCTCTTTCTGTCGATGCCGATATCGCACAGGTCACGGACGCTTCACGCCTCGCATACGGCTGGCAGGCCATTGCCGTTCTCAACTCCGGTACCCCGGCGGACATCGTCCGCCTGCTGCCGAAACTCGACGTTGCGCTGCGCGTCGGGCAGGGCCGCACCATGGCCCAGGGGGGATACAACCCCAACGACAGCGCAGAGGTGATGGTCCGGGTCCTTACCGAAGACCCGTTCGCCAACCCGCCGGCCTTCCCGCTGCGGAACCCGTTGTCGTGCTCGATCCTCAAGCCCGTCTCCATCGGCATCAGCATCGACGGCGAGCCCACGGACGTCATCCTCGCCGGCCAGCACGTCCTTATCGTGGCCAAGTCCGGCGGCGGCAAGTCAGCGATGGTCCGCACCCTCGCCGAGTACGCCACCGCCTGCTCCGACGCCGTGGTCTGGGACCTCGACCCGACTGGCCGCGGACTCGGACCCCTCCGGGGCCTGGCGGACCGGACCGCCTATACCGAGGAGGAGATCGAGGCCGCGCTGGCCGACCTGGTCCGCTACGCCGAGAACCGTATCGCCGCCCTCGACGAAGGCGAGGACAACTGGGTCGTCACCGACGAAGAGCCCGCCCTGATCGCCTTCCTCGACGAGTACTCCAAGCTGTCGAAGAAGGCCAAGGAGCACGCCCTCGCCCTCATCAGGATCGGCCGGAAGGCCCGGATCACCCTGGTGATCTGCACCCAGGACGCGACCAGCGACATCATGGGCGATGCCGTCGCTGACTCCTTCGGCATCCGCGTGATGCTGCCCTGCCGCATGGACGACGTGCCGATCGTCGTCGGGGACAGGAGCGCGATCTCCGCAGGCTGGCTGCCGCACCTCCTGGTGCCCAGTCCGGGGGAGTGGGACATCGCCGACGCGGGACGCTTCTACTGCCTGACTCCCAGGCACCGGGCTCCGATCCTCCGCTACTGCCCCCACCTCGACGCCGGCACGGCACTCCTGCGGGCCAAGGAGCGCCTCAACGTCGGGCTCCCCTCGCTGAACGCCGTCACGACAGGCGAGGCGACCCGCAGGCCCGTCCCCCGCATCGCCCAGCTGCTGCTGGACGCCTTCGAAAGCGAGGGATGGCCTGCGCAGATGACCGTCGACGAACTCCACGGCCACCTGCGGGCCGCCGACGTCGCCACGTGGGGACGCTGGGATGACCGGACCGACCGGCTGGCCATGGTGGGCCGCACCCTGCAGGCCGAGCTGAAGAAGGCAGCGCTCACGATCCCGACCGTGCGACTCACCGACCGCCCGAACAAGCCCACCGCATACCGATTCCAGGACATCGAGGAGGAGATCAAGAGATCGCGTCAGTGACCACCACGCAAGCGCCGGGATCGGCAGGATGCCGGTATGACAACCCACAATCCCACCATCCACCTGCGCCAGTCGGCGGACGCTCTCGAGCGTCTGGTCCGCGAACTGACCAGCGGAACAGCCGGATGGCAGCACACCCGCCTCGCGGTGACCAGCGCGCATGAGCTCGGGCGGATCGCTGCTGCTCTGCCTGCTGTCACCGAGCTTCTCGGCGCGGCCCTGCACGCCCACGCAGGGCCGCGCGCGGACACCGCCACGGGAGCTCTCTCACAGGCGACCACCACAGCTCGGGAACTCACCGGGCACCTACAACGCGCACGAACGCACGCGCAAGCACTGCGCTGACCCGTCCACTTGGGGGACCACCTTGGAATCGATGCACGACGCCGGGCAAGCCGCCATCGCTCTGACAGCCCTTGTCGGCTTAGGGCTGCTGAGGCTGGTCGGCTGGCGACAACGACGGATCTCCGCCCTGCGCCACGAGATCGAACGCCGATCCGAGATGGTCCGTTCCTACGACAAGGACAGCGAGGCCTACCGGCTCTACCGCGACGAGACCGACGAGATGGCAACCGAGATCCGGCGCCTGAAAGCCGGGACCGGCCCCCTCACCGTCACCATCGCCGTGATCGCTACACTCTGCGGCCTCGGCGCGGCAGGATACGGCGCCGTGGCCGGATCGCCCCTGGTCCTGCTCCTCGGCGGAGTGTCAGTGATCACCGGGTTCCTCCTGCTCCTCAGCTGACCGGACCGCACACCGCCCCGCTACGGTGACCTCGCGTTTCCGACGCTGTACCTCTGTGACAAGGGCGCCCTCTTGAAGAGGGCGCCCTTTCGTCGTTCGGGCCGCTCCCCGACGCCAGCAGTGCGGTAGCCTCCCGGAGCGGCGTGCACGTACGCCGGAGCTCCCAGGAGAGGCGGCCCACGCCCGGTCTCCGAAGGGCGGAGCAAGGTTCGAGGAATCGCGTGCTCCTGGTCGATGCCGTCCTGCACAGAACTCCAGTGCGGCGTATGCGTGGGAAGCGCCGCGGCACGGAGCTGAGCATGACGAAGGACCGCACCCGCAAGTTGAAGATCCGCGCGGTGATGGCGGCATCGGGGCGTACGTACGGCGAGGCCGCGGCCGCGCTGGAGCAGTGGACCGTGCCCGACGCCGGCCGGCGGCCCCCCGCCGGTGTGCCGATGGCACCCGACCCGCTGGGGCAGGCGGACAGCGGGGAGCTGTTCACGGCTCCGCTGATGGTGGTGGCCATGCTGCCGCGTGGCCAGGCCGGTCTTGACGCGGCGCAACTGATCGCCGACGCCTGCGATTACCTGATCTCCCACGACGGCTGGTACCGAGCCAGGGCCGAGGTGTACGGCCCGCGGCCGACGCGCGAAACGGGCATGCCTCCGCTGGCCGGCCACACGCCAGCGATGCTCCTTGCGCGGGTCTCCGCCCGCCGACGCTGGAGCGCCGACACGCTGCACGCCTTCCTCCGAGACGCCAGCACCGCGATCCTGACCGCCCTCGTGAACAAGCACCCACGGATCACCGAGCGGCACGTCTCCGTCCAGGCCCTGCCCCAGGAGACGGGACAGCAGATCGTGGCCGTACAACAGGGAAAGCCCGACGCGCTGACCACTGAAGCCCACCCCAGCCTGACCGAGCTTCATCCTCTCGACGGTGAACTGGAGGAGGCGAAGGAGTACCCGTTCCGAGTCGTCGACAACCAGGACGTCGGCTGGTTCGCGGTCGGACCCGCCACCTACATCAACACCCTCCTGCAGAGCAACGGAGGGGAACCTCAGAGCCTTGGCGCCCTGGATGCCGAACGGGGCCCGCTGCGCACCGTCGTACCGGTTCCGCAGGAGGACCTCGAGCGACTGCGCGACGCGCTCACCGCGGCCGGCACCAGGGCGACGGCTTCCTTGCTCGTGGCGCTCTACCGCCTCGCCCGACAGCACGCTGACCAGGAGTACGAACGGTCCGAGCGGCGCCAGAGCAGCCGTCTGTACGCCGGAGGAGATGACACCTGGGAGACCCAGGCCATGCGCAGCCTCATCTGGGGCCTGGGCGTGGACCTGGCGGACAAGGACCGGCGCCTCGACGAGCAGGCGATGCAGGAGGTGATGGCCATCGTCGGCCAGTGGGTCACGCCCGAGGCCGACCTGTACGTCGAAGTCGCCGGCAGTGTGGCCCGCGCCTTCCAGGCCGCGGCCGCGCACGCCGGAGGCTGGGGAGCACTGGCCGACCGTCACTTCCAGCCCGGCGACCGGTTCGCGCACTCCCCGAACGCGGTAGAGGGCGCCTACGCATGGCTGATGGGCGAGCCCATGCCATCCACGAGCCGGAAGATGCTCAGCGACTGAAGCGACTCACGGATCCGGGATGAGCGCGGGACTTGGATGTCCAAGCCCCGCGCCCGGAGCAACGTCCTAGCCGCGGCCGCGCAGCGCGATGACGGAGACGGCCGCCCAGGCCAGCGTGGCCACACCCACGGCCACCGAGCGGGCATCCTGCGGAGTGCCGGCCGAGACCATCGCTATCGACCAGACACCCCAGCAGCACCAGAGCAGACGCGCGGGCCATGACCGCAGGAGAGCGCTCGTCAGGAAGGCCCCGGCACCCAAGCCCATCCACCAGTCGACGAGGTCACCGGCCGCCATCGGCAGCCCCGTGCTGTTCGACCGCAGGTACGCGACCACAGGCTGGTGAACCGTCTCGGCGAGCCCACTGCGCCGGGCGTACTCCCACGCCCAACAGGCCGCTCCGTAGACGAGCCCCACCTTGAGCAGAAAGAGGAAGATCCGGGTCGGCGACAGGTCGATGGGCACGTGCGGTTCAACGCCCCACCGGCATGCCCGCTCCTCCTGGTCAAGCGGCTCGGTGACATGCGTAGCCATACGGGTCCCTCTCTACGTCCGGAGCAAGCTGCTGCGGCAGACGGCATGTCGGCATCCGGCCGGGTGCCGTCAACGCGTGTCCGCAGCAGTGCACTCTGACCGGAAGACCGGACACCGCCCAGGACAGGCCCGGCTCGGGAGCTCTAGCGCCGGCGTACGGCCGGTGGCTCCCCGGACCTCTACCGTTCGCTCATGACCACAGCGATCACCCGGTATGCCGCTCGCGACCAACCAGAGGTCGTCCGACACGCAGCCTGGCTGCTGTGCCGCTGGCTGACCGAACACCTAGACGGCGCGGCGCTGGCCGAGATCAAGGCCGACCCGTACTTCCGTGAACGCGTCGATCACGCAACGGGCGAGGACGTCACAGCAGATGTCATCCAAACTGCCGCCCGGGTTCTCGTCGAGGAGCGCCGAGTCGTTACGGAGGGCGGGGTCTACCGGCTGCAGCCCGCGCTCCGCACCCCGCTGGATGTGACCACCTTGGAGTGGAAGGGGGCTGTCGTCCCCGGATTCAAGCGGAAGCGGTACACGATGAGGCTGTCGCTGTGCCCCTCGGGCTGGCCGCTGCCTCCGGAGCGGGCCGGCTTTCCCGGTCACGAGATCTGCGGGTCGGTCTTCGACCGTGTCCGTGACCCGAGTGGATTCTGTGACGCCCTGCCGATCTGGCGCATCACCCGGGGCAACGGACGGATGACTGGCACGCAGTACTGGTGCGACGGGGAGCTACCAGTCGACCTCCGGGACGCCGCTGTGGCGCTGGAGAACCAGCCCGAGACCGGCTCCGTATAGCTCTAACCCGGCGCCGGGGCGCCGGGTCCCAGTCCTTCGCGGCACGGCTCAGGGCGCGGCCGCCCGCCGCTACCCCTCGGTGCCCCATGAGATGTGCACGAGGTATGGGCGCTGCTCCGGAAGCACCTCGAAGGTCCACTCCAGCCCCGCCGAGTCGGTGACGCGGGACTCGCCTTCCTGGGTGGGCAGCGAGATACCCGCCCGGGCCATGTAATCCTGCACCTGCTCGATCACCTCGGCGGCGTTGTTCTCGGTCATCTCGAACCCGAGCTCCAGGCGCGCGAAGAGCCGCGCGGTCATCACGCCCATGCCGAAGGGCAGCTCAGTCTGCAAGGCCAGGAACCACTTCTTCCTCTCGCGACGGTGAGGAGACGCCACCCGGCTGGGGACGCCAGCCTTGATCTGGGCGTAGGTCCGATCCACGTGACGGGCCTTGTAACCGGTGACGACGGAGGCGTCTCTGCTGAGGGTGACCGAGAACTTGTCCCGCTGGGTACGGAGCCGCCACCGGCCGGTCTCGGGATGCCGCAGCGCCGGGCGGGCGTCGGCGGCGAGTAGATCTTCGAGCAGCGAGCGTATCTGCGCCTCTGCCGCCCGGCGATCCCCTCCGTGCGCGGTGATGAAGTGGTTGAGGGCCGCGTTGGAGACGCCGACCTCGTACGCCTCGTCGGACTCGAGCGGACGCGCACTGGCCTCCCGCCAGCGTGTCTCCTGCCGCAGGTCGGGCTGTGCCTTCGGCTGGGCAGCTTGCGGGCGGCCGAACCCGTCGCAGGACCGGCACCAGCCGTCAGCCATCGAGGTCTTCCCGGCACAGCGTGAGCCGTCCTTGTTGTATCGGGTGCACTGCCTGGTGGGCGGCTGGGGGATCGCGGCCATCGTGAAGTCCCTGGGCGTAATGGGGAGGGAGCAGGCGGAGAAGCTCCTGACCTGCGTGTTGACGCCCTGACTGTGTGGCGGACCCCGCCCGATCGCCGCATGCGCGCGAATCCCGCTGCCCTCGTGCCCTACCGGCCGTCTCTTTCGCCCCACTCGCCGGTGGACAGCCCGCTCCCGCCTGAAGCCTCGGCGCCCCCGCGGCCGCTGTTCCTCAGCAGGAGAATGGGGTGCTCCGCCCCAGGGCCCGGCGGATCGTCAGGTGGTGCCGCGCCCGCAGGCGCTGGAGCTCCCACACCGACAGCAACGTGACGGACACCGGCGGGCCGGCCACGAACAGTGCATGGACCGCCGGAGGGGCAGCCACCGGCGGGCCGTCCAAGGCCTGGACGACGAACAGGGACCACACCAGCACGGGCGACAGCAGGGGCGGCAGGACCTCGGAGACGTCACCGACGCGGAAGGTGTAGTGCACGCTCAGCACCACAGCCGCGGCGCCGAAGGGAACGCCGAACAGTACGCCCGCCGTGGAGACGAGCGCGCCGATGATCGGCATGCCGCCGAGCGCCTGGGTCACCTGCACAGCGCCGCCCAGGAGCAGGAACCACAGCCCGACTGCCGACCCGAGCAGCGCAGCGAACCCCGCGGCCGGCCCGGCAAGACGCCGACAGTAGACGGCGCGCACGGACGGCCGCGCGGACAGCACGAAGCAGGCCAGAGCGATGGGGCCCGCGACGAGCAGGACACCAGCGCTGAGGAACAACTCGAGCACCTGGTCCGCCGCGACATCGGCCGCCGACTCCTGGAGGGGGTAGGACCGGATCAGCCACAGTGTGGCCGCTCCGCCGACAGCCGTCCGCGCGACCTGCGCGGCCGTGATGGCCGGGTCCGATATCCGGTCCTGGCGGCTCGGGCGGAACAGCCGGTAGGCCGTCCGGAACGGGAGAGTGAGCAGCCGGAGGCACCCAGCGGTCCGGGTGCCCCCGGTGTACCGGGTGCGTGCAGCGATGCTCATCGTGTGATTCCTCGTGGAAGCGGTTGGTCGGGTCTGGACGTGCTCGTAGGCCTCGGGCAACCGGCGGCGAATGGCTGCTCAAGAGAGAAGTGCTGAACTTATGAGCAGATGTGATGAATAGCGATGGTTGGCGAGGATTGCCGGTGCGATGGCATCGGGAGGGCTCAAGGGCTGGGGAGATCGGCGTAACAGCCGGACAGCGTGCAGGTGAGAACGCTTCTGATCGCAGGTGCCTGCTGCTGCCCCCTCGGTCCACCGAGGGGGCAGCAGCAGCGAGAGCTGTTCAGGGGCAGAGCGCTTCGCCGGTCGTAGGCCGGAGGGCAGTGCGGCGACAGCCGGTCACATCCAGAACGGGATGAGTCGCTGGTGCTCATGGGCCTGAGGAACCGGGTGATGGCTGCGGCGGGATCTCGCCCGGGCACTCCGGCATCCGGCAGCCCGAGCGCGGTGACCACCACGGCGCGCAGAGACGGGTCCAGGAGCGGTGCGTCCCAGAGAAGGCCGGTCACCGTTCGGGTGGAGGCATGGACGTCTTCTTCGATGTCGGCGATCTGGGGGTGGAGGGACCCAGGAATGGCGTACCGCTGCCCCACGCAGACGCGGTCGGCGTCCTCGATCAGCCGCGCGACGGTCTCACGTGCTTCCCCCAGCTGCTCGTCCAGCGCGACCAGCCTCGTCCACATGTCGGGGCTGTCCACGGGGACGCCGAAGAGGTCGGTGGCGCTCTGGCGGCCGGCCCTCCACAGGAAGAGCGCATCGTCCGGCAGGGGGTACAGATACGTGTGCTTCATGATCGTCCTTCTTGGTCGGAGTGCCTGGTCTCGTCGGCGGTCGCGGACGCCCAGAGCCTCCTGTGCGCGTGGGCCTGCTGACGGGCACAGGAGTGGCCGTCTGGGGCTGCGGCAGCCCGCACGTCAGGCCCCGCCCGGCGCAGCAGAGGGCCGGAGCGGGAAGGAGACGCGGAGCCCGCCCTCAGTGAGAGCGGGCTCCGCTGGATGTACGGCCGATCGGGTCAGCTGGTGAACTGGGCGACCAGGATGGCGAACGCCTCCTCGTTCATCACCTCGATCTTGTACTTCTCGGCCTTGGCGAGCTTGCCTCCGGCCCGCTCCCCGACGACCAGCAGGTGGGTCTTGGAGGTCACGTCGCGGCCGGGCTTGCCGCCCGCGTCCTTGATCAGCTGGTTCATCGCGACGCGGTCGTAGGCAGCCAGCGGCCCCGTCATCGTGCCGGTGACGACGACCGTCTTGCCTGCGAGCGGGCCGCTCACGGGGGCGGACTGAAGATCGGCCGCCAGCTTCACGCCTGCCGTGACGAGCTTCTTGACCACCGCAGCGACCTGGGGAAGCTGCCGGGCGATCAGCTCGGCCTTCTTGACTCCGATGCCGTCCACCTCCATGAGCACCTGGGCGTCGGCCGTGACGAATGCGTCCATCGACCGGAAGTGAGCGGCGAGCCGCTCGGAGAGTTCCACTCCGGTACCCGCGATGCCCAGCGCTGCCAGCACCTTCTCCAGCGGGCGGCCCTTCGCCGCCGTGATCTGCTCCAGCAGGTTCGACGCCTCACCGCTGCCCCGGGTCGCCTCGGTGAGCTGATCCAGGGTGAGGTGGAACAGGTCGCCAACATCGCGCACCAGACCAGCCTCGACGAGGTTGCCGATCACCGCCGGGCCGAGACCGTCGATGTCGAACTGCTCGCGTCCTGCGGCGTACAGCAGGGCAGCGGGCAGCCCGCAGGAGCCGCCATTGTTCGCCGTCTCATCGCAGGTCCAGCGACCCTTGTCGGTGTTGATCTTCCCGCCGCACACCGGGCAGGACGCGGGGAAGGTGATCGTCTCCTCGGTCCCGGTGCGCAGGTGGGTCACCGGCCCGACCACCTGCGGGATGATGTCGTTGGCCTTCCGGACGTAGACCGTATCGCCCTTCATGAGCCCAATTCGGGTGATTTCCGAAGGGTTGTGCAGGGTGGCGGAGGTGACCATGCTGCCGTCGATCTCGACCTCCTCCAGCACGGCCCGGGGGGCGAGGATGCCGGTCTTGCCCACGGCCCAGACCACGTCGAGGAGCTTGGTCATTCGCTCCAGACTGGGCAGCTTGTAGGCGACGCTGTGGTGGGGGTGCCGCGAGCCGGTACCTGCGGTGGTCTGCTCGGCGCGGCTGTTCGCGCGGATGACCACGCCGTCGATGTCGAACGGCAGGCTGGGACGCATCGCAGCGATCGCCGCGACCTGCTTCTGCACCTCGGCCATCGTCGCGACGACGTGGGCCTTCGGCGGGGTGGCCTCCGTGGTCTGTATGCCGGTGTCGGCGACCCACTTCATCAGGTCGGCGTGCGAGGTGTGGGCGAACACATCGCCGCCCGGCAGCTCGACGGCCTGGAAGGCGAAGAACGTCATCTCCAGGGTGTAGGCCCTGTTCCTCGCCCGGATGGTGCCAGCGGCGGCGTTGCGGGCGTTGGCGAACGCGTCCCCGCCGTGCTGGGCGCGCACTTCCTTGGCCCGTTCGAACTGCTTGTGGGTGAAGAGGATCTCTCCCCTGACCTCGAAGGTCAGTGGCCGGTCCAGCTGCTGGGGAAGGCCGGTGATCGTGCCGATGGCATGGCTCCAGTCCTCGCCCTGACGGCCGTCGCCTCGTCCGACGAGCTTGACCAGGCGACCGCTCTGGTACCGCGCGGCGACCGCGAAGCCGTCCAGCTTCACGTCCACGACATAGCCGCCGGTGACCGGGCCGCCCAGACGCCGCTGGAGCGACGCCTCCCACGCCAGCAGCTTGGCGGGCGTGTTCACCTTGTCCAGGGACTGCATGGGCACCGTGTGCGGGACCTCGCCCGCAGGGACCGCCCCGTCGGCGACCTTGCCGGAGGGGGAGTTCGTAGCCACGTCCTCCGGGTGGGTCTCCTCCCATGCGACCAGCTGGTCCCGCAGCCGGTCGAAGGTGGCGTCGTCCAGCGGGCTCTCGCCGGTCGCGTAGGCACGCGATGCCTTCTGGATGGTGGCCAGGGCCTGGTGGTAGGCGGCGGTGCTGCTGATCGTGGTCTCGATGACCGACATGGGCACGGACCTTTCTGGACGCGGTGCAGGACCCGTCCGGCAGTGCGGGGCCAGCGCCGCACGGATTGTCTGTGCGGCGCTGGCGGGTGGGGTTGACGGGCTGAGCCTGCGTCCCGGAACCGCGATGGCCTGCACGCTCGCGAATTTCGGCCCGCAGGCCCGCACCGCCACGGCCCACACGCGGCTGCCGGCGTTCTCGCCTGCTTCAGACGGGACAGCGCGTCAACGGCCGGCCCGGCGTCGCGCATCGCTGAGGATCTCGTCCCGCGCTGGATGCGCGTCCACCGCCGCCCGCAGCGCGGCCCACCAGGTGCTCGCATACCTTTCCCGCTCCGCGGCTTCCGCCAGGCGTTCTTCGGCCCTGGTCAGGCGGGAGGCGAGGGTTCTGCAGGTGCAGGCGGCGTCGGGGTCGTTGATCCGGGCTAGACACCCCGGTAGCAGGCACAGGGCCCCGTCCGGGTCGGTCCACCAGTAACAGCCCTGCGGAATCTGCTCAGCAGGAACAGCGATGGGCGCCTCTCGATCTCCGGGTCTGCTCATCGCGGTGGGGTGGCGCGGTCCAGGGCGGCAGCCAGTATCGGTGGGAGCATGCTTGACCTTCCATGTGGCAGAGAGGCTTCCACCGGCCGACGGAGATCCATGGTGGGCCCGGTGGCGGACAGTCCCGCTGCAGAGCCGATTCGTGGCGCCGAGGGTTGTGGTCCGGGAGCGGTGTTCCCGCCCTACGCAAGGAACCGCACAGCCGGGGTGGAGGCCGGCCAGGGGCCCGTCGCGTCCCAGGGTCGACAAGAGCGTCATCCTCCGCCGCGCGGGCCCTGGCTGCTCCGGCAGTCCGGAGCCCGGCACGGAGGGTGTGTTCTACACGGGCTCGCTGATCTCGTCGAAGAACGTGGCGGCGCGCTCCAGCACGTCCTTCTGAGTTTCGCTCAGTTCGTCGTTGACGTCGCCGTGCGTGCTGAACAGCTCCACGGCGGTGTGGGCGAGAGCAGCCAGGTCCCAGCCGTTGAACGTCCCCAGAAGGGACGCCAGAACGTCCTCTCCGCCCTGAGGACGGGAGGCCCGTGCGCGCGTGGCTTGGCGGGTGCAGGGCTGCCCGGTGCGGGCCTGGGCGCACTCCTCGGCATCCCCATGCGGCAGGCAGTCGGCGCAGGCCAGTGTGAAGGAGCCACAGACCACGTGTTCACCGCTGCGGCGCGCCGAGTGCCGCCACTGCGGCAGATGGCAACGGGTGCACCGGCGCTGACCGAGGCGGCCAAAGCCGTCTCGGAGCGCGGCGAGGACCTGGGCCATCTCGTCGATGCTCAGCTCGAAGAACCTCACGTCCGCTGTGCCGTCGTCCCGGATGACCAGCGAGTCCTCGTCTGAGGTGTCGGTGTACGAGCCCGGCGCGGCGGCTCGGGGCTCTTCGACATCACTGCCATCGGCGTCGACCAGGACGAAGTGCTCACCGCCGTGCAGGGCAGAAATGGCCGCGCTCCACAGTTCCCAGTGCAGGCCGTGGGCGCGAAGGGTGGCCCGCTCGGAGTCGGTGGTCACGAACACGCTCCCGCAGCCGGCACGCTCGAACGTCAGGCCGGGCTGTTCCGCCGGGCCGCCAGAGCGACTGACTTCAAGATCAGAAAAGGTGGTGGTCAGGTAGCGGGCGGCGTACTCCTCGGCCCGTGAGAGTGAAGCTGCCCATGCCTGCCGTGCAGCGGTCTCCGGGCAGTGGGAAGCGAAGGTGATGGGGTGCGGCATTGTGCGCTCCGGCGTGGTCGGGAAGTGGGACGCCGGAAGACTGCTGCCGGACCACGACGGAACCTCATCCGTCGCGAATCTCCGTGACGATCGCGCCAGGTACACGAGGCTGATGGCCAGCCAACTGAACTACTGCGTGACCTGCCACTGTTGGAGGAAGAACGGGTCCGAAGGGGCAGCGTCCCTCAGCGGATGACCATCGGCCGAGAGCTCGTCCCGGGAGACCAGCATCGGGAGGGCGCGGGTGTCGCCACTGGACAAGTGAGGGCAGAACTCCAGCGCCAAGTCCTTGCACTTGGCGTGCAGCGCGGCTTGGAGCACCTGGCCCTCAGGGGTTGCCAGGACCCACGCCTCCTCGGGCAGCTCATCGCCACACACCTGGCAGAGCCACCGGTTGTGCGCGAGCGCGCAGCGTGCCGCATCGAGGGCGAGCCAGAAGACGTAGCCCGCGGTCCGGGGAGCGACCCAGGGCACCGGCAGGCCCTTGTGGACCGGGCGGGGCAGCCCGGGCGGGTCCGAAGCAGCGAGCCCGGACTGTTGCAAAGCGCGCCAGATAGGGACTTCCATACCCAGCGCTGAGCACTGGAGGTTGCCGCAGACGAAGCGGCGTATCTCCACGTCGTACTGAAGCGGTTCGACGCACTCTGCGCAGGGTGGTGCAGGGAAGCTCACAACCCCATCCTCTCCGAAGGGACCAGCGGGCGTCCCCATGGGCCCCGAGCGGGTCCACGGCTGACGATCACGGATTCTGGGATGGGACGCAGCAGATCTGTGAGTGCCCGCGAGGCCTGCGAAGCCCGGCGAAGGCGGAGGGCGATACCGCAGGGCACAGGCCCCCTGGCCGTTGGACAGGCCAACGGCCAGGGGGTACACCGCCGCCCGCCTGGCGGTGACGGGCGGCAGAGGATCTCAGTCCAGGGTCTCCAGCCAGGCAATCAGCCCACGCTCGTACCGGTCACGGGCCGCGTCGGCGACGGCCCGTAGTGCGGCCAGGCCCGGCACATGGGCGTCCACGGCATCGCGCATGAAGTCCGGCATTACGGCGGCAAGCTGCTCCTTGGTCCGGCCGGCTGCCAGCCCGGGGCCCCGCCGCTGGGCGCTGACGGCGAGCTCAGTGAGCTGCTCCGCAGTCATCGAGGTCTGCACCGTGCTGGCCGTGCTGGCCGTGTAGCCCGGGTCCTTGTTCAGGACCTCGAGTGCGTGCGCCTGCCACAGCGTGACGCCGTGGCCCCGGAACTGCACCTTGCCGGACTCCCACCCACAGGCACAGAACAGACGAGTGTCGTCGTCGCTGTGGTGGTGCCAGTTCGGGATATGCCTGCCCGATGTCCAAAGAGCCTGCGCATGCTCGGGGCACGCGTGACCGCTCAGCGGCCGGTGCTGGAGCCAGCCATCACTTGACCAGTCCTCGCGTTCTGGAGGTGCACCGGAGAGGGAGGCGATCATGTCGAACTGGCGGAGGCAGCCAGGTACCAAGCACGAGCGCAGGGATACTCCACTGCGCTCCCAGTCCTGGTGAGCGAGCAGCATCTCCTGCGCGAGTACGTCAACGACGGCGGTAGCGACCATGTCGGCCTCACCCCCGGATAGGCGGATCGGCTGCTGTGCTGATGCCATCGCGAGAGCGTTGGGGCCGAGCCTGATGGTGATCGCGCGGGCGGCTGCCGCGACGCGAGCGCGCAGTTCGTCGACGCGCTCCGGTTCGATGTGAGGCATCTGGTCTCCATTCGGGGGGCGGGCTGCATAGTGGCCGGTGAACCGGCCACGCTCTGCGGGGCATCGGTGGGGCGTCGGGTTCATGACGTGCCGTGGCCCACCGCGGCTGGGGTATCGGTGGGAGTGGCGCGAGGTGGTCACCAGCCAGGTGGGGGCGGCGGCTCCCACACCGAGGGGAACTCCTCCTCGCGGGTGTAGCTGGGATCGATGGCACCCAACTGGCAGTCAGGGTCGCAGCACTGGCCGACTGCGGCGCGGCAGTAACTGCATTCCTCATCGAGGAGTAGGGCCATCTCGGCGTTGTCGAAGTGGCGTTCGGTGTGAGACATGGGGTTGGGCCTCCCGACCTCTCGATGGCCCGGGCAGACACTGTCGGTGCGGCGCCGCCGCCGCGTGCTACGTCCGCAGGCACAACCCGGGGCCGATACGGATCAGGACGGGGTGACGTCCGGCTGCGGATGGTCGGCGTCGGGACCCGAGCAGGCGTCGACGGTGCACCAGTGCGAGCCGGCGAAGGTGACACCACCGTGTGTGACGATCGCGGCGGCTGCCAGCCCCCTCGCGAGCGCGTTGAACGCTTCGGCTGCCGCCCCTCGCTTCGGAGAGTGGAACTGGAGAACGTCGCCCTTGGAGCCGACGACGCTGGCCGACCGGCTGGCGATGGCCACGAGCACGTCAGTGGGACGGTCGCGGAGCTCGGCGATATGGAGGGGCACTGCAAGCCGCAGTGTCTCGACGAGAACGACGTTTCCCGCGGCAGCGTTCTGGGTCGACTCGGAGCGGCGGACCGGACGAATGGACATCGGCTTCCTCGGTCTGGGGGGCGTCAAGGAGGCCGATGTTGCGTTCAGAAGGCTGGATCCATCGCACCGTCGCGAATTCCGGGACCGTTACGTCGTCAGGCGCCAACTGACAGTGCAAGGGGCGGGGTTGAAACACGGCGGCTGTCAGTGGTGCCCCATAGGGTCGAGACACCGCGACTCTCTCCTGCTTCCCTCACCTTTTCGAAGGACAGCGATGAGCCTTATGTCGCGCCTGCGGTGAATACCCTCGGCCTGCCATTCGGAGCCCGGCCGCGGTCATTCGCCACCGCGAGGATGCATCCGCTCTCTCAGCACCCAGGAAGATCATGCTCACCGCCTTCGGACCACCCATCGACCTCAGCGACTTGTCGAACTACATACAGGTGGACACGCGACCGCGCCGGTCGGCCTTCGTCGGCCGGGTCTCCACCAAGGATCATCAGAACCCGTCCTCGTCCATACCCCGGCAAGTGACCCTTGCCGCCCAACGCCTGGAACCCGGCGAGGAGTTCGCCCAGTACTACTGGGACGTCGAATCAGGGATGCTTCCCCCGGAAGCCCGGGGTCTCGGCCCGCGCGAGATGTACGAAGCGCTGCGCGTCCCTACCCCCCGAGACGGCGGTCTCCAGGATCTCCTCGCACACGCCGAGCTGATGGGGATTACCCACGTCCTGGCCGAACGCTCCGACCGGGTCGCGCGGGCCATGCTGACCAGCCTGACCGTGGAGCATGAGCTCCAGAAGGCCGGCGTGGAGGTGGTGTACGCCAACGAACCGACCGGCGGCACCGAGTCCGGCCGACTGCGCACCCGCCGCTACGGCCAGGTCGACGCGGAGCTCTACAAGATCGCCATGAACGAAATGTCCATGGGTGGGCAGGTCCAGCATGCCGTCGGCGGCTGGAACCATGGCATCCCGCCGTACCCCTACGTCGCGGTCGTCGATGAGAACGCGCCGCCACCGACCCGGGGCCGGTTCGGCGAAGCGCGACCGAAGAAGAAGCTCGTCCCGCACCCGGACGTGCGACGCTTCGACGCGACCCGGGAGCTGTGCCGCCTGCGACGGGAGGAATACCTGAAGGCGGCGGACATCATCGCGATCCTGTCGGCCGACCCCGAGCGGTACCCGATCGAGGGCCAGTGGACGCACAACCGGGTCGAGGGCCTGATCGGGAACCCCAAGCTCACCGGCTACCAGGTCTACAACCGGAAGGCGTCGAGGACCGGGCGGCCGGGCTACTCGCGGTGGAACCCGATCTCGAAGTGGGTGTGGTCACCAGGCCCTGTGCACGAAGCTGTGGTGAGCCTGGAGCAGTGGAAGCAGGCCCAGGAGGTGACCGCCATGCTTCAGGCAGGCACGGAGGGCGGCCCGCTGCTGCGCATTCAGGCTGCCGCCGGCCGACGAGGGTTGACGGTCACGCTGGTCGACAGCACCGGTAGCCACACGCGGTACCGGATCGGCGCCCAGCAGGTAGTCCTGCCCACCCCCATCCCGGACGCGGTCGCCCAGCAGATCATCGAGAACCTGGAGTGTGCGGCGTGAGCGAGGTCATTGAGTGCCGGGCCACCCGCCGCGGCCGGCTGTGGGTGGCGCACGAGCCCGAGCACGGCGTGTACGGGAGTGGGCGGACGCTGCGGCTGGTCCGCGAGAGTGTCGAGGATGGCCTCGCACTCGTAGGCGTGACTGCCGAGGTGGAGATCATCCCCGTGACGCCGGAGCTGGAGACACTGCGTGCTGCTGAGGATGCCCGTACGACGGCCTTGGCCGAGGCCGTGGAGGCCCTGGCTCTGCGACGGGCATCCAGGAGTGACATCGCCCTGGCGACCGGAGCGTCAGTCAAGCAGGTGAAGCTGCTGCTCGCCAGACCAGCCGAGGATCCGAGGACCCAGGCGGACCCCGACTCCACTTCGACGGGAATCCGCTCGTCGACTGCCCTGCCGTGATGTGAGGGAAGCATGTCGTGGGCGATCGGTCCTTCCCAGCGAAGCACGCTAGCCGACTGACCGGTCGGCGATGCTGTTCTTGCTGCGTGAGGGGCCGAGCGCCCAGCTTGCCTATGGCCGCCGGCTCTGAGACTTCCTGTGACCGAGGGCTACTCCAGAGGAACCGTATGGGTCGGGCGCCCCTGGCGCAGCTGGATGGTCGCAGCCGTCGCCAGGGCGGAGCTGACGAGCTTGGCGTGGCCGCCGATGGTGATCCGTGCGTCGTCCAGGGTCGCCAGCCGGGCGTCGATCAGAGTCCGGCGGCTGACCAGTTCCACAGTGAACCTGCCGGGACTGTACTGCCGGGCCACGTAACTTTCGGCACCGATGGTGCACTCCCAGGTTCCAGCCTCGGTCTCGGCCATGTCGACGAGAGTGCGGACCTGGTCCAGCGGACTCTCGACTGCCGGGTGGTTCTCGTCGACATGTTCCTCGAACCCTCGCCGTGCCAGCAGCGCGAACCGGTACCGGCCGACCTCGCCGCACAGCGGACACTCGAGCTTGTACCTGTCCGGGGCAGTGTTCTCATCCTCGGTGATCTTCGGCTGGAGGCCGTTCACCGAGGGCTCGGGTGCTCTCTGCTTACGAGGTCGTGGGCTCACCGGCTCATCCCTGGTGTTCTCGGTGTTGATGGCATTCGCATTCTGCCTATGAGGGAGGCGCCGCCGGACAGTTTCGACCCGCTGGTCTGGATGCCGGCCGGGGTGTGCACTGCTTTGCCAGCAGGTCGCTTACCTGGACGGTGCTGAGCTTCCGCTCGAACAGGTGAGGCCGCGGGGCGGCCCGGCGACCTCGCCTTGTAGGCCTACGTGTCACTCCACGCTGGACCACCCAGGAAGAGCTTCCAGGCGGCGGCGCCGCTCGGCGGGCTGCTCGCCCTCGCGGACGAGGGCCTTCTGCTTCAGCAGCCAGCGGTAGAGGCCAACGCCGTTGATCGCTTCGTCGAAGGGGACCTTCAGGTGGCCGTGGGCGGCGGCCCAGTCGGCCAGCACCTCGAAGCTCGCCTCCCAGGCGGCAGCGTGGCCGTCCCACATCCATTCGGGCCGCTGTTCCAGAGTCTCCGCCTGACCGGCGGGTAGCGTCCCCCTGCGGTAAGCCGTCCGCTTCCGCGAAACGGCGTTACCGAGGGCGAACTGGATGCCGTCCTTGTCCACCTTGTACGGCTGTGGAACCCGCGCATGCCCGTGCTCGCTGATGAAGTCGTCGAGGTGCTTGAGAAGGAGCTCGAACTTCGCGTCGTGTACGTGCCACATCCAGCCGGGCAGGGCTTCGTAGTACGCGATCTCATCGGCGTCCATCAGCTTGTCGCGGTATCGGTTGCGAGCCAGCGTGACGAAGTTGTCCAACCGGTAGCCCGTGGGGGAGACGAAGCCCCGTGGCACCCTGGCGTGACCCCTGACTGCGACGAACGCTTCCAGCTCCGTTCGCCCCTGCTCGCGCTTGGTGTCGGCAAGGTTCCACGTCCATCCAGGCTGCCCCGACAGCAGCTCCTCCCGCCGGGGCAGGAGCTTGCCAGCCGTGCGCAGGGACCTTTGACGAGCCGCCCAGGCCCCGAGGCTCCCGGCCTCGGTGGAGAAGGGCACAGTGGCGTGTCCGTGCTGTGCGACGTAACGCTCCAGCAGGCCGAGCCACCGGTACCAGTCCTCGGTGGTGTTCTCCAGGACGTGGACGCCCAGGGCCTGCACGAAGCGGGCCCCCACCGTCGCGCTGCCGTAGATCTTGACCTTCTCGGGCAGTATCGCCCGGGCGTCGATGCCGTCCGCCGACGGCTCACTGCTCAACCGACGGCGAGCGGCAGTGAGGGCAGCGTCCATACGCTCGTCCTGATCGCGGAGCGTGGCCAGGACCCGCCAGACATGCTGGAAGGCGCTGGCTTCCAGGACCGCCTGCGGATTCTCGCCCGGCGCGACGTAGACCGGGAGGAGGATCGTCGCCGGACGGTCGTGCTCGGGATGGAGCCTCAGCGCCCGGCCGACAGCCTGCACGATGTCTGTCTGGGAGGACTTCGGGTCCACCAGGCAGACGCCGTCGACGCTGGTGACGTCTACCCCCTCGGTCAGGGTACGGACGTTATTGAGGACGACCCGTTCACCCCCGGCGGGCGCGGCCAGCATGGCCAGTTGCTCAGCGCGTTTCCCTGCCGGGGTGGCGGCGTCCATGTGCAGAGAGGTGATCGACACGCCTGCTGCTGTGCTGATCGAGCCGAGGGAGGCAGAGAAGCGCTTGGAGCGAGCTACCCGGCTGTGGAAGGCGATCACGCTGCGCAGCTCACGTTCGCGCATGGCCCGCGCAAGGGCGATCTGAGCGGCCACCGTCGAGGAGTCCCCGGGGCCGGTCCGGGACGTCGCCTCCTTCTGCAGTGCGGCGTGCACGTCCTCGTCGGAGACCAGGACGATGGCAACCTCGTAGTCGGCCAGCAGGTTCCGCTGGATGGCGGCGCCGAACGTCAGCTCGTGAACCCGAGTGCCGTACTGCGCCTCGTCATTCATCGAAATGACATCCGCCGTGCCGTCCGCGCCCTCGTGAATACGACTCGTGGCCGTAAGCGACAGACGGAACGCCGCCGGAATCCGGTCATTGTCGAGCACGACTGCATAGGACTTTCCCGACGGCCCAGCGGTGTGGTGGGCCTCGTCCAGAACGATGAGGTCCAGTGGCGAGAGGGAACGTCCCGCGTACGCCTCGGCTATCCGCCCCACCGACTGATAGGTCGAGATCACCAGCCGTATCCGCCCGGCCTCCGCCGTAGCGAGGAACGCGGCGACCCGCTCGGGGTCGACGGTCACCGGCACGTCCGCCCCGCCCACCGCGGAGTCCGAGCAGACGATGAGTGTGTCCAGAGTTCCGGGGAAGTCAGATGCCCACCCGCGATGCACTTGCTCGGCGAGTGCGAGGGTCGGCACCGCGACGAGTACCGAAGAGGCCGCCCGCCTTCGGGCCGTTTCACGTCCCACAAGGGACTTGCCCGTCCCGCACGCCATCACCACCAGTGCGCGGTCCCCAGCGGTCCGCATGATGTCGTGCAGCGCCTCCTCCTGATGAGGGCGTGGGGTGAAGCGGAATGCACTTCCAGCAGAGGAAGCGCGGGACCGGCTGGCATACATGCGGGCTCCGTGGGCGAGGTGATCTGAGTAAGGGAGCCGATGGTGCGCCGGGTGCATGAAGCGGCCAGAGTTTCCGCGAATTCCGGCCGAGCAGGGCCGCCAGATGAGCAAGTGAACTGAAGACGTTGTCCCACGTGGCGACGGACAAGGGGCCAGCCGCGCAGTATGGTGTTCATGGGTGCAGGTTCGTCTCAGCCCTTCTACCGTTGGCCTCATGAATGGGAACGTCGAGCCGTTCGGGGATTCCGGACCCTCGCTGAACACCGTGGAAGTTGAGACCGCCGACGGAATATGGATGCTGATCTACGGCGACGGCCCCGACTTCACCACCATGGACACCGCGTTCGTTCCAGCCGCGCTGATTGAGCGGCGCGGGGACGTGAACTAGCGGCTGGCGTCAGTAGCCGACCAGCCGCACAGGGCAGCGGAACCTGCACTCGCCTTCCATGAACGGCCGGCACGTCCTGGCCACAGCCCGCAGGGCCCAGGAGCGTGTCCTGGGCCCTGCCGGTGAATGACGGATCAGCACCCAGCTCGCAGCGGCGTGAAAGCGAGCTTGTCGCCCTCCGCAGCGGCGGCCGCCTTGGTGTACGTCGCGGAGTCCACCTCGTACCAGACGTCGTCCCTGCCTGTGTTGCCGTCGACGTCGTCGAGTTCGACGCACCACCGGGGCCGCCGGACGACCCGGTCAAAGGTCTCCGTGCCCTGCTGCACCTTCCGGCAGGTCCGGGTCGGTTCGGTCGTGTACCAGGTGCGCGTCTTCCCCTTTGTCGTAGAGGTGTGCTTGACCTGCTTGGTGCCGGTAGTGCACTGCTCGACCATCCGGGGGCGAGTGTCGGTCACGGTCTTCTTCGTGACGATCCGAAGGTCATCGCGGGCACCGGAGACAGAGCCGTCCCCGGAGCCACCGCAGGCACTGAGCGCGCAGGCGAGAAGAGCGACGCCGGTTGCCATCCGAGCGGCCATGCGGACGGAACGAGACATCGGCTTCGACTTCCCGGTGGTAGCGGTAGAGGAACGGATTGATATGGGCACGAACAACTGCTCCTGTCTCCACAAGGGGTGGGGGTGCGCTGCACTTGGCTGGCGCTTACGGAGCAGAGGGTCCTCGACGAATGCGGTGGTACCGAGTTCTGGCGAATCCCCCTCGGCACCATGAGCTCGGAGCCATGCCAACCACCTACCGGGCGGACAGGAACGCCTCGGAGCCCAGAACAAGCGTGACCCGTGGACCTTGCTCATGCGCACTGCTGAACCGAGTTGCCCGGCACCCGGTTCTCGTCGGATTGGACGCTGGAGCCGCACGTCCCATAGCCGAGCCTCATGGCGCCGCACCTGCAGGAAGGTGAGACCTCGTCCAGTGAGGGTGGGAAGAAGTCGGCCCAAGCCAGCATCGAGGCAGTCCACCGGTGCTGGAGTAGCGCCAAGGCTTCGCCCTTGGTAGCTGGACGTCCTTCGTGCCTTCCGGTGACGACGTACGCCAGCCCCTGGCGGGCGACATCCACGAGCATCTCGCGCTGCTGGCAGGACCGGCCAGGGGGAATGTCTGCGGCCAAGCTCAGACTTCGGTACCCCTCCATGAGGTAGGGGCGCTCCGCAACCTCGCATGAGTCCAGTGCGGCAAGCAGGTCGTCGGCGAGCTGGTTGATGTGCATGGTGGTGAACGAGCCGGCGGCGCCCGCGGTGTGCGTCGCGCGAGCGTCGAAGATCAGGCAGGCCCGCTTCAGGAGATCGTTGAGTGCCTCATCGTCTGTCACGCCGCGAACTTAGGCATGGAAGCGGACAGTCGTAGTTGCCGACCCCTACCGCTGGGTGCCCAGAATGCTGACTGCATTGCTCGGCAGAAAGGT
Source organism: Streptomyces sp. NPDC088745 (assembly GCF_044751045.1). Classification (NCBI taxonomy): domain Bacteria; kingdom Bacillati; phylum Actinomycetota; class Actinomycetes; order Kitasatosporales; family Streptomycetaceae; genus Streptomyces; species Streptomyces sp. NPDC088745. Next base: position 107,486 of record NZ_JBIVLB010000016.1, read on the forward strand.
ACGGCCCAGCAGGGGAGGAGAGGGCCGGTTCCTAACCGGGGCAATACCATCGGCGCCGGCAGGGTGCTGGAGGCCAGCTCAGACGGAACGCCCGAGGCGCCTGGTGGCTGGGCAAGCCACCAGGCGCCTCGATAACGCGTTCCACCCGAGGGCGGAGCACGCCGCGAGCAGCGTGCTCTGCTCCCTCAACGGTGGCTGGGGGATGCTACTTGTACGCGTTACGCGGCCCCGCGTCCATGTCGATGGCTACCACCTCGGCCTTCTTCATCAGGCCTCGGCGCACGAGGCTGACGAGCGGCCGGTTCTCGGACCTCGGCTTGGAGTAGTGCTCCAGGGCGTGGACGTTCACCCCGCCCGGGGTGTTCTCCAGCATGCCCGGCACGCACGTGTAGATGCGGCTGTTGTTGTTGGCGTTCTCCGCCGTGATGACGACCCGGTCGCCGAGGCCGTTGTCGAGTTCCATGGAGACGCGGTACTCGAAGAAGGACCCGGTGCCGTTCGACTGAGCGGAGTAGGCGACTGGGATCACGGCGCGTATCGAGTCGTCCAGGGCGATCTCGATGATCTCCTCGGCAACTCCGACCGTCTGGCGGCCGACGTCGCCGAGATGCTTCACCGCCCCGTCGGCTGTGGTGAGCTGGGCGGGCACTCCCTCCGCGGGGAAGGTAGCGACCGTCTCGACTCGGCCGTCGGCGTAGACGACGAGGGCGTACAGGTCGTAGTCGGTTCGGCTGTCCCACCAGCACCGCACCCGGATGCTGGAGGACTTGGTCATGCGGGCGGGCGCAGAGCCCTTGGTCATGTTGATGGTGCTCACTGCTGGTGGCGCTCCTTATCGCGTCGTCTTTGGACGTCGCCAAGGTGAGGCCGCTGATCGCCAAAGCACTTCTCCACGCGAATTCGCGTTGGCGCGGTCCACCGCTGGTAGGGGGCGCACGTGGTGCTGCGGACCCTGCCAGCGGACAGGCGGTCAGCGGTGGAGGCGGTCGAAGGCCCTCGGCGCCGACAGGGGCAGGTGGCCTGGACGTGCCACCGATTGGCGGCTGGTCTGTGCGGCGTCAGGTCGGCCGACACCCGCGGAGCCGTAGGACCGTTGGCTGGTCAGACCATCGGCGAGGCGCTGTAGTCATAGTTCAGGTAGCCCTTGCCGTCGTTGCGCCATTCGAGCTTCAGCTGTCCGTCGACGTACGCCTTCGCGCTCCCGACCGGGTAGCTGATCGTCGGCGTGGTGTAGCTGTTGTTGTAGTTGCCCCAGTAGTCGGAGTTCTCCAGCCTGGCTTCGATCCCGTAGTAGTTGCCGCTGCGGACAACCGGATCGGTGCCGGCCACGGACTTGGCTATCCAGATCCGCAGGTATGCGCCGTTGAAGATCGACGTGTCGTCGACCTCCCCGACGGGGCCGTCCCAGGAGGCCTTCGCGTAGCTGTAAACCGTCGAGCCGGAGCGGGCGGAGCAGAGACTGATCTTGATGTCCCAGTTGTCCGCCCACGGGCCGGAGTAGGCCGGGTTGTCGATGGACTTCGTGCTGGTGGTGCACTTGTAGGAGAGCGCCGACGCCGGCGAAGCGGCGAGAAGCGAGGTGCCAGCGAGTGCGGCGAACGTGAGCGCGGCGGCGGTCCCACGGCGGGCGTTCGAGGACAGGTTACGCAACTGAAATCAGCTCCAAGGTGATGTAAGCCGCATAGCGGGCGGCGGGTGGGCGTGGTGAGTCATGCCGACCTGCACACGGGCGGTCAGCGGGGTGGGGGAGAAGGGGGTGTCTGGCCCACTGGTCGGGGTCCCGGCATCGGCAGTCACGCCGGGCCGGCGACGGATGGGCGCCGCCGCTACAGCGCTGTGGCTGACGTGTCAGCCGTTTTGGACAGAGCTGTCAGACGGCACTGGTGGGCTGGGGCCACCGGTACAGGTGCATGAGCTGCTCCAGGACCGGGGAAGAACCGATCCCCAGAAGGACGCAGGCTTCCAGCCCATCCGTGAAGGACGCTCCCGGATGGTTCGTTGCCTTTTCCAGGCGCTGCTGCGTGGTAACTCCGATCAGGCCGCCGCCGACGATGTACTGCCAGAGCTCGGCGTACTGGTCCGCGAGCAGCACCAGGTCCGCCGATCCCCTTGCGGGGTGGGGCCCGGGGAACCCGAGCTTCAGCTTGACCAGCGGGCTGCTGCCGCTCATCCCCGACCATGAGGTGGCCACCGGCATACGCTCGTGCAGAGCGACCGACCCCATCTCGTCCAGCAGATCGAAAGCGGTCCGAAGCTGCGGTGCCGGCCCGAACGTGCGTTCGTCGTCATGGACGTAGACAACGAACACCGGGCTCAGCCCGGGCCCGTCGCCCTCGGGGAACATCACCCCGGCGCCGTCCGCGAACACGCCGCCGGCCAGGAAATCCTGGCGCTGCCGCTCCTCGTCGGCGGGCGAGAACACGGCCGCCCGGGCGATCCGGCCCGCCGGAGCCTGAAAGGACGGCCCCGGTTCCTGACCCCTGCGGTTCCTGCGCGCCGCACGCTCGGCACGGCGTCGTTCCTCACGGTTCACTGACTTCTCCGTTCGTCGTCTGTCAGCACGCAAGGTGTCAGCAGATGCGGACACAGCATCAGAACCCGTCCACGCAGCGGTCAGGACAGCTCCCTCGCGGACGCACCACGTCTGATGGCGGGCGGCCGGTCCCCGGAGGCACCGATGGCGGCCGGCAGGCAGCCGCTCCGCCTGCTCAGGAGGGAACCGGCACGAGCCCATCGCGTTGGCCCCTGCGGCGAGGAGTCCGCGGCGAGCCGAATCGACAGCGGCTGCTGTCGCGCTTTCGTCATGAGACGGCAAGAGTCGGCGTGCCACGGACTCGTGGCGCTTAGGGGTCAGCAGAAGACGGCTGGGACGTCCTCCTCGGCGCAGAGCGTGAGGAGGTCGACGAACTCCCGCCCAGCGCGCCCGTTGTAGCCATCCGGCCCCCACAGGAGGCCATCGGGGTCACTGCGGCCGAGTTCGGCGAGAGCTCCGCTCAGAGCCGGGGCAAGCACGCGCGCCTGCTCAGGCGTCAGCTCGCCCCGGTCGTCGTCGTGGTCCAGGAGGTGACGCAGAGGACTGGTCACGCTGCTCCATCGACGGTCGCCGCCGTAGCCGTGCATCTGAGAGAGGTTTATGCCGATGTGGCTGGCGATCCCGCGGCGGAAGAGACTGAAGCCCGCGTACGACCACTGCGGCAAAGGATCACTGGGCAGCGGGCCGTTCGGTCGACCTGCTCGGATAGAAAGCCCCACGACGTTCTCCTAGTTGCCCGGTGCGAGAGGAAGCAGGGGCGATGGTGCGGGCCGTGAGGGACGGCACCGCAGCGGCGGCGAATCTGAAGGCGTGGCCCTGTCGTGGCCTGTGTCGTCGACCATGACGCGCAGGACAGCCGCCCGCAGATCAGACACGGGACGCTGCGTGCGGTGATGCCTGCACCCCTCGGTGCCCGACGTCGGGCACCGAGGGGTAACACCGGGTCAGGGAAGGCACAGCCCCGTGTGGTCGACAGGCTGCGCGCACCCGTCCGCGCACTGGTGCCCAGCGGCTGCCTGAGCGGTTCTCATCGCCTCGTGACAGTCGGGGCACAGGGCCGGGGCCCCGGGCCAGTCGGTGGCCCGGGCGAGGAACGCCACCGTGCCGCAGCGCTGGCAGACGTCGCCGCTGGTGCGCAGCCACGAGGTGTGCAGATACGTGTAGACGGTGTCCGGCGGCGGAGTGCCGAGGGTACGAATGTGTGCGCTCTGGCTGAGGACGCTCAGTTTGTCGGCGGGGACGATGGCGTGGCGCAGGCGGCGCTCACCGAGGACGCCCACCCAGGTCAGTGCAGAGGCGCCGAGCGCGGCGAGCGCGTCCTCGGTGCCCTGCATGCTGCCGGGGTAGATGACGGCGGCCTCGGTCAGCCGGGGCACGTACAGCGCCCCGTTGGCGGTCCGCCAGATCCCGCGCTCGTCACGCCAGAAGGTCGGCTCCTGTCCGCTGGTCAGACAGTCGTCCACCCAGCCGGCCACAATGAACTGCATAACGCTGGCTGGTAGCCCACGGCTGCCGCTGCGCCTGGTGCCGTCAGTGATCAGGTCGTGGGTGACTCCCCACACGCGGCGGCGTGCTTGATGCTCGGCTGTGACGCTGAAGCCACCGTCCTCGAGGCCGTAGGCGGCGGCATACGCCGCTTCCCAGTTGATCGTCGCAGCACCGTCGGAGAGCTGATCGAGTGCCGCCAGCAACTGCTCCGGTAGGAGACCTGCATCGAGTAGGGCGGCCGCGTCCTCTTCGCTGATGCCCAGGGCGTCGCGGGCGGCATCGATGGGTCGGCCCGCGTGGCCGATGTCGGGCAGGTGAGCAGTGATCCAGGCGTGAGGATCTTGCGGGACGGGGTGGGCGGTGAGCTGGTCGCGGAGGCGACGAGCGAGGTCGTTGTCTGGCATGACCGCAAGAAACCGCGCTCCACGGCAGTGCGTCGCGCCGTCGCGAATCCTGGAACGGGTAGGTGACCGGATCCGGCGGGCTGGCCACCGGGCCGGTCGCGGGTAGCCGCGCACCGAGGCCGAACAGGAGCGTGGCAGCAACCCATGTGCCCGTGTCCTGACGTACTTCCAGCACGGGTCCCGGCCCGCACCGTCCTGAGTGCGGCGTATGAGGGTGTCGCTGCAGTCCGTCTGCCACTGCCCCACAAGCCACACCGCCCCGGCGAAGCTGGCGCTGGTGTCCGGGGACCGGAATGGTGCTGCTCACCGGGAGAGTGAGCATGCTCCTGGGCGCAGCTGGCGCCGGGAGGTTGTTCGCGCAGAGAGAGGAAGACGACGTGTTGGGCAGCCGTGCGTGGATTACTGGACTGGCGCGGAAGAAGCTGGGTGCCGACTTGAGGCGGGCGTACGACAAGGGAGCTTCGATCCGGACCCTGGCCGAGGGCTGCGGACGCTCCTACGGCTTCGTTCACCTCCTGCTTACCGAGGCCGGGACGACCCTGCGCTCACGGGGCGGAGACACCCGAGGCCGACCCGTCGCCTGATGGGGAGGCCGGTGCGGTGGAGTGCGCAGGTGGAGCAGCCCGTCCGTGTTACGCGCCGTTCTCGGGAATCAAGCCTGGAGGAGCGCCGGCGGTCCTGGCGAGCGAGGTGCAACCCGATGCGCCTCGGAGCCACGCGTCCGCGTCAGGCGCAGGCAAGCACACCACGTCGGTAAGGCCGGACAGTTCGACGTCGCGAAGATGGGTTTCCCACACCTGACGGCATGCGATGGCGACTGCGACAGCGTCGGCCGGCAGGTCTGGGCTGGGGCGGAACCACAGGCGCGCGAAGTACATCACCAGGTCGGCGGCCGCACCGGCCATGCCCTGACGCTCTCCCAACTCGGCGGCCCATGACGCGATGTCCTTCGGAACGGTGCTCCTCCCGACGACGGCGGCCGCGGGGCCGGGCAGGTGGACCACGGTGTCGGCGAGACGCTGGCCGAGATTGCCCACGTCGGTCCCCGGCACCGTGCTGGCGGTGACGAGCAGCAGGGCCTCGGCCGGGGCGGTCGCTTCCATGGCCGCAACCCTAGGGCCCTGCTGCGGGCCGCATGGCCTCAATGCGCAGTTCGGGCCGGAGGACCTACGGCTTCTTCTCGGCGATTTCCCGGGCGTGCTGCATCTCCTGGCCGGTGTGGGGCGTGCCGCCGCCGTTGACGAGCAGGTACATGGCGGCCTCATCATGGATCGTTCCGGCCGTCCGGAACTCGGCGACCTGGAACTGAGCGCGGCGGTCGAACTTGAGCCGTCCGGGCTGGCTCAGCCCGCCATAGCGGACGTAGGGGCCATCCTCAGTGAGCTCGGTCTGCTCCACAACGGCCGGGTCGAACCAGGAGGCGGGAACAGCGAACTGATCGGTGAACCACAGCTTCGCTGTCAGGATCCGCTGCTTCCCGTCGACGGCCGCCCATATCGCCGCCTTGGCCTTGTACACGTCTTCCGTGGCTGCGGCCCAGTTCGGATTGTCGCGATCGCTGATGATGATCACGCCAGCGGGCAGGCCGATCATCCAGGAACGGACGAGTGCCACTCGCTGGTCCTCCGTCCAGACACTGCCCCGCTGGTAGGGAGGATCCACGTCGAGCTGCCCTTCCTTGACCTGGCGAACGAGGTCGTGAGCCCCGCGGGCCCTCGGGTTCAGGGTGGTGTGCTCGATGTGGGTGGGCGTCTGCCGAGTCATGGGAATGAGGTTCCTTCGCTGCGAGGGACGGTGCTCAGAAGAGTGAAGCCGTCCTTACCGGCCGCGCAGGAACAGCGGCGAATTCTGCCTCCCGCTATCCCTTGATCCGGTAGTCACCGTCCTCGATCAGGCCCTCGTGGGCGAGTCCGTTCAGCAGCACCTGCGGCTGGGGAGCAGGCCCCCCTCGGGCCATCCACTGGCGGGTGGTCTTGGCGTCGTGCAGGTTGCCGTGGACCTGGAACTCGCTGCCGGCGGCCGTGCGGGCGTCGTAAGCGCGGCCGGAGAGTGACGCTACAGTCCGGTTCAGATCGTGGGGGAGAAGGACCCGCAGGGTGATCGTCTCGTAGGGAAGCTGGGGCATGGCCGCTCTCCGATCGGTCCGCTCGGGACAGAAGGGTGCAGGCTCGGGGGAGCCGGGCACGTACGAAGCGCTGCCGCGGCTGGTCCGCGGCGGACGCTGTCCTGGTGGTCAAGACGAGCGCAGCCTGCCCCGTGAAGCGGACAGCCGCCGGAAGCGCGCGAGCCGCATCGTTGGAACGACGACGGTCAGGTGGTGCGCTCGGTGAGGCTTACGGCATACGAGGGCAGTCCCTGGCGCAGGATGGTCGTGTTCGCCCCTTCCCAGAACTTGACCGGATCGAAGGTCAGAACCGCATCCGTCCCGCGCAGCGCCCGCTGCTCCCGGCAGAAGCGGTCAGAGAGCGGAACCCCGAAGTAGGCCGTGGCCCACCCGTCTGGCAGCGCCGGATCGGCCACCTTGCCTTCGGCCGTCAGGCACCAGGCATGCTCGAAGCCGCTGAACGGGATCTCCGACGGAACGAGCACGAAGCCTTCCACGTACGTCCACCTGGTCTCCTCGGCCCACCGACGGGCGACGTGAAAGCAGCGCCCCGGCTGCTGGGCGTCGGGCATGGGCCAGGCAGCCGGCTCGTACGCCTGCCCGTGGCGGGCGACGAGCTCCGCGAAGCTGGCGTAGACCCACGAGTCGTCCCCGAGCGGCAGCTGCCGGTAGCGGGCGATCCACTCCTGGAGCATCTCAGACGCCGTGGCGCCCGACTGGTCGGCGTCGACGGTCACCCGGCACCGCCCGAACGCCGGTCCTGCTTGTCCTCAGCCACGTCCCCCACTGGCGGCGTCTCGTTGTACGCGCACATCTCTTGCGACCGTCGCCGAAGAATCGGGGCGAGCGTCGGGTCGTCCTCCGCGACACCGTTGGCCACGGCCATCTCCGCGTAGTCGTCGTACAACTCCACCTCAGCGGGCAGCATCGGCACCTGAATGAGCCCGGCCTCCAGCAGTTTCATCACCTGCTGGTTTCCCGAGGCGCCGCGCAGCAGCCACCCAGCACAAACCCGCGGCGCTTCAGCAGACGAGGAGTGGCAGCCGAATCGGCGGCCACTGTCCGAGTAGGACGTCGGAGCGGAGAGACGGAATGCCTCCGCAGGAAAAGCGCCCGGAACCGCGTCCCGCCGCCAGGGACACCGCTCCGTACCCGCGCAGGGGCTGCGCTGAGCGACCGGCGGCCCTTGGTAGTCCACTGACGTCACGCCCCAGACCGAGTCCGCCGGCCGCTGCTGGGTGACCGTGCCCCCCTTTCGGCTGCTTGGAAGCCCGGGGGAAGCCTCGCCGTCGTGCTCAGGATCTGTGATCAGCGGTTGCCCGGACGCCAGGGTCGCATTCAACGCCTCCACGACCTTGTCGACCGACAGGCCGCGAGCATTGGCCAGCTTGGCCAGGTGCGCGCGAACTCGTTGATCGTGCTCGGCCTCGTCGAGTGGCTGCTCGGGACCGAGGAGGGTGCGGTCTGCCTCAAGGGCCATGGCTAACGACTCCTGGAGTGGTCGGAGAGGTGAGGATCGCACAGGGGCGTGGATCGTGGGGCCCAGTCTGATCTCGAGCGCTCTCGATGCCGAGGCCCGGCGAAATCCTCTCGGCCGTCGGGTCGATGGGGTTGTCGGTGCAGTTGCAGATCGGTGCGCGGGACGGGCCGTTCACCACTGCCGAAGCGCCTGGTCATCCGTCGTAGGTGAGATGGAACCGCCAGGTCAGTCCTGAGCCCTCCGAGCCGGGCGATGGCGCGAGCACAGGCTGGCCGCGCACGAGTAGATGCCGGGCGACCACACTGAGTTCGGAGGACACGATGCTCTGATGCACGGCGTGCAGGGTTCTCGACCGGTCATCCTCGGCTCCGGGGGAGAAGGCTCCGGTCGCATCGGCCCAGGAGAACCAGGTAGCTGGGGCGTCACCTGGGCCTTCCACCGTGATGCCGGAATCGCCGGCGTCCAGCCTCTGACCGGGCAGGGTCCCGATGTCGGTCAGGTACGGCTTCCAGCCGCCGGCCGACGCTGCCGCAACGGCTCCTGACGCACGAGCCGGGTTGTTCTGGCGGTCGTACGCGAGCCACAGCACCACTGCTCCGTTGCCGTCCGGGCCGTTCTCTTCGTCAGCGGGAAAGCCAGGATCGGAACGGTGCGGCGGAAAGACCTGCTTCCCGCGGTAGGTGAACCATTCGCCCACCTCGTGGACGGCGAGCGTGGCGATGGCGTAGTGAGCCTGAGCGACCGCGAGCGCCAGGACCTCGTCGTCGCTGGCCCCGGCGGCGCAGGCGGCCACCAGCATGTCGTCCGCCCAGTAGTGGAACCAGCGCAACTGGATCTTGCCCCGGTCAGGGTCTGTGACGTCGGGAGCCATGAACAGAACCCGCGGGTTGAACGATTCCGGGCTCTCCCCGGCAGCCGACCACGTCAGGTGAATGTCGCGGTAGTCGTACGAGATGTCAGCCAGCAGCCGGGTGAGGCGCTCGCCATGCTCCTCCACTGCTGTGCTCCGGCAGGACTGACATAGGACCTCTTCGAAGACCCAGCGCGACACACCGCACACACAACTCGCCGCGTCACGAGCGATCGGCGGCACGTACGGCACCAGCGACAGCATGAAGAATCTCCCGAACAAGTCTCGGCCCACGCCGCATCCGATGGCCGGAGCAGCGCAGCCAGTCTGAACGGTTCTCCCGCTGGTGTCCCAACCACCGCGAGACCGGCCAACACCCACGGGTGGAGGCCCGGCGGTGAGGACTGCGTGGCCGGCGAAGGAAGTGCTCGACGAGGGTGTCCGGTTCACGGCCCACCATCCCGTCATGCGACAGCCAATCCACCCCGCACCAAGCTCTCCAGCCCCCGATCCCCGTGCCAGCGGTCCCGCTCGCGGACACTGCCGGCATGCCCAGCCGTCAGCACCAGCTCGAGCGGCCGTACTCGCACCAGACCCGGACCCGCCGCGCGCCGCTGACGGAGCGCGGCCGCACGGCCGAGAGCATGGAGGCCGCAGGTGACGACCGCCGCGACCTCCACGGCCCGCGTGGCCCCTTCGATGAAGCGTTCTCGGCTGCTCCTAATCGGATACTTCGCCACTCTGGGCGTGGTCATGGCCGTATGGGGCGCCCGAATGCCTGCCGTTCGCGCCGCTGCTGATCTCCAGTCCGGCGGCCTAGCCGTGGTTCTTCTCTCGGCCGCTGCCGGGATGGTGGGAGGCCTCCTGATCGGCGGCCGCATCGCCCACCGGTTCGGATCATCCCGCCTGCTGGTCCTTCCCGCCGTTGGCTTCGGCTTCTCCCTGGTCCTCTTGGGACAGGGGCGCTCGCTCCTCACGCTGTCGCTCGCCGCCGCGGTGTTCGGGGCCTTCCACGGACTGCTCGATGTCGGAGCCAACACCTCTGCAGTCACGTGCGAACGGGCTTACGAGCGTCCGATCATGTCCGGGTTTCACTGTGCCTACAGCGCCGGTGCGCTCCTCGGAGCCGCGTTGACAGCGGTGACCGCATGGCTGCCGCACGACCTGTTGTTCGCTGCTGTTGGCGTCCTGGTATCCCTGGCGGCCGCCACCTCCGGCCACACGGTCCGGACTGCGGGTCACCTTGACGCCCCCGCCGGCGCGTCACCCGGCGATGAGGACGAAGCTGCGCTTCCCCGGCGCAGCCTGTGGCTTCTGGGTGCCCTCGCGGCGGCCTGCTTGCTCTGTGAAGGCGCCGCCGTCGACTGGTCCGCCGTACACATCAAGGACCTGGGCGGATCGGAAACCCTCGCGGCCGCCGCATTCGCGGTCTACAGCGCCGCGATGGCGGTTGGGCGGCTGTGCGGGGACAGGATGCTGGCCCGTTACGGGCACGTCACCGTGGTCAGAACCGGTGCCGGGCTTGGAGCCGTAGGCCTGGCCATCGGGGTGGCCTCCAACTCGATTCCGATCGCCATGGCGGGATGGGCCGCAGTGGGACTGGGGCTGGCCACCGCTGTCCCCTCCTTGATTTCCGCCGCCGGCCGCGGAGGGCCTCGCGCCGTCGGCACGGTCGCGGCCACCGGGTATCTCGGGCTCCTCGCGGGGCCGGCCTTGATCGGCGCGCTCGCCTCCTGGACCTCCCTGCCGACTGCCCTCTACCTCCCCGTGCTCATGGCCGTCGTGATGGCGGCCACCACCCGCCGAGCACTGAGACCTTGAAGGGGGCCACCGTTCCCTTCATGTCGGACAGGTCCGAGTCGGCGCCCATGACGCGTCCCACGACGAAGCGGCCGCCCCTGTATCAGGGCGGCCGCTTCTCGCGGGGTGATCGGCCTAACCGTTGCAGCGGTGCCAGCCGAGCTCTGTTCTGTCGCGCTCGGCGTGCGACGCCGGATGGGTGTTACTGGGAAACCTCGTAGGTGTAGGTCGTACCGCCTTCGGTACGAAGAGGTTTGCCCTCCGGTCCTTTCGTCACCTCTGGGAACAGGTCCTCTCGGTGTTCGTGGTGCTTGAGCTCGGTGTCCTGCATGTCATGGTGCAGACGCGGATTCATGCACGTCATGCGCCGGTGCGGCGGCACCTTCCAGCGGTACTTCCACTCCACCTTCCGTCGACCGTCGGAGGCCGCCGCGTCCCGGTCAGCTTCGGCCTTCGCCGGTCGATGGGCGCGGGTGAGGTCGACGACGTGCACGACGCCGTCACCGACGGCCGGTCCCAGGCCTGACTGCCGCGCCTTCGCCTTCGCCTTCTTCCGCGCCGAGGGCGGCAGCACGTTGTGACGCTTGATGTCGACGAGTTGGGTCACCCCTGTGCGCTGCTGCATCATCTGCCATGCGGTGTAGAGCACGCTGGCCCAGTCGTGAGCGCCTGGCTGGGGCTGCTTCTCGAAGCGCTCCCCGATCGGCAGCAGCGCCTCGTCATGCCATCGCAGAGGCCCCCACAGGTCGGTGTACTGGCGGGAGAACACTGCGTCGCGGGCGCGGGCCATCGCGGCCGTCACCGGCACCCCGTTCATCTGTACGCGCAGCTGCCCCAGGACCAAGCTGATCGGCATGCCTCTTCCCAACGTCCCGTACATCAACGTCCGGGGCGGTTAACGCGGACGGGACGTCCTCAGGCACGGCCTCGTCAACATCACACACACGGAATCGGCAGGTCGGTTAAATCCAGGACGATCCAGGTATCCGCCGCGAATAGCTTGGCCAGCGTGCTCAGCCGGGGAAAGAGGTTCGGCTGATGGATCGCGCACACCCCGCCCAGCGCGGGCAGCTCACGAGATGAGGCGGCTGGTGAAACCGTCGCGGATGAGGGACTCGTACGCGGCATGCACGTCCTCCGGGACCTCCTGGGCGATGGCGAAACCGAGCTTCGGATACTCGACGACCCGCTGGAGGTCGCCGACGAGCATGTCCAGCACGAGCTTCTCGTCGCCGATGGACTTCAGGTAGTCGTCGAACTCCAGCGGCTCCGACGCGCACCGGATGTCGACGTCGGGCCACAGCTTGCGGGCGGTCGCGAACGACCGCCGTTCCATGTAGGGCTTGGAGACCAGCAGCACCGTCGCGGGGTGGATGCCGGCGGCGGCGAGGACCTCGCGGGAGAGGGTGATGTTCTGCCCGGTGTTCGCCGCGTTCGGCTCGAGCAGGATCGCCTCGGCGGGGACGCCGAGCTCGATGGCGTGCTCGCGGAAGTGGACAGCCTCACCCCGGGGGAAGACCTTGGCGGTGGTGGGGCTGTTGCCACCGGTGAACACCAGGGTGGGGAAGAGACCGGCGCGGTACAGCTCGGCGGAGTGCGTGGCGACGCCGAGGTCGTGGCTGCCCAGTCCGATCGCCGCGTCGGCGGGCCGCAGCTCGTGGTGCATCTGGTGGTAGTCCCAGATCAGCTTGGCCCGGCGCCACTGGTTCTCAGTGATGGCCTGCTGGTCGTTGCTCACGCGTGTGTTCTCCCTGGTCACCGTTGCCGGGGGCCGGTCGGCCCCTCGCTCATGGCCCTGATGCCCTCGATGCTGCGCAGCTGGTGCACGAGTCCGTACTGCGCGGCCTGCCTGGCTGCCTGGTCGAGGACGAGGTGTCCATCATCCCGGGTCGCCGGATCGGAGAGCAGGATGTGGCCCTGGGCGGTGTCCAGTCGCACGCGTTGCATCGGTGACTCGGTGGTGCCGCTGCTGCGGGCGATGTCGATGAAGTGCAGGGCCTGGGTGAGGTCGCCGGCGCCGCGGCGGGCCAGGGCGAGTTTCTGGTGGGCGACCGACCAGTCGTCGGGTTCGGTGAGGTCTTCGAAGTCGCGGGTGGCGGCCTGCATGACGCGGGTCGCGTAGTCGTGCTGGCCGTCCTTGCTCAGTGAGGTGCCCACCCACAGCCTCGCGCGGGCGCGGTCGCGGCGGGAGAGCCGGTCGTCGACGGCGAGGGTTTCGTAGTGGCGGGCGGCGAGCTCCAGCTTGCCGGACATCTCGGTGACGACCGCGAGGGAGAGGTCGAGCTGGGCGACGCGGCGGGGGATGTCGAGCTGGGTGAAGATGGCGCGGGCGTCGGCGTAGGAGCGGCGGGCGGAGAGCGGGCCGAGGACGGCGCCCTGGTCGCGTTTGAGGTCGCCGAGCAGAGCGGTGGACCGGGCGAAGAGGTACAGGCCCTTCTCGTCCAGCTCGGACGCCTGGAACCGGGTGAGCCACCGGTTCAGGAGGCTGTCGGCGAAGGTGAAGTTCTGCCGGGACAGGGCGACCACGACGCGGTCGAGGTCGTCGGCCCAGCTCTCGTACTCCCAGGCTCTGGGACCGCAGGCGGTGACGCGAGGCCGGCCAGCGCTCGCCCCGGCGCTGGTCATCTCGGACAGCATCGTCTCGAAGCGCAGGTGGACGGCGGCGTCCGCGCGGCTGAGGGCGGTGTCCAAGATGGCCTGGGTGTCGGGACGGGGCGCGGTGTCGGCGAGCTTGCTCTCCCACTTGGACACGGTCGCAACGGCCAGGCCCAGCTGCTGGGCGAAGGCCCGCACGCTCAGGCGCAGAGCGCCCCGCAGGGCCTTGGCCTCCAGGCCGGTCCAGTGGTGCACCGTCGCCACGCGTCGTCACTCCCTTCCACCCGTCATCGAAGCACGGTCCGTGCAGCCGGCGGGACGGAAGTGGAACGGAAGTAGAACGCTGGGTGGTTGGCGACGCGTTGGGCAGCGGCCACGCTCGGAGCGTCACTTCTCTGTCGAGCCTTCTGGATGGTCCCCAGCATGGAACCCCTCACCGAGCAGCGCCAGGTCAACGGCCCGGTCGTGTACGGCCTTCTGCGGCTGGTGCGGGTCTCCCCGGCGAGGCAGGAGGCGCTGGTCGGCTCGCTCGCCGAGTACTGCCGCAGCCACGAACTGCAGCTGTCGGGCGTCTTCACCGACCGGGACACGGCGGCGGGCGCCGCGTCGGCGGCGTTCACCGGGCTGCTGGACGTCCTCGCGCTGCCGGACGTCTACGGCGTGATCGCCCCGGCCATGTCGCACCTGGGACCGAAGGCCATAGCCGCCGAACGCAGGCGGCGGATCGAGGCGGCCGGCTCACGGCTGCTGCTGGTCCGAAAGCCCCGGACCATGCACCACGCCGCCGACCGCACCGGCCCCGTCCGCCACCGCCACCCCGGCACCACCCGCGTCCTGGACGCCGAGTCACGAGGACCACGATGGCCCTGACGACCCAACAGTTCTTCGAGGCCTGCCCCGAGTCGATCAGCCAGGCAAGATCCTTCACCTCCCAGGCCCTGGCCGACTGGGGCCTGCCGGACCGTGTCGAAGACATCCGGCTCTGCGTCTCCGAACTCGCCACCAACGCCGTGGTCCACGGCACCGTTCCCGGACACGGCTTCCTGGTCAAGCTCGACGCCCAGGAGGAAACCGTGCGCATGGAAGTGCACGACAGCCGCCGTCGGCACCCCAAGGCCCGGCAGGCCGCCGACACCGACACCTCCGGACGCGGCCTGATCCTCGTGGCCGCGCTCGCCGACGGCTGGGGAGTTCAGGACCGCACCCCGTCCGGAAAGATCGTCTGGTGCTGCTTCAAGGCCGCAGGAGGCACGACAGCATGACAGTCCTGCTTACGCCGCCCACCCCTGATCTGCGGCTGCTGGTGTCCCTTGCCGCCTGGACCTGGGCCGACACCCGCCCGGACGGGCATGAGGCCGCGCACATCCTGATCACCTGCGCTCCCGCCCTGACCAGCTCGGGCACCGCCGAGACGGCCGAGGCCGGGATGCGGCGGCTGTCCGCCAGCCTGGGAGGCATGGCCGGTGCCCGGGAAGTCGTTCCGGAGCTGGAGCGCTGTTTGCAGATCGTCGGCGACCAGGTGCTGCTGCACGTGCCCGGGGTCTCCCGCCGACTCAGGCTGCCCACCCGCCGACCCTGGACCGAACTGGTCGCACGCAACGCAGAGGCGGTCCTGCTTCTGGGACTGGATCCGCTGCCGCAGACCGTCGACGCCGCGCGGATCGACCCCTGCCTGGATGCCACGCTAGCCACCGACCGGCTGCTCTTCGGCCGAGCCCGAACTCGCTGAACCCGTCAGCTCGACCGCCCGGACGCAAGCACCCCCGGCCGGGGCGACGCAGCGGGCGAATGCTCCAGGCCAGACCTCTTACGCGGAGCCCGCCGGCCACCTTCCGACCGCTCGACAACCCGCGGCCCAGACCTGGCAGTCCCCGTCGCCTCACGACCGGAACCCGTCCAGCGGGCTCACCCGCTAACGGGCCAGTCGGCGCACCTGCGCACGAGCGCCCGCCGAACGAGTGCGGCCCTCCCCGTGCAGATGCGCGTTCACGCGCGGACAGCGTGACCAGTCGGCGCCGCAGCGCGTCATGCCTTCTGGCGCAAGGAATGGGCAGTGATGACACCGAGGATCGCCTTCACCGACGGGGTGTCGTAGAGACCCCTGCGATCCGGCGACCGGCTCAGCCCGAACCGAGTCCGCCGCGCGACTCCAGGTGCGCAGAACCACGACAGGTCGAACTGCCACCCCAGCCCGTCGTCCACCGCACGGCTCACGCGGACGTTCAGGGTGAACCCGTCCTCGTACGGGGTCCAGGCCTGTGCGGCAGCCCAGCCGTGGTCCTCGGCATGGGAGAGCAGGTTGGCCGCTGCCTTCGGCAGGGCGTATCCGCGGGGCGGGGCGAACGCGACCCCGGCTTCGAGGAGCCGCTGCGTCCTGTCACGGACCTCGCGCTCGGCCGGGGTCAGCACGTTGTCACGTGCCAGGGCGGCGGCCAGGGTGACGGCCCGCCCGCTGTACCGGCAGGTGAAGCCGGTGCCGTACGCATCCCGGATGACAGCACGACGCTTACCGTCCAAGGTCCACTCGGCCTTCGGCTCGTGAGCGCCCAGGATGCCATCGCGGCCGTCCACTCTGGCTGCGCTGCCGCACGGGCACAGTGCAAGGACGCAACGCTGGAGATCGGACCACACGTTGGGCAGGAGGATGACTGTCTCGTGCTTCGGCTCAGTGGCCAGGCGCTCCAGTGTGGTCGTCATGCTGCTCTCCTAGAACTTCGGATTCCGGCTAGGAGGCAGACTGAACGGGATCCGGGGGCCAGAGTCTCGTACGGGCGAGAACCGGCGGCCGTGATGCCCGAGACCGGCGGGTGCCCAGTCGGACAGCAGTAGAGGGCATACGCCGAGCGTCATGCCCGAGCGGATCAAACTCGGCGGCGCGCCACCGGTGAGGTATCCGCCGACAGAACACACAGCCCCTCGAGGGCGTACGACTCAGGCCCATCCCCCGAGCCGTACGCGCGACGACGCCGGCCACTGTGCGCCGGGGTAGAGGGCGGGCCAAGGGAGATGTCCGGATCGGGGCCTAGCTTTCCAGCGTCCCAACCACCGACGGTCCAGGAAACCTTCATGACGACACAGCCCTACGGCCCTTCCGGCCCCACCCCCGCCGCTGGCAGCGAGTACGGCTCACCCAGCCACGCCCCGGCCGCGTACGCGTCCTACGCCCCGGGCCACCCACATGTCGGGCCGGTGCATGGCGGGCTGCCAGCAGGCCCGCTGCTCGCCAACATCGGAGCCCGGCTCGGCGCCCGGCTTCTGGACCTCGTGATCTGGTACGTCGCCTACTTCGTGACGGCGATCCCGCTGATGATCTGGATCGATTCCGGCGCCGGCGCCGCCGGACAGACAGTGCTGGTGGCCTGGCTGCTCACCACCTACGTCCTGTACTTCCCCTTCAGCGTCTGCCGGTTCGGTTCCACCATCGGGAAGAGGATCTGCAAGATCCGCATCGTGCGGAGCCAGTCAGCCCTGCCGCTCGGCTTCTGGCGGGCGATGGGACGGGAGACCTTCTTCTTCGTCGCCGCGGTGATTCCGGTCCTCGGCCTTCTCAACCCGCTCTGGTGCTGCTGGGACAAGCCGTACCAGCAGTGCCTGCACGACAAGGTCGCCGACACGATGGTGATCACCCGGTAGGGCACGCCCCCAGGCGTAGGCGCTGACCTGCCGCCGCAAGGCGGTGCCTCACCAACTCGACACGGACGCCCCCACCGTGGATCTCCACGGTGGGGGCGTCGCTGCTATCGATGGGCTTCCAGGTCTTCGCCGGCCGCCGCTACTCCGCGCTCGCGGGATCGACGGCGGCTTCCGGAGGAAGGTGCGCCCACCAGATCTTGGCCGAGAGCCTGATGGTCGCATGCGTCGTATCGGAGGCCGGGTCCCACAGAGCGTAGATGCCGTCATCGGTGTACGTGACGGTGACCGGCGTGGCCTGGGTCGGTCCGGTCGAGCGGGCGCCGCCCTTGCCACCGAACAAGATGCGGGTCGTGTGGCTGCTGGCCTTCACGCCCGGAACGAAGCGGAGCTCGGTCATGGACCACTTGCCGGCCTCCGGCTCCGGGGTCTGCGCGATCACGCCTGCGTCGGAGAAAAGCGTGGTCCAGGTGGTGCGCTCGCTCGCGTCGGTGCCCTTCGCGCCGATGAACAGGCGAAGACCCTTGGCCGGGAAGCCGTTGCGCCGGGCGTCAACGAGCTGCGGTTCGGCGAGGAGGTAGCCCGTGCGAGTGACCTGATGACCGCGAGTGTCAGCACCCGTGGCCGTCACGTGGTCGCCGACCGAGAAACCGTCGAGCATCCTTTCGAGTTCTTCCGTCATACGCGCGCTCCTTCGTCTGGGAGTCGAGGTGAGTTCCGACGGGGCGAGGCCGCCGATTGGCGGCCGCCGACGTCGCGCCGCTCAGTGCTAGGGCGGCGAAGTGGAGCCGATGCTTGTCGAGTCCGCGCCCGGCTCGCAGTCGTGGCGAATCTCCCTTCGCTGCGCCCGGGGGCAGACCGCGGCCGGCCCGAGGTGTTTCGCAGGGAGTCGGCCATTTCTGTACGCCAATGACCACGGAGAACCGCGAGGCGGTGCTGGCGGACAGCACGGGAGCGGACCGACCGGTGCGCTCGCAGAGGGTGCGAGCCGCCTCCCCGGCCGGGTGGGCGCGGTTGGAGGCGTGGGCGGCCCGTGACTCGCCCCGCCTTTGGGTTCAGACGTGGATGACCGTGGGCGCGGCGGGCAGCTCGGGGCGCTGGGGAGAGATCATTCGGGGCATCACGCGGCCTTCGAGGACCGGTTGCGCGTTGACCAGGGTGAGGATCTCCAGGAGCAGGTCTGCTGGCACGTTCGTCAGCTTCAGGACCTCTGCCGACGATGCGTCATCAGCCAGCCGTACGGAGCCGGAGCAGTGGGCTCGGGGCGCCGAGGTTCCATCTGGTCGATGCTGAGCCGCTGACCAATGCGACTGCTTGCGGGCGTCGACAGCATGCGGCTGCTCGTACGGGGCGGCACGCAGCGCTGGCAGTACGTCCTGCATGCGTCGGTTGAGCCTCTGCCGGCTCCGTGTTTCCTCCTGGACCCTTCGCTGCATCGCACGGGCAGCCCCGAAGGTGCTCAGGTAGCCGGGCAGCAGACGCCTGATGATCTGACAGGCCTTGCTTTCGGTCGAGGTGTCGATCCCCACGGTCACGGGCTCGGCTCTCCATCCGCAGTACTCGGATGGGTAGCCGCCGCGCACCGTGAGCCGTCTACCCGCCGCGCCCTTGCGGTAACTGCTCTCATGCGTGAGCGACAAGCTCATCCCGCTGGGGTGCATCAGGAGGACGCTCACGAAGTTCACGGGAGCGACCTGGTGACGCCAGCCTCCGCCCTCGACCTGTCGGTCGTTGAACTCGGCAGCGAGCGTCCGGCCGATCCGATGGGCCAACTCCTGCCGTTCCCGGCGTTCGGCATCGAGCCGTTCGGAGCGAGCCTGCGGCGTCCAGGAACGGGCCATCTCCGGGGGCGTCCCCTGCTGTTCACCCACAGCGGTCACAGGGAGCCTCCCTCCACGTCGACAAGGTCTCGAGTGGCTGATTCGTAGATCGCCCCGTGGAACGGCTTCTGCGCGACGCGGTCAAATCGGGCCGGGTCGAACGAGGCGAACTGAAGATCCACCCCGTGGGACGTCAGAAGCCGGGCGAACTCCAGGTCGGTGCTCTCCGGGTAGACCCGCTTGTCGGGCACCAGGTCTGCCGCCTGCCAGTGGAAGTGCCGCTCATAGCGCACCACGACGCGGGTGACGTGGTCGTACACCAGGACGTGCAGGTAGGCGCCACGCACGTACACATGCCAAGTGTCCCTGTCGCAGGTGTAGCCAAGCAGGAGCGTGCGCTCCGGGCCGGGGATGTCCTGAGTGTCCACCGCGCGCAGTTGCTCGACTTCTCCACGCAGACGGTTGAGATCGGCAAGGTTCATGACAGCTCCAATGGCGTTGAGGGAGGCGCCACTGAACCGTGCGAGGCCCGTTACTGTCCTTCATCGGCGAATTCACCGCCGCCCAAGCGGCCGGGAAGGCGCCCAGACCGGGGGCCATCCGGGCAGCCGTCACCCACCGACGGGCCGGACAGCAAGGACAGCCGGAGGCCCGATCTGAGCGTCGGCCGGCCTTCTTCGTTGGAGCAGGAGATCACCCTGCTTACGACCTCGAGTGAGGTGCGAACTGGTTGGACGTAGGTGGTGGAGACTTGACGAGGGTGAGCCCCCGAAGCCCTATATGAACCCCGTTTGCCGCTTACGGCCACATCAGCGTACTTCCGCCCGAGACGAGTACGCACAGGATGCCGAGTCCCGCCAACAGAGCGATCTCGCCAGAGGCGCCGTCAGAACCCACTCGACGGGCGAACAACCACGCGACCACAGCGAGTACGAGCAGAGCGACGCCGAGAGTCGCCAGTCCAGTGTTCACAGGACGTCCCGCAGGTCAGCAGGAGTATTCATTGGTCATTAGCCTTTCTCCGCTACTGCCGTGGGCAGTGGTCTCTGTTCGGTTCACGATCCTTGCCTGCCGCGGCACGGTCTTCCGGGCGCGAGCTTTCCATCATGAGCTTGAGGACGCCCGCATCACGAAAGCGCTGCGGATGCCCTGAATCGCTTCGTACAGCCGGTCTGCGGCTGCACTGCCGGGAGCGCCGAGGTCTTCGCGGGCGGCGTCGAGCAGGACAGCCAGATGCTGGCCGCGGATCCGGCCGCTGGCACTGCGCCTGGCCTGGCTCAGCGCGGCGTGGAGCTGCTGGCGGTAGATGCCCGGCTGGACCTGGGCGAGTCGACCGCGCCGCACGTCGACCTGTCCGGCCGCGCCGTACAGGTTGGAGCGCAGTCCGGCCGGGATGCGCAGGTAGGCCTCGTCGTCCAGCTCGGGCAGCGGCACCCAGGCGTCCTCCGCCGCGATCACGGCCCGGGCGGCGGAGTCCCGGCCGGCATGGGCCGGGCCGCGCCCGAGAGTGCGCCGCCGGTGTTCGGCCGTCCACCGGACGGTGTCGGTCTTGCGGCGCCGAACGGGGGCGATGGCGCCGACCTCGACGCCATCCGCGAGCACGCGGTAACCGCCCAGGTAGTTGGGGTCGGGCTCTAGCCGCCACGCGCGACCGCCGATCGTGCCCAGGTCCACCGGGCCGGTCTCCTCCTGCTGCGCATTGGCCGGGCCGAGGTCCTGAAGCGCGCGGAGCATCTGCCGGGCTTCCTTGCTGCGGCCGAGTTCCGCGGCGTCGAGGGCAGTGAGCTGGTCAAGGTCGTCATCGCCGGGCACCCGTAGCGCGGTGCGCAGGGCGGCTTCCCGGACAGCCTGCGGGAGCCGGGCCAGCTTGCCGGCGCGCTCCGATGCGATGGCCAATGGGATCACGGCGGCGACCAGAGCGTTCTGGTCCGGCTCGGTCAGTGCGGCGAAGGCGGCAGCCACTGCGGCCGCCGAGCCGGAGGCTGGGGCGCGGCGCAGCCCGTCTCGGACGACCGCGCCCGCGGCCTGCTCGCGGTTGGCGAAGTGCTTCTGGCCGTGGGGCGGCCGCAGCGGCATGGCGTGGCTCGTCCGGGCAGACCAGCCCAGGAGCGAGGTGCCGTGCAGGGAGTGTTCGGGCTGGATGCTGCCCGCGATCTCACCGTCGCGCAGCACCCGCCAGCGACTGTGATCGTCTTCGTAGCGCACCAGCGTCCACCCGGCCCCGCCGTGCACGCCCAGGTCCTCGATGGCGACAGGAGCCCTGGGTTCGTCCTGTGCGGCGTCGGCGTCCCCGTCGCTGTCGGCCGGGTCCGGACCGGGTGTGTGGTTGTCGTCGTGTCCGGCGGTCGTGTCCGGGGCGGGGGCCTTCCGGGCGGTGTTGAGCTCCGCTTGCAGGGCGGCCAGCTCCCGGCGGTGCCGCTCGCGTTCCTCCTCCAGCAGGCTGTTCAGTCGACCGTTCTCGGTCTTGAGTTCTTCGCGGTGGGTCTGGAGCTCGTCAAGACGGGCGGCCAGGCCGGTCTTCTCGCTTTGGGCGGCGGCGAGGTCGGCGGCCGCACGCCGATGCGTCTCCTCAAGACGGGTGTGCTGGCCGGACAACTCCTCCAGGCGACGGTGCTGCGTCTCGGCTTCGCCCTGGAGCCGGCCATGGGCGGCGAGGAGCTGGCGATGCTCGCCGGTAAGGGCGGTGTGGACCTGCTCCAGTTCCTCGTGCTGCGTCTTCAGCAGGTTGTGCGCGCCGCTGAGCTGCTGGTGGGTGTCGCGCAGCTCGCGATGCGCCTCGGAGAGCTTGTCGAGCGCGGCGCGGTCCGCGGTGGCGCGTCTGTCGGCGTCGGCAGCTTCGCCCAGCGCGCAGGCCGCCTCCAGCAGGGCTGCCTGCCGCTCGGTGCGGGCGTGCTCGGCGGCCTGCTCGCTGCGGGAGGCCTCCGCGCGGGCCGCTTCGGCATCGCCCACGGCCTCCTCGCGCCGCTGTTCGGCCTGGCGGACCTTCTCGGTGGCGTCGCTGGTGACCTGTTCGATGTGAGCGGCGACCGCCGCGGTGTCGGCGCCGGCCTCCTGCCCCTGGTGCACGGCCTCCAGCGCAGTCAGTACCCGGGGCAGCAGGGAGGCGAGGACCTGCTCCTCGCGGGCGCCCCGGGCTACGGCCTGCTGGACCGGTACGGGTTCCGGTGCGGCGGCGCGCTCCTTCTCCAGGTCCTTGCGTGCCCGGTAGGCCTTCTGACGGTCGCGCCGGTTGTTGTGCTGCACGCAGAACTTGGTTGGCGAGCCGGACTTGCCCGGCGGGCGCGGTGCGCGGGCGTTCGTGCAGTCGGGGAAGTCGCAGTCGGCGCCGCCGAACCCGGCCTCGATGAGCTTCCTGGCCAGCCACTCGTCCGTGGCGGCCGCCTTGCCGCGCCGGATGGTCTTCGTGGTCATCGCTGCTCTCGTCTCCCGGCCGTGTCAGTTCTCGTCGCGGTCGACGATCATCGGGTCCGTCACGGGGCGCCCGGACTCGTACGTCGCCTCTCCGCCGTCGTACTCGCCTCCGTGCCGGGTGACGATCGCCTCCACCTCGCGGTGTCGCTCGTCGAGGCCACCTACCTCGACATCACGCGCGGCCAAGAGCCGCCACTTCGGCGTGACTGCGGGGTCCGGCTCGTCGAGACGGGTGACGTAGTCCGCCAGGTCCTTCGCGCATCCCTCGGCGCTGGCCCGGTCAGGGAAGTACGCCCAGTGCGTGTAGGAGATCGTGCTCAACGTTCCTCGCCAGCATGCTGGTTCAGCAGGGTGTCCAGGGCCTGGGCCGCTGAGCGGGAGAGCTGCGGGCGGTACAGCGCGAACCATGCCCGGACGCCGTCGAGCGTCTGTGTGGCGTCGTCCTGCCACGCCGCGACGACCTCCCGGGCCCGCGTGCTCGCCAGATCGGCGTAGGCGGCGGGAACCTCGTTGGCGATGACGTCGCTGATGCGCTCGGCGAGGGTCCCGGTGGTGCCGGGGACTTCCTCGGCCTCCAGGCGGTCGGCCTCGGCGCGCAGCGCGGTGGCCTTCTCCGCGAACATCCGCTCGTTGTCCGTGCGGGGACCGGCGTCGGCCGGAGGGATGCGGTCCTCCAACTCGGCTGCTCTCTGGCGCAGTTCAGCAGGACTCGGCATGGCTTTCCCCGTTCGGGTTGAAGGTGGAGGGCGGCTGACGCGTGAGCGGGGGTCAGCCGAGGTGCCGGCCAAGGATGACCGCGGCGAGGAGCACGGGCGCGAAAATGCCGGCCAGGTTGATCAGGTTCATGAGCGGACCGTCACCGCCGCCGCGCCGTCGCCGTCGTCTCAATGGGTTCTCCTCGCTTCCGGCGTCCGGGGTCCGCGTTTTCGTGCCCGGCTGGTCACCGGGTCGTTCCGCACCGTAGAGCATGGATCTTGAACTTACAACTCAACTCACACACGATGACTGTTGAGTCGTAAATGGATGATGCGTAACTGCCTTTGACCTGCGGTGAAGCTCTGTGCGCCATTCTCAGGCGTGATGTGTATTCCCGGCCCGGTCATACCGCCAGCATCATCGTGCGTTCAGATCGCCTCCTGCGCCTTCGGTGCTGATCGGACGGGTTCCCGGCGCCGCATTTAGTTGAATCCCGTACGGGCGGGTGTCGGCCCTGCGCGCGGGTCCTGATTCCGGATACTCTCTGCTTAGCCGGAATCAGAAACCGACCAGGACACGACAAGCGGCGTCCGCAGGTATCCGGCTCACACAACGACTTCTGTGAGAAGGCCGGAGAGGAGCGGGGGAGCAGATGACGGTGGACATGTGGCACCCCCTGCCGGTGCCCACGACCGCGCCGTCCCGGGCACCGCGCATCATCCGCGACGAGATGACCGAGGTGCTGGCCAGGGTGGAGACGCAGACCAGGCTCGTCCGTGTCCACGGCGGGCGCCTCGATCACACCGCCCGCCAGGAGCGCCCCGGCCGGTGGCGCATGGCCTGCGGCACCCTGCCGGTGAACCCGCGCGACTTCGAACGCTCCCTGTGCGGTACCCCCTGCCTGGCCTGCGACCGCGCGCTGCGCCTTGCCGCCGACCCGGCCGCCGCCGCCGTGCGGGCCCACATCGCGACCGTTCAGCGCCGCCAGGCCGCCGGCCAGCCGCCGCTGCCCGGCAGCGAACCCCGCCCGAACCCCGCCGCCGAAGCCACCGCCCGCGCGCACGAGGAGCAGCCCGCGTCATGACGTCGACCGAACTCGTCACCAGCGCGGGAGCCGCTCCGGCCGTCCGGCGCCGGCGCCGCGCCGAGCCGGACATCGTCACCGCCGCCGGCGAGCGCCTCTCGGCCTCGGCCGCCCGCAAGCTCACCAACGCCGTCCCCCGCAACTCCCGCAACGCCCGGGCCAGCCGCTGGCACTCGTACGCCCTGTGGTGCGCCACGTACGACTGGGCCGAGGACGAGCCCAACGCGGTGCTGTCCTACCTCTCCGACCTCGGTGACCGCGGCCACCCGGCGACCTCCATCGAGGCCCACTTCAGCACCCTGCGCGCGATGCGTGCCATCCAGGGCGTTCCGCTGTCGGAACCGGAGATCAAGGCCTGCCGACTCGTCATCCGCCACCGCGCCGGCGAGGAGGCCGACGACCCCCTGGTGGAGCCCGGCCCGCTCCAGGCCGACCCCGTCGACCTGGACGAACTGCGGCTCATGGTGCGCACCCTCGACCGCACCACGGTGCGCGGGAAGCGGGACGCCGCCGTCCTGCTCATCGCCTGGTGGATGGCCGCCCGCGCCTCCGAGCCCGCCCGACTCAACCTTCACGACGTCAAGATCACCACCGTGAAGATCGAGGACGAGGACGGCCGCAAGAAGACCTGCCAGGCCCTGATCATCAAGATCCGCCGGTCCAAGGCCGACCAGGCCGCCCGCGGACAGGAAGTACGCATCCTCGCCCCTGCCGACCAGGAACTGTGCCCCATCCACGCGCTGCGGGAATGGCTCGACGTCCTCGCCGACGACGGCCAGCTCACCCCCGGTCCGCTGCTGCGCCGCATCGACCGGCACGGCAACATCGGCGCCAAGGCCGCCGGACGACGTCCCAAGGACGACCGCCGCCGCGGCGGCATCACCGCCGACACGGTCAACGACATCGTCAAGGCCGCCGCCCGTGCCACCGAGCTCACGCCGACGCCCACACCTCACGAGCTCGCGGCCGCGGCCCAGGCCAAGGAGGAGGCGCACGCCGCCGTCGAGGCGGCGCCCACCGCCGAGGAGGCCGACGCCGTCCTCAAGGCCTGGCGCACCGCCCGGCGCGCGGCCCGCGCCGCCGTCCGGCGCATCACCGCCCACAGCTTCCGGCGCGGCTGGATCCAGCAGGCCCTGGCCGCCGGTAACCCGCCCGAGACGGTCGCCCTGCACTCGCGGCACTCGCTGCGCAGCAGCGCCTTCGACGCCTACCGCCGCAAGAAGGTCCCCTGGAGGGAGAACCCGACCCGCTTCCTTGGCCTGGCCGCCTGATCAGCCCAACGAGGCCCGCGCCACCTCCAGTCCGCACGGCCCGCTGAGCCGCAGAACGGCGGGGCTACGCCGGGCCGGTCAACCACGGCGGCAGGAATCCCGACCCCGGGGAGACCAGGGCGACACCGTCGGGCAGCCGGCCGTTGACGTGCTCCACAAACGCGCCCGGCAGACAGGGCGACTCCTGGATCTGGAACAGGGCCTTCACCGCCAGCCGGGGCGTGGACAGCAGCCTCAGGACCCACGCCTGGGTGGTGCTGCGGTCGGCGGGCTGTGCCGTCTTGGTGACCACGACGCGGACCAGACCGTCCTGGGCACAGGCCAGCGCGGCGTGGTTGGTCGGCGTGAGCTGCACGGCCTCGGCGTACAGAAGACAGTCGTCCCACGCGATGTGGCTCAGGACGCCGCCCGGGGTGGCGAACACGACGCCCCACTGGGCCACGCCGATGGAGGGATCCGCACCGTCGGACCAGCCGTGCTCGATCATGTGCCGGTACGGATCGACACGCGGCTTGCCGGGCTCGGCGGAGCTCGGCCACTGGTGCACCACTCCCGGCGCGATGCCAGCCAAGGACCGGTTCCCCGGAGCCGTCCAGTTCGCGACGACCAGGGTGAGGCAGCCGGGGCCGCCGTTCCCGTACTGCCGCAGCACGACGAGCTCGGACTCGCGCCGTAGGCCGGCGGACGTGTAGGGCTGACCGGTCATGGCGGAACGGGTGCGGGCCGCGGACTTGCGAGCGTGATTCTTCGTCATCGGTACGTCCTTCACAGCCTGCGGCCCATGACCCGCCGGCCGGACAGCACGGACAGGACGAAACACGTGCTGATGCGGAGCACCTGCGGCCTGATGTTCGTCGCGGTCATGGGACGGGACGGGAGCCTTCGGCCGCACGGGGCCGCGGCCGACCATAGCCCCGAGCCCTTCACGTGGCCAAGTACGTGCCACCCGTCCGGGTGAACGCCCAGCGAGATGAGCCTCCGGTGCAGACTGCCCTCGATCGAGGGAGATGAGAACGCCCCTCGACGTCGTCGAGTTCGCCATCGCGCGCCGGGCGGAGAGACGCCGCCGCCATCGGACGCGCTGCCCTGTGGCTGTCTCGCGTACGGGGTGGCCCGGGCCGTGACCGACAGCGGGCACCCGGACTTCAACGAGGCCTGGCGGCCCTCCGCCGACGCCCCGAGAGTACGGGGCGCTGGCGGATGGCCTGCGAAACGCCCCTCAACGCAGCCGCAGTACCACCACGGTGGCGTCGTCCCGGTACCCACTCTCCTCGGCCTCGGCCGCCGCCACCAGGGCGTCGGCGAGGGCCTGCGGCCCGTCCGAGTGCTCGCTGCACAGCCAGGTGATCGTCTCCGTACCGACCTGGTCGGATACCCCGTCGGACATCACCAGCACGAGGCGGGCCTCCTCCTCGGGGATCTGCACCTGCCGGCACGTCGCCGCGCTGGACTGCGCGAGCCCCAGGCGTGCCCAGTTGTCGTGCTTCGCGGCCTCCAGCTGTACGGCCGCACCACCGTTCCACCGCAACCAGTTCCCCATGGTCTGGTCGTCGGACCAGAGGGTGAGCCCGGTGTCCTCCCGCCAGCCGTACGCACGACAGTCCCCGATCCAATGGACGGACGTCGGCTGCCCCGGCTGCGCGCAGGCGAACACTGCGGACGCGTGCGGCGGCCGGTTGTAGGCCGCGGCCATCTGCCCGGCCGTCATCAGTCCCGGCAGCCCGCCCAGCTCCATCCCGATGTGCGTGATCACCGGCGGGGTGAGCGCGGCGTACCGCACGGTGTCCGGGTGATGCCCGGCCCCGTCCACCACGGCCGCGCACACCATCTCTCCGCGCTGCTGCACGTCGACCCCGTCTGCGCACGGGAGCTCTGTGCCCGGCCGCTGCGCCCGGCCCACCGCGATCACTGTGCCCTTGGTTGCTTCCTTCACCGCGTCCTCCTTCGTCCCCGGGGCCGGCGTGGCCCTCCCCGCAACGGCCCGCGGTGACAGAAGAGTGCGCTAGGTACCGAAATTGAGGCTGATGGGGCAGTAGTGGCACCGCCAGGCGGAAATCCGGTCCGGGGCCGACGGCCAGTGGCGTAGGGTGGTCCTACCGACGCGGGGTGGAGCAGCTCGGTAGCTCGCTGGGCTCATAACCCAGAGGTCGCAGGTTCAAATCCTGTCCCCGCTACCAACGCACCGGCCCCCCTTCGACTTCATGTCGAAGGGGGGCCGGAAGCATGTAGGGGCGCCGCAGCCGTGCGATGCCTCTATTCCGCGCCGCGCTGCGCCTCGAAGGCCGACATCATCACCTCGTACGTCTGCTGCTTGCGGGCCGCGTGCTCAGGACTTGCCAGGTAGCGCAGGTGCTCCTCGTGGTCCCGCACCCTCTCCTCGTGTCGGCGGCGCCGCTGCTCGGCGACCCGCGGTGACGCGGCGGTGCGTATCGCTTCCGCGGCCACCTCCGGGTCCGGGGCGTCCACGGACATCTGGACTCGGGCGAGGACGTCTTGGCCAGCGGCGCTGGACTCCAGCCACAGCAGCATCCCGGGGTCCTCGTCGAACGCGAGGCGCAGCCGCTCCCGGCCCGGTGCCGTTTCCGTCAATGGGAGCAGTGCGGCCGGATCGTTGCCGGCGTGCACCAGGGCCGAGGCTTCCGGGTCCTCCTTGATCAACTCGGCGATCCGCTCCAGGAAAGCGGCCGTGCGCACCAGCCCGGCGGAGTTCGGGTCGTACGGGCGCGGCCCCGGGTCACCGTGCTCCCACGTCCGCGAAGCCTCGATCTGCTCGTTGATGTCCACCCGAACCCCCTACCCCTCGTGATCTCCGACCCTGACCCTACGAGGTTGCACAGCGGGCCGGTACAGCGGCCGGGGGCGCGATCTGCATCCGGGTGCCGTCCCAGAGCACCGTCTCTGCGGGCAGGATGAGCAGTCCAGCCTCCCCGTCCTGCCAGGCCGCACCAGTACGTCGCACCTGGACGGCCGCGCCGCCCGCACCGGCCATGTAGACCGTGGGGTCGACTTCCCATCCGTGCTGGGCGAGCCACGCCTCCAGCTGGATCATGTCCGACGGTGTCGCCCCACGCGGCCACTCGTACGTGCTCTCGCTGCTCATGTCCGTCCCCCGGGTACGGGCCGGACGCCCGGCCACTTGCGATCCTCCCATCCGGCACTGACAGACGGCTGTGCAATATCCGCGGGTGCTCGACCGGTGCCCTGTCAATGGACTGGGTAGCAGTCTGGGATTCGGAGACGTGACCCCGCCGCAGTCCCTTCGAATCCTTGGACACCGCCATGTCAGGGCGACCAATCGATGCCCGCTGCGTCAGTCGGTGACGGGCCCGATGAACATCTCGGCGACAGCGCCGGGCAGCGCATCGATCGCCGAGATGCCGGCCTCGAGTGCCCGGCGGGCACGGAGGAGCTGCTCGGGGATCTCGGTGGCACGCAGGTCGTCGACGGAGGTCACGGTCGTGCATGCCAGGAGGTCCAGCAGCGCGTTGGATGCGTGCGCGGCGGCCTCCACGATGGGTCCGGCGCCGCCTTCATTCATCCTCTTCAGCGGCTGACGTACCTGGCCCGCCTGCCAGTGCAGGACGCCCATGACGCCCACGTCGTCCGCGCCGGACGCCTTGAGGACCTGCTCGCGGGCCAGGCCGAGCTCACGGCCGCCGGCACCACTTTCGAGCATCCGACCCTCGGTGACCATCCCGGTGCCGATCGACGCCCCGTACAGGGCGTTCGCGAGGATGGCGGCCAGGACCTGCTCACCGCCGACCGCGGCGGCCTGCTGCGCGAGCTCGGCCTCTGAGGGGACGCTGGCGTACACACCGAGCGCCGACAGCGCGGCGGAGATCTCCGAAGCAGTGGGGGCGGGGCCGGCGGAGGATGCCTGGGGCGGAATCGTCATGGGTTTGAAGGTAGTAGATGCGGGATCGTACGGAACCCCTCCGCCTGAAGACGCCCACCGTCACCAGGCCCGTGGTAGGCCGTTCCTGTCGGTGCTGCACGGCCTTCTGGCCATCACGGATGGCCCGCGGCCCCGGGGCAGGCTGTCAGGTCCACCCTGCTGCGCGCATCATGTTGAACGACGCTCGCTCAGCCGCCTCCTCTTCATCCTGGTTCACCTTGACGCTCTCCCAGCCCAGGCTCTCGGCGTACCGCAGCACACCGGACAGCGTCTCGTAGTCGTCGGGGCCATGAGGGCCGTCAAAAGGCGAGACCAGGACCGGTGACAGGGCTTGCCGTACCCAGTCGGAGACGACGGCCTCGTCTCCCTTGGGCATCCACGAGTAGTAGGGCATTCGTCCAAGCTCACCCAGCGCCTCTCTCAGGGCCTGGAACTCCGAGCCGGGACGCGGACGGGCCGCGCGGTCGAGGGCGTCGGCGAACGTCGCGAGCAGGGCGAGATCCGCCTCGGCTACCTCAATCGACGCCAGGTGCGTCACGTTCCCGCCGTCGGGCCCCACCAGCAGCAGCACGTTGGGCGGGTACTCCTCCGTCCCGTCCACCAGCTCCTCCGTCCCCTCGGGTAGTGCATTGCGCACCTGCCAGTACGCCTCGGTGACGTCCTCAATCGGCGCCTCGGGGATCGGCACTCCTCCGTTGTCCCGGTAGCCCACAAGCTCCCCCTCATGGTTCAGGACCATGTCCATGCGGAGCCTCAGGAGCAGTCCATCCAGTTCGTACATTCCGCGCAGGGCGTCCGGCACGAGCGGCAACAGCATGGTGCGGGTGGGGGAGGGGCGCAGTGGCCGGGCGTCGGCTCGGGTGCGATCGTTCGCCCGCATCGCCTCGGTGAACCGCAGGCCGGCGGCTCGGCTCAGCTCTCGCAGTTCCCGGGTACGCTTCCGCGACTTCCGGGGCGGATTGGTAGGCATGTCTGACTCCATGCAGCAGCGCGCCCCACGCACACGCCGCTCTGAAGGCAGGCATGGTCAGGTGCACGATGCGTCGAAGGACGGCTTGGCCTACCAACGAGGTCTCCAGCGTGGGCGGAGGGCCCCTTCAGCGGTCGGCGGTCGTGGCCGCCTGCCGGGCAGCATACCGGCTCGGCAGCGGCAGGATGAACGCGCAGACACCTCTACATACGCCGCCGCGCGCCGTCCGTCACGGCCTCATCGGCTTCTCTGCCCACGAGCGCGCGATCCTGGTCCCCGTCGGGCCGATTGCCCGCGTACGGGCCGCCGCGCTACCGTCAACGCGGCGTTAGTGACCGCCCGACTCCGATGCTGTGCGTCCCCACGTGACCAGCAGCTCCGGCGGACAAGGTTCTGTCGAATCTCACTCATCGATCACCTGTGCTTGAGATGCCGAAGTACGGGACGTGGGACCGCACGGGATGACGAGCACGATGACGCGCAACCGCAAGAAGAAGTTGGCGATCCGAGCCGAGGCCGATGGTGGCAGCCACGCCCGCGCCGCCCGACTTCACACCCCCGCCCCCAAGGAGATCCTGACGGCGGAAGTCCAGGACCGCCTGATCAACGCGTTCCAAGTCGAGGGCTGGCCTGTGGAGACCGACGGGTTCCCCGAAGGCGGCATCTGGACCGGCTGGCTTGGGCCGGTCTGGTCCATGCTCTCCCGCCCGGGTGGAACGGACACCGAGGCAGATCCCGACGACCCGGATCATTACGACCTCACCACCGTCCCCGAGCTGACCCTCATCACACCCAAGATCCCCATCAACTCCGGGGAAGCGATGGTGCTCACCTTGCCCGGCACTACACCACTCACAGACATCGTGCACACGGTATGGGAGGAACTCGGCCGCGCCCGCGCAGCTAAGGTCGACGCACTGGTCAACGACGCGCAATGCTCCCTGTGCGGCGACAGGTACCCGGCCGCGCACCTGCTGCCGGCCACCGAGCACGACCGGCTCGTCCTCTGCCCCTTCTGCGTATTCGATGGCGACATCCTCGGTGGCCACCCGCTGCGCCTGGCCTACCTCATCGACGCGCTGACCGACGAGGATGTCTCCGCGCCGGCGGGCTGGTCAGCCGTGACGGCGCTCTTGGCCTGCGCCGCAGGCCCGGACTTCCGCGAACGACTCGAAGGCGACGACGGCACTCTGCGGCTACCACTGCCGCACTGGTTCGACCCTGGCCAGGTATGGGTGTGGCTTCCTCCTGGCGACTTGCCGCCCGCCCTGCAGGCCCTGGGGCCAGGCACCAGCCTGAGTACCCTCGTCAGCGCGGTTGAGGCCGCCCACCCCAACCTGCGTGACCGCTTCCGTGCCGAGGTGGTCGACATCCTGGAAGAGGACGAGGAGGACAGTCCTCCCGCAGCGCGGGACTACCTGGTCGAGCAGCTGTGGCCGGCGTCCATCTGCTACGCCGTCACCACGGCTACCCAGTTCCGGGAGCGCCCCCACGGCCGCTCGCCGTGGGATCTCCTCAGCGGCGGCTTTGAAGAGGGCACTCTGGCCGACTACTTCGACGAGATCGGCAGCACCCTGAACCCCCATTCTCTCGGGCCGGTGTTCACCCTGTCGATCGGTGTGCCGCTCATCTCCAACGTGCTCGGCTTGAAGCCGGACCACGAGAACTGAGGTCCCCGCGCTCACCGACATTGGTAGGGCTCTGGCCCTCTACCCGGCGAGTAGAGGGCCAGAGATCGGCTTGCAACCGCACGGCAGCGTGACCGGAGCAGCTCACGACCTCCCGCAGAAGGGTCTCGCAGCGGGCATCGGTGTCGACAACACAATGGGCCGGAAGAGTGCCCCACGACCGGCAGATCCGGCGCCTACTGCCGGGCCCCTTACGGAAGACGGAAGTTCTGCTGTACCGCCTGGTCCACGATGTCCCGCATGATCGACCTGTCGTTGGCCAGGTCGCCGACATCGACCACGGCGAGCAGCGCGCACGTCAGGACGGCCGTGTGATTCGGGCCGGGCTGGTCGCCACGGTTCGCCCTCTCCGCCCGCCAGCCGTAGTACCAGGCCAGGACATCCAACTCCGAGTCCGCAGGGAGCTGCCCGATGAGCTCAGTAATGAAGGCGACCGCCTCCGCCTGGTCCTGCGCGGGCAGGTCCTCGACTGCGCTGCTGCCGACGATCCGCCCGACGAGCACCTGCCGCAGCTCGGCGATGCCGTCCGGGTCTTCGGCGGCCGTCTGCCGGTTCCCCAGGTACAGCCCGGCGACCGACCCGATGAGGAAGACCGTCGCGCGGTGGGTGTCTTCCATGGCCGGGACAGGGCGATAGTTCTTGATGAACCGGACGGCCTTCTTGCGGCGAGCCGATGGCTCGCTCGCCGCCAGCACCAGCGACCAGGCCACGTGCACGGCATTGGCCGGCGGCAAGGCATCGGTGTGTTCGTCGGTAACGGGCATGGCGGTTCCTCCCCAGACGTGCGGATCGCGCTCACGGTTGACGGCGCGCAGGAAGAGCCCGTGCCGGGGCGGGCTGCATCCCCGCTATCGCGGGAGCGACTGGGAGGCCGACTGTTCTCCGGGACCGAGTCTGCCGTCCAATGGACGGCACCTCAAGCCCGGCTTCGGTCGCGCCTCGACCAGTCGCACGGTGGCTGCTGGCATCGTTAACAGAGGAGCCCGCCCGGAGGCCCTTCGCACGTCGTCCCGGGCGGGCCACCGACGGCCATCCGCGGGTCAGGATGTGCAGCTCACCGCCCCACGGGTCACGCCGGGGGCGTCTCCGCGACCGGCGTTAGGTCCGATATCCGGCGCCCCAGGAGTCCGACCGCACACGGGCCGCACATGTCGCCGGCTCCTGTGACGTACAGCTGGGCGTCGGCTGCGTAGCACTTCGGGCAGTACGGACGTCCGGTGGCTTGGGCGCGCTCCTCTGCTGGGCACAGCCTCGGACCTCCGATCAGACCGGTGATGATGACACGGCCGCAGTGCGCGCACTCCAGGCCGTACAGCGCGTCGCGGTCACAGCGGGGGCACCGGGCGGCGGCCGGAGCTGCCGCCACCGGGGTCGGTGAGGACGCCGAGACCGGTGCTATCAGGCCGGAGGCCTCGGAGCATCCCGGGCTGGGCACGGCGAGCGCGGCGGTGTGAGAGGCGGTCATAGTCGAGAGGCTCCTTCGGAGAGGCCGAGGCGTCGGCCTCATTGAGCCCTAACCGTTCGGGGCCGGCACAGCGCTGGCGAATCCCCCGCGTCCATGAGCGCCAGCATCAGACGGCCTCAGGATCGCGGCCGCGCATACGCCTGTCGTACTCCGCAGCGGATTCCAAGCCCATGGCGGCACGTCGAGCATCGAGCAGTTCCGGTTCGGCCACGGTGTACGGCTGCAGCTTCCCGTCCGGGGCTTTGATGTACTGAGTCCCGTATACCTGCGGTTCGTCGGCTGCGACCCGAACCCGGTCGGTGAGGTAGGCAAGATGGCGAGGCAGGGCCTCACCATCCGCAACAGCGTCCTGAAGGAGACCGAGCACCTGACGTTGAAGATCGAGATCGCGGTCGGCGTGCTGGACCAGGAGCCACGCTTCGTCGGCTCCCTGCTCGCCGACCAGGCTGATTCCTAACCAGCCATGTGCCGCGATGGCCTGTTTGAGCCAAGCGGTGTTGTCGGCGTCGACCCGGACAAGGTCGCGGCCGTCGCCGGTCTCGAGCATCCGCTGGCGGGCCGCCTGGTCCTGTGCAGCACGGCGGTGAAGGTCGGCAGCAAGATCGTGGTTCATCAGTTCCTCCGCGTGAGGTCTGCCGAGTCCCTGGCGCCCCTGAGCGCTTCCTGGACCCGCTGGTCGGATGGGGCTGGCGAACCTCAATCGGCGGGGCTCCCGTGTTCCTCCGGGGCCGTTCGACGGACGGGGCCAGCCAGCGCCTCGGTGTCCTTCAAGAGCCGGTCGACGGGGCGCTCGTCGCCGAGTTCGATGGCGAGCGCGGCCCGAACGAAGGTGGTGAGCTCGATGCTGCCGGTCCGTAGTGCGAAGGAGCGCAGGACCGCCCCCGCGGCAGCGACGTGGTGACGGCACCCGGCGTGCAGGCAGTGGCCCTCAGCAGCGAGACCGAGCCGCTCGAAGAGGGCGGTCTTCTCTGCGGTGAGCTGGGCCGGGCAACCAAGGTGGTCCAGTGTGATCTGGAGGTGCTTGCCATCCTTCCTGACGGTCAGCCGCCCGCCGCCTGGTGTGACGTAACGGCCGCCGACCTCCACGGTGCCGTACGGGTGCAGCAGCGGCAGGTCCTTCTCCCGGGCGTGCAGCACCGTGGAGGTTGTCGTACTCGGTGTACGGGCCGGCGGCGCCGCGGTCTTCGCTGGTCATCAGGTGCTTGTCTCCTGCGTGCGGTCGATGAGCTTGCGCTCCTGGTCCTCGTCGTCCTGGTCCTCGTCGTCCTGGTGGTCGTCGGCGGGCCAGATGCCGAATGGGCCGGACAGGCCCGGGCCAGCAGCGCCGAGCTGGGCGGCCCCACCCTTGAGTCGATGGTGAGCACGGATCACGGGCGCGGTCTCCTGAGGCAGACGAGCGGTACATCCCTATGGTGGCCTCTGCCGGAAGGCGCGTACGCGCCTTCCGGCCTTCCTCACGACAGTCATCTACAGGCTCGAAAACGGGCTGCCCCGGGGTACGGAACCACGCGATCGGCGTGGACCGAGGTCAATGAAGCATGGACGCCTGGTGCAGGCGGTGCGCAAGATCGGTTGACTCGGCAGATGTGCGGTGGACTGCTGACACGCGGTTCCCTCCTGCCATGTGCGCGTGCACGTTGGCGAGGCCGAGTCTGCGCTGCCATGGCCCCTGTCGAACGCTGACCGTCTGAATTCGGGCAGCGGGGCAGATCGTGATGCTGTTGCGGAAGAAGTAGCCGCGCCAGGTGGCGAAGTACCCATTGCCGAGGCGGTAGCCGAGCGCCCTGTGGAAGGGCGTCGCCCTGCGGGCTTTCCCAGGCGCCGGAATGGGAGCGTGGAGATGGGCCACGGCGTCCGCTCCAAGGAGGTGAAGCACCAACTTCTCGGCGACGGTGCGCGGGCACACAGGCAGCAGCACGCCAGGTCTTCCCGCTCCGGCCACGGCCACCCGCACCTCGACCCAGTTGAACCGTCGCCACAGAACGGGCTGATGGAGTTCGACGGATGCGACGCGGGAGGCCCGGTAGGTGTACTGCTGGGTGTCGAACAGGCCATGGTCGGTGCGATAGCTGCCCTCGGCGATACGGGTGACCGACCACCGGCTGTAGGTGAAGAGCCGCCGCCCCGTCAGCTTCCACACCTTGGGCACACAGGCGACCAGCGTCGAAAGGGTGAACAGCTCGCCGGAGAGAACGTACGGGCCTACGCCGATTCCGACGAGGAGGAGCGACTTGAGGTTCGTTCCGAGATCAAGGAGGAGAGCCACGACCAGGTCCGCAGTCCTGACCTGGTGCAGCCGCTCATCGGCGGTGTCTTCGGCGAGGATACGGGCCTTGAGCGCTCTCGCCTGATTGAGGGTGAGGTAGGAGAGGGTCATCGTCGTGCCCGACATCACGACTCGGAGGGTGCAGACCCCAAGAAACCTGCCGAAGAAGGGCTGGCCGATGTCGACGCTCTGGACGTGGTGAAGCTCGCAGTGCCGCCGGACCTTGAAGAGCAGGCCACTGCGGTACTCGAGTTCGTCACCATCCAGGCTGTAGTGGCTCAGTCTCCACGACGCAATGAACAGGCTCAGGACGACCGCGACAACCACCGTTACGGCTGTACAGGCGACCCAAAGGGGCACGTCGATCTTGTTCCTCGCGTCTGCAGTCCCCACGCTGAAGAGGTTGTGCTGCTGGTACGCCAGACCTGCAAGCGCGGCGAGCACGGCCCAACTGCGCCGCAGCGGGGTGGCCGGATGCAGGCGGCCCTGCAGGGGAGACAGCGTCATACCGGCAGCCTCCGCTTCCGGGCGAGGTCGGTCAGCCGGTCGCGCAGCTCGTACGCCGTCTGCGGGTCGACGTCGGCGATGGCGTTACGCCCGGCCGCGCTGCTGATGGTGACGGTGGCCAGGTGGTAGCGGCGTTGGATGGGACCGGAGACGACGTTGACCTCCTGTATCCGGGCGTAGGCCAGGACCGTGAACCGCCGGTAGAGAAGACCGGCGCGTATGTACAGCTCCTCATCGCCCAGGTGGTAGCCGCGAAAGCGCCAACCGGCCCTGATGCGATCCCAGCGCCAGGCGTACAGAACGACGGGGACCAGGACGAGGGAGAGCAGCGCCGGATGCCACCAGCTGACCATCTCGTGCCAGGTCCGTGCCTTGCTCATGAGCGTGTGGATGAGGGTGGTGCCGGTCGCGGCCGTCGCCCCGATCAGGGCGCTCATGCCCAGGATGTGCAACGCGGCCGCAATCCGGTGGACGCGGACGGTGCGCGCGGGGTGCTGGGTCATCTCCACGCGGTCGAGCGTGAAAGGTGGTTCGGGTCTGATGTAGCGGGCCATGCCGGAGGTCCTGCTTCCCTGGAGCGAGATGGTGTGCACAGCGGAGCGTCGTCGTGCACGGCTCGCTCAGCGAGGCGCCGCGAATCTTGATGAAGGGTGACGTCCCCCGCTACCTGCGGCCGCAGGCGCCGCCGGCGCCGTGGGCGCCGTGGTGAGAGGCCGTAACGAACCAGTCGTACAGCCGTGCGGCGTCGCTCGTTCAGGACAGGTCAGGGAAGGGCCGGACCGCAGCCTGGGGCGCGCTCGTCACCCGGGTTACAAACGGCGGTCTGAACCCCACCAGGGTGCCCGCGCGTCCCAAGCTCCTCTCAACCGATGGGTCGTGTCCAGCCGTGCTCGGGTGACCGCAGACCTGTGATCCCTGGCCGATCGCGGTACGGGTAGAGAGGAGTGGCGGCTGCCGCCTCGGGGAACGACCCGGCAGGGCTGATCGCACAGGGCGGGCCGGGCCACTCGGTCTGCGCCCAGTGGATCGCCGCACGGCGGCTCCACTCGCGGCGCAGGGTCACGCCAGTCTCGGGCAGCCAGACGATCCAGTCGCCGCGGCCGTGCCGACGGTGGCTCCACAGAGCGAGGAGAACGAGGCCGATGATGGCCTCGGCAGCGGCCAGAGGCAGGAGCAGAAGGCGGGCCGCCTCGTCGGCGGCTGTGGCGAGGAGAGCAGCCACGGTCGCGCCGGTCAGCCACGCAGGCCAGTACCAGTACGGGCGAAGCTCAAGCGTCCGGCGATGCGCCATAAGCGCTGCGACCAGCAGACCACTGGCTGTGACAGCCAGGAAGAGTGTGCCGGTGACGAGCGTCAGGAAGGCACACACCGCCGCCCCACAAGCAAGACTGCCGGCGGTCCTGCGATCTTGTGCCTGCGGCATCGTGCTCTTCCCTTCGGTCCTTCGAAAGATCTCTACGTCAGTTGGCGCGGCCCGTGCCCAGGGACTCCTGGGCTGCGGAGTTCCAGCCGTAGACGGTAGGTATCTGGCCAGCTGTTCACTCGATCGGGTCACTGTACGCGGCCGCTATTTCGTCGCAGAAACGGTTGGCGTAGCGTCGCGGCACTTGCCTGCTGAGTTTGGCGGGGGAGGGGATGACGAGGTGAGAGGGCGGGGTCGGTGAACAAGGGGGGCCAGGAAACCTGGCGTGCACGAGGATCATGTCGGACAGGAGACCCGGAAGAGCTTTTCGTTCAAGGCTCGGCTCAGAGCAGAGCAAAAGCTATTTGCACGGGCTGCCCGGTGCGGACCGAATGCCTCGCATACGCCCTCGATCACAGGGAAGAGCATGGCGTTTGGGGTGGAATGACCGAGCGTGAACGCCGCGCTCTCTTGCGCAGGCGCCCGACCGTCACGTCGTGGCAGGGCCTGCTCACCGCAGCCCGGACGGAGCACGACCGACGCTCCGTCGCCGAGAGCGCTTGGAGCGTTCGGCAGGAGTCCTCGACGAAGAGCGCCAGCACCTCCGTTGCTTGATCAACGGAGGAGGTCCGCTGGCGATGCTTTCTACTCCGGCCGGCGGCCGCAGTTCGGACACGGGAATTCAAGCCCGGGGCTGTAGACGGCGTCGCAGTCCCGGCAAACCGCCAGATGGACGTAGTTGCAGCTGCAGCCGGCGTCGGTGCATGAGTCAGCGCCAGGGCACACGTACGGGTCCCCCACGGGCGCCGGGCGCGGCAGACGCTCCCTCGGGGGGAGGGTCTCCAGGTAGGCGCGGTAATCCGAGTTCTCCCGCGTCGGGCAGCCCTCCGGGCATGGACCGGACAGCCACGGGTCATGCCCTGCGATCGGGTCAGTTACTTCGCAGCGGGGAGCGATCCACGGATCCCAAGACGGCTGGTTGTACGCACTGCGCTCGCGTCGTACGGCCTTGGCCGCTTCGGTGTACGACTCGCCGGTGTCCTCTCCGCGGCGGCGTACACGGCTTTTACGGGCGTGATCAGCAGGCATGGCAGCTCCGTGGGCATTCAGAAGGTCTGAATGCGCTGGTGCAGAGCACCTTTCCGTAGCGCGTCAGCCGGGCCGACAACGCGGGCCTGCGCACGGCCCGCCCCACGAGAATCTGGGGCGCGCCGAGCGTAACAGCCCCTGGGAGCCGGATCAGGCGGTGCCACCCGCACGGGGGCAACGCAAGGCCCGGGGCCCCTGGCGCCTCTGCAGGATGGCGAACTGCCGGAGGGGTGTTGCGCCCCCGTCTGATCACCTTGGACGACAGGGTGCGCGCCAGGTCGCGCGGGGAGGAGCGGTAGCTCCGGCAGCTCGTGCCGCCGTCGGACAGGAAAGGGTCACACGGATCGCATGACGGCAACGACCTTGCCCAGGATCGCCCCGTCATCTCCCAGCCTGATCGGTCTGTAGGCCAGGTTGCAGGGCATCAGCCATGCTCCGTCGTCCGCGATACGGAGCTTCTTCACGGTCGCCTCACCGTCGCTCAGGAGAGCGGCCACGATATCGCCGGGCTCGGCACTGCTCTGACGGCGCACGGTCACCACATCGCCATCACGGATGCCGGCATCGATCATGCTCTGGCCGGCGACCAGGAGTGCGAACAGGTCGCCGTGGCCAACTACCGCACGAGGCATTGGAAGCACGTCTTGGACATCCTGTTCGGCCAGGATTGGCGGTCCGGCGGCGATGCGTCCTACGAGCGGGACATGCGCCACGGCGGCCGCTCGCGCCGCTTGGGCGGCCCGCTCGGCCACGTCCTCGTCAGAGGGCGTAGGCAGCCGGTGGGCGTCGACCAGCGCCTGGGCGCGGGGAGCGAGGGCATACGCCCGCGGGCGCTGAGGGTCACGGCGCAGAAAGCTCTTGCGCTCGAGTGCCTGGAGCTGGTGAGCGACCGAGCTGGTGCTGGAGAGCTTCACCGCTTGCCCGATCTCACGCATCGAGGGCGGGTAGCCGCGCTCTCGGACGGAGCTCAGGATGCAGGTCAGGACGGCGCGCTGGCGCGACGTCAGGCCGTCAGCGTCCTCTCGGATACCCGGCGGCCGGCCAGGAAGAGCAGTATCGGCGTGCATGGAACCCCCCTTGCGATCTTGCGTGGAACCGAACGTAACCGCATGTATTCAGAAAGGGAACATTATTTCGATGCGAGCTCTGGCTGTCGCCCCTCCCCGAACCGCATGGCGCCCCTTGGCGAGCACCCTTCCGAGAGGTGTCACGGTTGAGGCAGTCCGGCAACGAGCTGCAGCGGGCTCCTCACCCCGGCCGAAAGCCTGCACCCTCCGGGAGTAGAGGCGGACCCTTATGGCTCCAGGCGAGATTCCGGGTCGGGACGGCGATGGATCCTCTACGGTCGCGCCATGACTGTTTTGATCGTCGGCGGCAGTGGACTCCTCGGGGCTGAGCTGGTCCGCCAATCGACAGCAGCGGGGCACACGACTGCCGCGACCTTCGCGTCCAGGCCCGGCAGCGTCCCGGCCGCAGCGTGGTACGAGCTGGACCTTCGGAACCCTGACCGCCTCGAAGCCGTGATGACGGAGGTGAGGCCCAGCGTCGTGATCAACGCCACCAGCAGTGACGCTGACTGGACAGTCACAGCTGAGGGCCCTATCCGCTTGGCCATGGCTGCGGCCCAGCACGACAGCCGCCTCGTCCACGTTTCCAGCGACGCGGTGTTCTCCGGCCTGGGCCGCGTTCACTACAACGAAGCCTGTGATCCTGACCCGCTGACCCCGTACGGCGCCGCAAAGGCCGCGGCGGAGACAGGCGTACGCCTCCTGTACCCGGCTTCCGTCATCGCCCGCACCTCCCTCATCATCGGCGGCACCGGATCCGCACATGTGCGCATCGTCCACGACCTCGCAGCCGGCCGCCGCGACGGAGCGCTGTTCACCGACGACATCCGCTGCCCCGTGCACGTCACCGACCTCGCCGCCGGCCTGCTGGAACTCGCCGCCACCGACGCGCGCGGCGTACATCACCTTGCGGGCGCCCACGCCGTTACCCGATACGAGCTCGGCGTCCTCATCGCCCGCCGCGACCGACTCGACCCCTCCCGGCTGCCCCAGGGTCTGCGGGCGGACACGACGCTTCCCGGGGCGCTCGATGTCCGCCTCGACAGCCGCCGTACCCAACGAAAGCTCCGCACCACCCTCCGCGGCGCCCGCGACTTCCTTGCCCCCAGCGTCTGAACGTCGACTGTGCGTCTCCGTGGCGTGAAACAGCGCTCGGCGGCCGATGCGACTCCACCCCCAGAACCACCAGCCGCTCGACCTGCATAGGGTGCTCCCTACTTCCCCGAAACGCCGACCCGACCTGACGGAGCCCGTGTGTCTTCCCCTCCCGAGCACGAGAGGGCAGAGATCCTGCTGCCAGCCATGGCCCGCGCTCTGGGCCGCATCCGGTACCTCGCCAAAGACCTCGCGGACATCGCCGACGTATTCGACGACATGGACCAGGCCATCGCCGACGGCATCTCCATACCCGTCGAGGAGGTGCCGGAGATGACCGGCACAGCCGAGTCCCTCAGTGAGAGCGAGCGCGCCCTGGACGCGCTCCTGTCCCGAGCGCTGCTGAAACTGCCGGATGACCTGACAGCAGGGCTACCCGAGGACGACTTCGACGCAGCAATGGAGCAGCAGTTTCAGACCTCTTGGCAGAAGGCTGCCGAGGCCATCGCCGCCGGTGAGCTGAACTACGCCACTCAGGTACTCCAGCACACCCCTTACTCGGCGCTCGCCCGTATCGAGAAGGGGCTCGCGCACTGGGCACACTGCCTGGAGGCGGCGCAGTTCCGACGGAATCCGCCTGAGCGCACCTGATGTCCTCGTCGACGGACAGCTATCGACTAGCCGTGACGTGAGGGCAGATCTCCCCTACCGACGGCACCGTTGTGGCGACCGCGGTCATCTGCCGTCGGCGTCCCCGCCATCGTCTGGGGGTGCTCGGCCGGGCGGCCAGCCCCGTTCGGCACGTCGACTACGTTCCGTTGTCAGTGCCGGATGCGAGGATGGCGACACCCCGGCCGAAGCACCTGCCGACTGGGGACGCTCAGAGACTTTGGAGTAACCGCATGAACCGCAGTGAGCTGGTGGCAGCGCTCGCAGACCGGGCCGAGGTGACCCGTAAGGACGCTGACGCTGTTCTGGCAGCCTTCGCCGATGTCGTCGGCGACATCGTCTCCAAGGGCGACGAGAAGGTCACCATCCCCGGGTTCCTCGCCTTCGAGCGCACCCACCGTGCCGCTCGCACTGCCCGTAACCCGCAGACCGGCGACCCGATCGACATCCCGGCCGGCTACAGCGTGAAGGTCTCGGCCGGTTCCAAGCTGAAGGAAGCCGCCAAGGGCAAGTAGCGGCATCCGCAGCGGGGCCCCCCCCCCCCGGGGGGGGGCCCCCCGCCCGCCGCCAGGGTTCAGTCGGCAGGCATGGCCCC